>DCAW01000173.1 GCA_002313895.1 Dehalococcoidia bacterium UBA1123
GCGCCGCCTCTGTACACCCATTAATCGTAGTAGTCTGATTAGGATTCGCGGATGAATATCGCTTGAAGGTGTGGCGGCGGCATAGGGCGTTGCGGCACTGGGTTGCGCCGGAGTGTGAGCCTCCGATGGTCCCGATTCTGCCATTGGACCACGGTTGGTCAGCCAGGCATTCAACAGTGTCGTAGCCGTCGCGGTTGATCCCCGTTCCGTCGTCGAGGAATGGGTAGAAGTCGCCCTCTGATGCGAACCGGCCGCTCACGTCCTGTATAATTACGACATAACCCCTAGAGGCGAAATACTCAGCAGCGCCGACGGCGTTCCCTGAGCCGATTTCCTTGTTGTAAAGTGTGCGTTCCGACAGCACAGGAAACCGCCTTTCCGCTTCGGGTCTGGTGATATCGGCTCGCGGCGTCGTGCCGTATCGCATGGGGATTTTGATGTTCTCCTCGTGGGACGTCTGATATTGGGAAGGTGACATATTCGGGTCTTTGGCCAATTCTTGAATCCCTCCTTATTTGCTCGACCATCAGGGCTGGCTATCGTAATATATGCTTGTCGAACCGATAATTCTAGTGAATGTTTGCATATTTCGGTAATCCGTTTGCGCTTTCGCAACCATAGTTTCTCGGTTAAGATACTTGTAAAAATGACGGTCAAATAATTCGTACCTTATCAAGGAGCAGCAATGAACAAGGTTGGAGGCAGTGGCCTACTGTTAGCAGGAATTTTCCTGGCGTTGTTCGGTCTATTTATAGGGTCGAACTTCGTAGAGGGACTGTTGGACTTTATTAAATGGATATTCGTGATAATAGGCGTGATTATGGGCGTGGTTGGTCTCCTCCAAGTTTTCAGCGGGAACAAGTAAAGCTCAAGCCAGTTCTAGTCACCACCGCTATCAAAATCATACGAATTGGAGGCAAATAGATGGGTGTCCTATCCAGGATGTCAACAATAGTTAAATCCAAGATGAACCGACTACTGGATTCAGCAGAGAATCCCAATGAGCAGTTGGACTATGCCTACGATGAGCAGAGAAAGATGCTCCAGAATGTCAAGCGCGGCATCGTCGAGATGGTGACCGCGAAACGTCGGCTCCAGCTACAGGCTGAGAAGGTCAAAACCAACATTGCCACGGTGGATAACCAGGCCCGACAGGCCCTAGCCGCAGGACGGGAAGACTTGGCGCGTATGGCGCTTCAGCGCAAACAGGCCGCAATGATCGAGCTTGACGGTCTCGACGCACAGATAACTCAGCTTGAGGGTGAGCAAGAAAAGCTCACGCAGTCCGAACAACGACTCGCGCAGAAGGTTGAAGCTTTCAAGTCCAAGAAAGAGATCATCAAAGCCCAGTACAGCGCGGCGCAGGCTCAGGTGCGTATCGGGTCGGCTCTGAACGGCTTATCCGAAGAGATGGGCGACGTTCAGCTATCGGTGGAACGAGCCGAAGCCAAAACCGAGACTATGAGGGCCAAGGCAGGCGCCATCGACGAATTGGCTGACCTGGGTGTTCTTGACGATGTTTCAGGCACAAGTTCAGACCCGCTGAGCAAGGAGCTTGCCGAATTGACCGCCTCTCAGAATGTTGAGGATGAACTGGCTGCCCTCCGAGCGGGATTGCCGCCGGCCGACGACAAGCGCGCGCTCCCAGGAGGATAAGCTGATGATAGTCCGAATACCCTCAGAAGGGCAGTACAACCTGCCAGGCGCCTTTATCGACGACCTCAATGACGTTGACAATAAGCTGGTTGAGGCTGTGGAACTAGAAGACGAACCTCAGTTCGAGAAGCTTCTCAAAGAGATGTTAGACCTGGTCCGCAACAACGGTACACTTTTGCCTGTTGACGAACTTGTGGAATCGGACCTCGTGCTTCCAGAGCCAGACATCACGCTTATTGAAGCAGAAGAAATGTTCGTCGGCGAAGGATTGTTGCCAGATTAACGTTTCATGGTCGGGGCCACAATTTTAAGCAGTTATTAGCGAGAATCAGTAAGGGCGGGTTTGAAACCCGCCCCTACGACTTTTCGATGATTTCGTTAATCCCGTAGATGCCTAGATACGGCTAGAACGGGATTCCCCACAGGGCGTACCAGTTCTCCAGCTTGCGCTCCACTGGCAGTTTCTGTTCCTTCATGATCTCGCCCAATCGCAATTCGGTGGCGTTGTCACGCTTCCGTGGGCCATTGGGGACGAAGGGGTAGAATTTTCCGGTCTTGTAATTATAAACCCAGTAAACCTGTTGGCGCTGGAACTCGAAAGCGAAGACCGATGCCAGAAGGCGATCTCCGAACCCGTGATCTGCCACGGCCTCGCCGATCAGGTGCAGCGTGGTCACGATGTCCTCGAAATCCGGATCATCCAGCGCCACCCAGCGCGTGCCGAACTCATCATCGATTATTTCATGTCGCACGCCTGTCGATCTGCCGCTTATTTCCATCAAGGGGAGAATCTCGGAGTTAAGCCTGTCGAAATACTGTGACTCTGCCGGGTTCATCACGATCCCTGCTTTGCCCATCAGTTTGATGTCGGAGCTTCCCTGAATCTCGTCGGCGGCTCCGATTATGGAGAAGAATTTCTCCCTGTCAGCGTTCTTTATCTTGGTTCGCCCGAACAGGCCTGTGAAGAATCCCAATGCGTGTTGCCTCGTTTTCGTAGTTGGTTGCCCTTACGCTCGGAAAGAGAAGCCTCTGTCCATCTCTCTATGCATTTCCTGTAGCTTTTCGATCCGTTTTCCCGTCGTTGGATGGCTGGAGAACAGTTTCGCCATGCTATTGCCTTTGAGAGCCGGCCCCAAAAAGCAGGCCCATGAACACCACCCATACAATTCCAAGCATGAACATGGTGAACATTATTCGCAGGGTCAGTCCTGTGTCCCTGCCGTAACTGCGTTGTCTCATCTGGTTTCCTTTCGCTAACGTCGGAGAGAAAACTGATAAAGCTAATGATACTGGAGTTGTTTTGGCGGAAGAAAGCGGATTATTAGCCTCGTGCCATTGATGCCGATGTTCTCAGGCCCATCAGACGGACTGGCGAGGCTTCCACTTCACAATATACAGAAATCTCGCTGTGACTAAATTCAATCAATTGCGCGCCTACGGGCCGTCTGATCTCCGCGAGATGATCCCATCTTGTAAAATGCTGAAATCTCGGCATCGTTAGTCGTGGAGCGTCAATCCATGCTGCCAGGGCTTTTGATAACATGCGGCAAGCACATGAATGTGACCTGAAGGCGAGGCAGAGACATGAAGTACAGGAAATTCGGCTCGACCGGTATCGATATTTCTGAGATTGTGTTTGGCGCGGGGGCTGTGGGCGGAGTCGTATTCCAGACCGACCGTGACACTCGTATCGAGGCCGTTCGACGAGGTCTCGACTACGGCATAAACTGGATCGACACCGCGGCCAGTTACGGCGACGGCCAGTCCGAGGAGAATCTCGGTTGGATTCTGAAGGAGCTTGACGCCGACCCGTACCTGTCGACTAAAGTGCGAATCGGCCTGGAGCATCTCGGAGATATTACTAGCGAAATTCAGCGCTCGATGGAAGCCAGCCTACAGCGTCTTCAGCGCGAACGTGTGAACCTGTTCCAACTGCACACTGCTGTCACCAACGAACGCGGGACGATGCGCGGCTCGATCTCGCTGGACGATGTTCTCGGAGACAACGGCGTGATCGCCGGATTCGAGCGGTTGCGGGAGCAGGGACTGTGTGACTTCTTCGGATTCACGGGATTTGGAGACACCAACTGTATCCACCAGATGATCGAGAGTGGACACTTCGATTCGGTGCAGACGTATCACAACCTGCTCAATCCCAGCGCTGGCCGACCCGTTCCCGACGGATTCTCGGCTCACGACTATGGCAACATGATTGGCCTTGCCCAAGAGCGAGGCGTCGGCATACTGAACATCAGGGTGCTGGCAGCCGGCGCGGTGGCTGGAGTGCAGAACACTGGGCCTGCCGCCGGGTTGTCTCCTGGCTCTGGCGGAGAGGCGGACTTCCTGCGAGCGCAAAAGGTCAACGCTGCTCTCGGAGATCAGGAAGGTACGCCTGCTCAGACCGCCATCCGGTTCGCGCTGATGAACCCCGGGGTGTCGGGAGCGCTGGTGGGGTTCGGTCAACTGGATCACATCGACGAGGCGGTGGCTGCTGTCGACATGGGACCGTTGTCGGATGATGTGATGAAACAACTGGACGCGCTTTACGCTTCAGATTTCAGCACAGCATGACCACTGCGCAGGTTCAAGAGCAATTGGCCTCTCCGGCCGATCCTGACGCCCATCGAGAGATGACCCGCGTTGGCATCAACGTGGCAAAATCATATGGGATCAAGACTCCCGTCCTTCGCGGTATCGTTCGCCAGATCGGGAAAGATCATTCGTTGGCGCTTGAGCGTTGGGAGTCTGGAATTTCGGATGCCCGCCACCTGGCATATATGGTTGATGTTCCAGCCAGGATCGATGAGTCACAGATGGAAGACTGGGCGTCTGACTTCGATTCTTGGGCCGTCACAGATCCCGCGTGTTTTGGCCTGTTTCGCCAGACGGCCTTCGCTTATGATAAAGCTGTTGAGTGGAGCGAACGAAACGAGGAGTTTGTCAAAAGAGACGGCTTCGTGTTGATGGCGGGATTGGTTGTTCATGACAAACGCGCTCCTGACGGAAATTTCCTGAAGTTTTTTCCGATCATTGACCGCGAGTCCGACGACGACCGTAATTTCGTGAAGAAGGCTGTCAACTGGGCGTTGCGGAGCATCGGCAAGCGGAGTATTGTGCTGAATCAGGCGGCAATCGATACTGCGGGCGATATCCAAAAAAGAGGCACCCGCGCTGCCCGTTGGATTGCCGCGGACGCCATCAGAGAACTCATTGGCGACAAAGATCAGGCTCGTTTGAAAAAACGATAACAAGACTAATAAATAGGTAGGCTGGCTTGCGAGAGATTTTCGGCCTGGATATGACCTACATCGTTATAGCGGTGTCTATCGGGTTTGGCTTGATCGTGCTGTCTGTCGGTTTCCTTGCTCTTCTGAATCGGATCATCTTCAAGATAGGCCTTCGGAACATCCCTCGCCGTCCAGCACAGACGGCGTTGATCGTCGTAGGGCTGATGCTCAGCACGCTGATCATATCCTCGGCTCTGGGCACGGGCGACACAATCAGCCACAGTATCCGCAACGAAGTTGTCAAGGGACTCGTCGAGATAGATGAGATTCTGACTGCCAATCAGGGCGCCAACCTGGGCCTCACAGGCAGCAGTCCTTACTTCCCCGAAGAACGCTTTGACACACTGCGCGCGGAACTGTCCGATTTTGACGCTATTGACGGTATGTTGCCAATGATCGCCGAGCGCGCTCCCGTCGCCAATCCGGGCAAGCAAAAGAGCGTCGGCCTCATGAACATCGCCGCCTTCGATCCAGGAAATCTTGGCGTGTTTGGCCCTCTGCTAGCGATTGACGGTTCCACGGCGAACCCGATTGCGCTAACGGGCGCTGACGTGTTCCTGAATAAAACCGCGGCTGAGGAACTGGGAGCAGTTGTAGGCGACCAGCTTGAACTGTTCCTTCAGAGCGGGAATGTCACGCTCTGGGTCGCCGGCATCGTTGAAGGCGGCGGCGTGGCAGGCGACGACGAAACAACATTGATTTCGTTGACTCAAGCTCAGGAGATATTCAACAAACCAAACCAGATAAATAGCATCGTGGTTTCTAACAAGGGCGACGCCGAGAGCGGAGCGGACTTGAGCGAAGAGGTGACCGAGAAACTGCGATCTCTATTAACTGACAACGATGTTGCTCAGGAACTGAAACGACTGTTGAACGATCCGGCTACAATTGCGGCGCTCGAACTTCGCACCGAAAGGCTGTCCCAGGGGCAGAAAGACGATGTTCTGGAGTTGGCAGAACTCCTCGCGGCTGATGGCATGGACGACCGATTGATTTCTCTGATGGCTGACGACCAGGTAGCGGCTCAAGTCCTGCTGGCCGTCGAGTCACTGGACGACGAAGCGAGATTCACCGGAATTTTCGAGCGATTTCTCCGCCTGCGTATCCTGACCGTGCAGGATATCAAAGCCGACCTGTTGGATCTGTCCGCCACCATTGCCAGCGGAATCATGTCCATCTTCATCGTGTTCGGCCTGTTCTCGATGATGGCCGGAGTGATGCTCATATTCTTGATATTCGTCATGCTGGCCGCCGAGCGAAAACCCGAAATGGGCATTGCGCGCGCTGTGGGCATGAAACGACGACACCTCATCCAGTCCTTTGTCTATGAAGGGCTGGCCTACGATTTGATGTCTGCGCTTGTGGGCGCTTTGTTGGGCATCGTGGTCGGGTTGGTGCTAGTCACCATCATGGCGAGCATATTCGCCAGCGATGACGATGGATTTGAACTAGTCCGCCAATACCGGTGGCAGAGCTTCGTGGTTTCATACTGCATCGGAGTCGTGCTGACGTTCATTACGGTATTCTTCTCGTCTTATCGGGCCAGCCGGTTGAACATCGTGTCGGCGATTCGAGACCTGCCTGACACCTTTGCGGCATCAGCGCATGAGCCGCGTTTGAGGATGGTTCTCAGAGCGCTGGTAAGACCGTTCATATATCTGGTTCGGGCGTTCAAGGCCTTAATTCAACTTCGTATAGTCGCTTTCTTTGGCAACCTTGCTTTGGTCGCGGTTCGCGGTTTTCCCCTTGTGTGGATTGTGGACATCGTGTGGGCGTTAGTGCGAGCGGCGATGCCAGAACTGGGCGCAGGTTGGCTCACGGTTATCCTCGGCGTTTTGCTGGCTGCGCTCGGACTCGTGGTAACCCAGGCCGCCCCATTCGCTATCGGAACCACGTTGACGATCATCGGCATAGGCTTGATGATTCGCAAACTGTTTGCGAATAGAGGTTGGGATGCGCGCCAACAAGGCAACTTTACTGCCGTTGTTGTCGCCGCTGTGTCGCTGTTCTGGCTGATAGTCGGGATATCGTTGGACAATTTGTTCACGATCACTCTGTCAATTGTCGTTGTGGCGTTCGAGGCAGTCAGGCAGGCGGCAATGAGACGCGAGGCGACCGTATCCGACTCGGAAGACCGGAACGTCTACACCTTCATAGGCCTGGCCCTGATCTTGTATTGGGGAGTGCCGTTCGACTCGCTGGACTGGATAGTGCCAGACCTGGAATCCAGCATCGAGATGTTCTTCATATCCGGCATCTGCATGGTGGCGGCGGCGGTCTGGGTCGTCATATATAACGCTGATCTCATCACAAACGCGCTTACCGCCGTGCTGGGTCGGTTCTCCAAGATCAGGCCCTCGTTGAAGACCGCCATCGCGTATCCTCTTAACTCGCGGCTTCGCACCGGACTCACATTGGCGATGCTGGCGCTAGTGATATTCACTCTCATCGTCATGTCTTCGCTCACTAGCTCGTTCAACACAGTTCTCGAGGATATTGATTCGGTGACAGGCAGCTGGGACATCGTTGCAACCGTCAGTTACAACAACCCGATCGAGGACATCGAAGCCGACCTGCCTGAACTCCTGGGCGCCGAAGCCGGGAACATCAACGCAGTCGGCGGTTACACGACGCTCCCGATAGAGGCCCGTCAGATCGGCGCGGAAGAACAGGAATGGAAGTCCTACACCGTCAGGGGCGCGACTGCTGATTATCTTGAGGCAACCGGACACGGCTTTGCAATCACAGCAGAAGATTATGGAGACGGCAAAGAGGGAATCTGGAAGGCGCTGCGTGAAGACCCGACCCTGGGTGTGATCGATAGCATCGGAGTGCCGGCTAGAGGCGGAGGCGGATTCATAATCGGCGGCCCCCAGTTCAAGATGGAAGGGTTCTTCATCGAAGATGACGAGATGCCGGCCACCGAAATCGAAATCCGCGAACCCCGAAGCGGGGCGGTGGCGAAGGTCACAATAATCGCAGTTCTAGATTTGGTCGCAGATCAGTTCGGCGTGATAATGTTCGACAAGGCCACGCTGGACGGAATTTCGCCTGATCCTCTGCCACTGACGACCTACCGTTTCAGGCTTGGGGAAGGCGTCGACGCCGGAGTTTCGGCAGAAAGCCTCGAAGCCGCGTTCCTGGCTAACGGCCTGGAGACGCAAGTGCTGGCAGACGAGCTTGAAGAGGACCGTCAGGCCAATGTGGCCCTTAACAACCTTCTGCAAGGGTTCATGGCGTCGGGCTTGCTGGTTGGCATCGCGGCCCTGGGCGTGATCAGTCTGCGATCTGTTGTCGAGCGCCGCCAGCAGATTGGAGTTCTGCGGGCCATCGGCTATCGGCGTTCTATGGTGTTGGCAAGTTTCCTGATGGAGTCGTCGTTCATCGCGTTGCTGGGAATCTTCCTTGGGGTTGGTCTAGGCACATTACTGGCGTTCAACCTGGTGACGTTCATCGGCGAACAGATTCCAGGCTTGAGATTCTCGATGCCGTGGTTCCAGATTGGGTTGATCGTGACGCTGGCGTACTTGTTCTCGTTATTGACCACGTTCCTGCCTGCGCGTCAGGCATCGCGAATCTACCCTGCCCAGGCGTTGAGGTACGAGTAGCGCTGTGTGGAAGACAGTGGGCCACGACAAGGCGGTCAGCGCTCTATCCCAGGCGCTGACCGACAACAGGATGTCGCATGCATTTTTGATAACCGGCGCGTCCAGGGTGGGCAAGATGTCGTTGGCGTTGGACATGGCGCGGGCATTGAACTGCATTGGAGACGACCCGCCCTGCGGAGTTTGCGGCCAGTGCCGTCGGGTGACAGATGAGTTACATCCTGACGTTCGTGTGATCGGCTTGGAAAAGGACAGCGACACAGGGCGTCTTAGGACGGTCATATCGATTGACCAGGTGCGCGAGGTTCAACGCGATGTGAGCCTGAAGCCATACGAGGGCAAATCTCGCGTGGTCATTTTCGATGGAGCGGAAAATCTCCGAGAAGAAGCAGCCAACAGCCTGCTGAAAACCCTTGAGGAGCCGCCCGATCAGGTCGTCATTATTCTGTTGGCGCTCGATGCTGCAAACGTTCTTCCCACAATACTCTCACGATGTCGTAGGATCGACCTACGCCCAATCGGCGCTGAGATCATTGCTGACCATCTCTATCGGCTGTACACCACGGACCGCCAGTTGGCTGAAGAGGTCGCCCGGATGTCTGGTGGTCGAATAGGATGGGCGATTCAGGCGACACAGGAGCCAGAAATGCTCGAGGCCATCTCCGACAGGCTCGACGCAGTAGAGCAGACCGTCGCTTCCTCGCTTGAGGCGCGATTTGAGTACGCGGAGCAACTGGCTCGTCGCTTCTCTCAGGGCAGGGCCGAAGTACTAGAAGAGTTGGACCTGTGGCTCGGATGGTGGCGCGACGTGATGGTTATTTCACAGGGCAAACCGGAACTGGTGTGGAACGTTTCGAGGTTGTCCGCGCTCCAGTCCACATCTGCCAGTACATCCCTATCCCAGGCTGCGGCTACGGTCAAGGCCGTTCAACGTGCCATCGACCTGCTACAGCGCAACGTAAATTCTCGGCTGACGATTGAGGAGCTAATGTTGGCCGTCCCAAACGTCGTGATTTCGCCGGCGTGAATCTTCAGTCGTGACTCCGTCGCTAGAACCAGAATCCACGAATCACCATCACTCAACTCTCAGGAACACAACTCATGTCGACAATCATAGGCGTAAGATTCAAGCGAAACGATCGAGTCCAGTACTTCGACTCGGCTGGAATATCTCTTTCAGCAGGAGACAGAGTTGTCGTGGAAACCGAGGACGGGCCACGCGAGGGGTGGGTCGCCATTGCGCCGGGTCAGGTGGCGCACTCTGACTTGAAGGGTCCGCTCAGTCCGGCGCTGAAGCGAATTGAACCTGACTTCGATTGATCTCTTGCGCCTCCGCCAGCCCTATGAGGACAGCCAGGGCATGAAGGGCAGCCATTCGTCCAATATCTCCCTGTGATGGAACATATAGTAGGGATTTGGGCGTGGCGTGGTCGGCTTCGTCAGCAGGCGCATTCTGGCCTCCTTGAGACTCGAGCCCGCTTTCGTGTGGTTGCACGGGATGCACGCGCTAACCACATTTTCCCAGACATGCTTGCCATTGCGAGAGCGCGGAATGATGTGGTCCAGCGTCAACTGCTTGGATTTTTTCCCGCAGTACTGGCAGGTGAACCCATCACGATAGAATATCGCCTGTCGTGACAGACGTCGCCGCATAACCGGACGTTTGACCATATAGAAGAGTCTGATAACTGACGGCGCAGGGAACGCTTCGGTGATGCTGTGGATGAACCCTAGGGCGTTTGCGACAAGCTCAGCTTTACCGCGTCCCATCAGCACGAATGCGCGTCTTACGGTGCAGACGTTGAGCGGTTGGTAATTCTGGTTTAACACTAATACAGGCGAGTTGATTGTCGCCGTGCCATTCATCTTTATCCACTAACAACATTAGCCCGAACAACCGAGGTGGTTCTTCTGCACGGTCATTGAGCCTCATTCAACCATTGGCGTGTTGCCCGAGTTTCCTCACAACTGTAACTTGCGGAGCGCAGAGGTTCTTTCGCTCACACAGGCATGTTATCAGTTTAGCTCAAAATCGCAACTTGGGCATCATCGAAGAGGCTTACTCGGCTTCAAGAGCGTTAATTTCAGCCTGCAAAATGTCCAGGGCTACCGCGAAGTCTGCCGGTATGAACCCTAAAGCGTCGGCTGGGAGCGCGCCTTGGATGTCCATGAATATAGGCACGATAGTCGATTCGGTGAGCGAATCCTCGACCGTTTGCTTTTTGTCGTCCACGATAGGCAATGAGACGTCGCCAAGCGCGTCGGTCAAGGCTCCGGTCGCAGCGGCGGCCTGGCCCCCAATTGCTGTCCCAGTGATGCCCGGCGCGACTGCCTCCACGCCAGGAGTCTGGATTGTGAAGTTGTAGGCGAATCGTGCCATGCCTGTGATGAACACGCCGGCGATGGCGAGGCCGATTACCAGCCCCAAGGCCAGTCCGCCCAGCTTGTCGACCATCCCAGACATGCCCAACGTGGCGGTGGTGAGAATCGGCTTGGCGATCTTGCCAATGAACCCGATTATCACAACGGACGCTATGATGATTATCGCGTAGGAAACGACAGTCACAAGTGTGTCGGAGTTGAGGGAACTTTCAAACAACCCGCCGATGTCGTCGGCCACTTGTCCCGCCAACACCCAGCCTACCAAGATGCCGACTGCGGTGAAGATCGCGCCGATGAGACCGGTCTTCATGCCCCATAATAGTCCCAAAACCAGTATGACGATGAGCGCAATGTCGAGCCAATTCATCTTGTGACCTCGTTATTTTCCAATGCGGATTCAGAGGGTGTGAATTCAAATTCAAGACAGTTTATCACACGCTTTTTGGAGCGCATAGGTAGATTTGTACTATGTTTACGTAAACAAAAACAGGGCAGACCAATCTCTGATCTGCCCTGTTTTGTTTCTTAGTTAGCTCGCAAGGGTCTTAAGTGGCTATTACCATCCCATTTTGCAGTTGCAACTTTGCCTTTAGCGACCGCATGAACAGAAACTTCTTCAAATCAAGGTGAACATTGCTCACAAATGGCGCAATGGCTCTGGAAACCAGCACTTCGACGTCGTCCTGTTTCACGATGCTGTAATTCGAAGTATTCCGGCTGCCAATGTAGGTATCGACCGATACCTCAGATATGCGAGTCGATCATGTGGACATACATATGAGGTCCAGCGCTGCGCGGCCACCTTTGTTTTGGATATGCGCCAGCGCCTCTTCGCTAAATGACACGTTCAACATATTTGCCTCCAATCATCCTCTTGACTATGCGTACGAGGCCGGCTCACAATCAGGTGTTTCTTTCACAAGTCAGATGCGGCGTTTCAAGAATGGGTTCATTAAGCGGTCGAATCGGCGTACTGTGCGATGACTCGCGGCATATCCCGACTAAACTCGCCTTTAGACAACACCTGGTCACATCCCAGGCTCCGCGCCAGTTCCATCCCTTTGATATCTGAGTGAGGGCCGAAGGCGACGAGTTTCGTTTCAGAGTTCCGGGTTTTAAGTTCTTCTAAAACCTTCGGCCAGACATCAGGATCTCCCTCCAAGTCGACTAATGCCAACGTCGGGGCCTGCTCTTGGTACGCATTCCAGAAATCGGCCTCAGTGTTAGTGAGCCTCATCGTCAGACCCGCCTGTTTGGCCGCGTTCATGATGCGAGGGAGAAAGAACAGGTTCTGCCCTAGCACGAATACTTTTTTATCTTCGGTCATACATCTGCCTTGGCGTGTGCGTTCGGAAGAAGTTAATTATTGGGTAAGCATAACATGGAGCAACGATAAAGCAATTTCAAAGGGGGCCACCAGAGCGAATTGACGGCGTCAGACCGGAATCAGCATCGTTGGGATTACAGCAGAAATTAATCAGAGAGTTTACAGTCTTCCAAGTGCTATAATTCCACAGGTCGAGCCGTGGAGTCAGCACATCCCCCAAATCCGGTCCGGAGCGATTAATGGTCTCTATCTCTTTCGATAAATTCACCCTTTCAAATGGTCTCGATGTAATCCTGTCTGAGGACCACTCATTGCCCGTTGCGGCTGTGAACCTCTGGTATCATGTAGGCTCCCAGAATGAAGAGCCTGGACGCACCGGATTCGCCCACCTCTTCGAGCACGTAATGTTCGAAGGCTCGAAGCACCACAACAAGAGCTACTTCGAACCGCTTCAAAAGGTTGGAGCAAACCTGAACGGTTCCACGTCCCCAGACCGCACAAACTACTGGGAAAACGTGCCTTCCAATTATCTCGAGTTGGCATTGTGGTTGGAGTCCGACCGCATGGGATTCTTGCTGGACGCTCTGGACCAGGACCGGTTTGAGATTCAGCGCGAAGTCGTGAAAAACGAGCGGCGCCAGAGCTATGAGAATCGACCCTACGGCATGGCTCCCATGATAATTCAGCCGAACCTATTTCCCGCTCCTCACCCGTACAACTGGACGACTATTGGCGACCCGGCGGATCTCGACGCGGCGTCCTTGGACGACATCAAAGCGTTTTTCTCGAAATTTTACTCACCGTCTAACGCCAGTCTCGCCATTGTCGGCGACTTCGATTCTGAGGCGACTCGCAGGATGGTGGAGAGCTACTTTGGAGACATCCCAGCAGGCCCGTCAATCGACAGAGTTGGGCGCATGGATTCCAGGCTCAGCGGGCAAGTTACGCTCACAACCTCCGATAGCGTGCAACTGTCAAGGTTGTACCTGAACTGGCCGACCAATCCGAATTTCACGCGACTGCAAGCCCCGACCGACCTGTTGGCGACGATCCTCGGCGGAGGCAAAAGCTCTAGGCTCTACAAGTCCCTGGTCTACGAACGCAGGATTGCGCGTGAGATCAGTGTTTATGACTACGGCCAGGAAATTGCAGGCGAGTTCACGATTCAGGCCACCGCGAACCCTGGTCACTCCACAGAGGAGATCGAAACGGCTATCATTGAAGAAATCGAAAGACTGAAGACCGAGACGCCGACCGAGGCAGAGATTGCCAGGGCCAAGAACCGCATTGAGACAAGTCACATTATGCAGTTGGAGCGGTTCGGAGGTTTTGGTGGCCGAGCCGACCAGCTTAACTACTACAACACGCTCACCGGAGACCCAGAGGCGATTAACACCGACGTGGACCGGTACATGGCTGTCGAGCCTGAAGAGATCAGAGCAGCAGCAGCGTTGCTTGGTGGAAATGTCGTTAAATTGACTGTTCACCCCGAAGCCAGCCGTCAGACAATCGCCTCATCGGTGGACCGCGCATCGACTCCGTCGCCTGCAGCGCAACCTCGGTTCACCTCGCCGATTCCAAAACGCGGGAAGTTGTCTAACGGCCTGGAAGTGGTCCACCTCGAAAAGAGTGGCGTTCCCGTCGTGGCATTTGGGTTGGTGCTGTCCGGTGGCGCGTTGGACGATCCTGAAAGCAAGTCAGGGCTGGCTAGCCTCACCGCAAGCATGCTGGCAGAAGGGACCGGAACCCGGAGCAGCATCCAGATTGCTGAAGAACTGGAGTTCCTGGGCACCAACCTCCGTAACCATGCCAATCGTGAGTACGCGATGGTATCCAGCGATTCCCTGAAAACGAATTGGAAGGACACACTGAACATTCTGAGCGATGTCGTCTTGAACTCGGCGTTCCCCGACCATGAATTGGAGCGCTTGCGTAAGAACCTGCTGACAGACCTGGACAGAATCTCCGACAGTCCGATGGCGATTGCCGGCCGAGCGGCCCGTTCGCTCTACTACGGGCCAGGGACGCCCTACGGCCATCCACTGACTGGAAACCAACAGTCCGTAGCCTCTATAACCAGGGACGATTTGCTGGGATACTATGACTCTCATTTCGGCCCTGATAAAGCCACCTTCGTCGTTGTTGGCGACCTTTCGTTCGAAGAGGCGATGGAGGCCGCTGAGTCCAACTTTGGAGAATGGAAGCAGTTGAGCGGCGCCAGCTCCAATGGCGTGTCGTCGATCGCGAATCATCCGTCACCCACTCAGATATACATCGCCGACAAGCCCGGCGCGGCCCAATCTGTGATTCGCGCCGGTCACCTGACCATCCCCCGGAGCCACGAAGATTACCTGTCGCTGAACATGCTCAATTTCATTTTCGGCGGCCAGTTTATGGCCCGACTTAACAGCAACTTGAGGCAGGACAAAGGGTATAGCTACGGCTACAATTCCATGATCGACTGGAGCATCGGGCCCTCGATGTTCATGGTCGGAGGCGGAGTTCAAACCGCCGTGACCAAAGAGGCGTTGATCGAGACACTCAAGGAGTTCGAAGAGATCAAAGGCTCGCGTCCTGTGACCTCTGAAGAGTATTCCGACGCCCGCGATGGCATACTCCGGGCGCTCCCCGGCCAATTTGAGACGATGCACCAGGTTCTGCAACAACTGACTCGAATGGTGATATTCGGCCTCCCGGACGACTACTTCGCTACCTTCGAGGACCGATTATCTGAAGTCACGCTGGATGACGTTCATCGGGCCAGCGACATGCTGGACACAGACCATTTGAGCATCCTCGTGGTAGGCGACGGCTCCGAGATTGAATCAGGGATCAGCGAACTTGGCCTCTCGGTATCCAAAGTGGATTACGAAGGCAGGCCACTGGCTTAGGCTCTGGTTCAAAATGAGATCGGACCCAACTCAATATCTGATCGCTGATGGCTAAGCCCCCGAGATGGAGTGTCGCAATTGTCAACCGAGTACCGACCACTGCGCCTGATGGACACATTTCGGAACCTCTTCTACACGCCAATCTATGTGGCAGTGGCAGGAGGATTTTTTTACGCTGAAGGCCTGAACGTCGAGTTCAGCACGGTTCCCGAAGGCCAGCCTGCGATGGATATGCTGAGGTCTGGGGCCGTTGACATCGCGCAGACCGGGATCAGCCGCAGTCTCATGGACCTGGACGAAGGAAAAGAGGACGCGCCGCTCCACATTGCGGAGATCAACCAGCGAGACGGCTTTTTTCTACTGTCACGTATCCCCGTAGAAAACTGGGCATGGAAGGACCTGGAAGGCTCGTCGTTGATACCCATCGGATTCACTCCGGTGCCGTGGAACCCTCTCAGGACAGTGTTGAAGAACAACGGTGTCGATCTGGATGCCATCAATCTGATTGGAGGACTGTCTGCCGCTGAAGCCATCGACCGCTTCAGAAATGGGCAGGCCGACTACCTCCACATTCTTCACCCTTTCGCCCAGACGTTGATTGAGGGCGGCATCGGTCATATGGCGGCGTCGATGGGGCCGGAGCTTGGATATATCTGCTATAGTTCGTTTGCGGCCACGCCCAGCTATATTGACGATAATCCAGAAACAGTGCAGGCGTTCGTAACCGGGTTTCACAAAGCCTTGAACTGGGTTGCCGAGAGCGACGCTCAGGCGATAGCAGAGCGCGTTTCGCCTTTCTTTCCTGATATATTGCCTGAGTCATTGGCGAGTGGGATAGGGCAGTATAAGATTCAAGAAACATGGCCGCGAGATGCGCTGATTGGCGAAGATGGGTACGACTCGATGCGCGACATCCTGATCGACGGAGGGTTAGTCACCGGACGTCACCCATACCAAAGGCTCGTGAGGCCAGAGTTCGCCCGAAACGCGATGGATGCGTAGCTGGTGCCCAATCAAACCGTTGATAAGGCTGTGGCCTATATTACCTGTGATGGAAAACTTCTGGTGTTTGACCATCCGGGCATACCTGAAACAGGGACACAGGTTCCTGCCGGGGCCATCGCGCCCGGAGAACCGCCTGCTGAAGCGGCCATGAGAGAAGCCTTCGAGGAAACCGGCCTGACATCGCTTGTCATGCGGAGATTTCTGGGAGAGCGGGCGTTCGATATTGCGCCTTTCGGTAGAGACGAAATTTATCACCGATACTTTTTTCATCTGGAGTATGAGGACGACTCACCTGACCGCTGGAGACACTTCGAGGAACAGCCGTACGACGGCGGCGAGCCTGTGGAATTCGAGCTATACTAGGTCGATATGCCGTCTGACGCGGTGGAGTTAACTGCGGGGAAGGGCGAGCTCCTTCACATGATCAACGAGGTCACGTCGTGAGAATAACCGCCAAGATTGCAGCCATCAGCCAGGAGACGCCGACGATCAAATCCTTCAGGCTTGATCTGGGCGGACAGAACTTTGAGTATCGGTCGGGCCAATGGGTGGACTTCTTCGTCAGGATTGAGGGCGCAGAGGCTGTGGGCGGGTATTCAATTACTTCCAATCCCACGCACAAAGGTTACATCGACCTGGCAATAAAGCTGGACGGCTATGGAGTTGTCACTCACTACCTGCACAAGCAGGCCAGTGTGGGCGATGGAGTCGACATTCAGGTCGGCGGCGACTTCTACTACACACGCGATATGGCGGATTCGGTGGTTCTGCTGGGCGGTGGAATCGGGCTCACGCCTCTCATGAGTATCATGCGGTATGTGGACGAGGACGCGCCTGATACACAGCTCGCGCTCGTGCACAGCGCTCAGACGCCGTCCGAGCTTCTGTTCCGAGACGAGCTTGAAGCGATGGCCGATCGCAATCCCAGAATCCGCAATATATTTAGTGTCACAAGGCAGGGCAGCGAGCCTTGGGAGGGCCAAACAGGTCGTATTGACGCACAGTTGATTAACGACCAAGGGATCGATCTCGGCGCGCTGTTCTACATCTGCGGACCGCCGGAAATGATCCAGAGCATGTTGGCGATGCTCCGAGGTCTGGGTGTCGCTGAAACCCGCATCCGCTACGAACAATGGTGGTAACCGCAGACTGATCTCGATTCCCTAGATCATAGAGTAGCTTTGTCCGCCGTCCACTACGATGCACGCTCCGGTAATCAGGCCGCCTCTATCTGAAGACAGGAAGGCGATCAGGTCGCCCACAGGTTCAGGCCATCCGAACTTTCCCATTGGCAGGTTCTGCTCGATGAATGTCGCCACAACTTCTGGAGGGTTGTCGTTTTGGAACCTCTCCCACGACCCCTGCTCGTGGGCTATGGAACCGGGAGCGATGCTGTTGACCAGTATGCCGTCCTTGGCCATCGCCAGCGCAGTGTGCTTGGTGGCCCCGATAAGCGCCGCCTTGGAAGACATGTACGAGATGTTGCCCCCCGACTCACGCCCCCAGATCGAGGCGATGTTGATTATTCGGCCCCAAGCCTGCTCCTGCATGTGGGGTATTACAGTTTTCATAAGCTGGAACCCGCCGAACACATTCAGGTCAAATGTCGCCTTGAAATCCTCCAGGGATGTGCCAGTGATGTCGTCGCGAGAACGAGTGCCACCGGCGTTGTTCACCAGGATGTCCACCTCGCCAAGGCCGTTGACCGCTTTCCGGTGAAGGTCGTCCATGCCTTCGACGTCCGACACATCGGCCTCAATTCCAATGGCCTTGACCCCCAGGGCGTCCAACTCTCCGACTGTCTTGTCCAGCGTGCTTCGTGTCCGGCCACAAATGGCGACATTTACGCCTTCTCCTGCCAGTGACAACGCGGCTTGACGTCCCAGCCCTCGACTGCCACCCGTAACCAGTGCGTTCTTTCCTGAAATTCCGAGGTCCATGCTCTGTGCCCTCCGTGAGTGTTATGTGCGTGAATTCGGGCATCAGAGTACCATGGCGTGGAGTGACGCACAAACGTGAGAGATGCTGATCGAAGTCGATTGTAAGCTCTTGCTCTCTTGACGCATACGGCGTCCTAAAATAACATGCCATGTGGCGTTCGGATTGCCGACTGCCTATGCTGAAGCATGACAAACCTCGAAATGGATAAAATCTAAGAATGTATCTAGACCTCCACACGCATTCCGTTTCATCTGATGATTCCAGGGCCAACGTCGAACAGTACGTCAAATGGATTGGAGTGCTGAGGAAAAAAGGCCATCAGATTGATGGGTTCGTGCTGACCGAACATCGCAAGTTCGACTTCGACAAGGACTACTCGGAACTTGGCAGTGAGAACGACGTGCTGATCCTGAAAGGTTCCGAATTGGACACCGATCTGGGCCACTTCCTGGTGTATGGCGTCACGGAGCAACTTACGCAACAAGTGGATTTCTCCGACGTGGATATGGATGCCCTCAAACTCATTGAGATTGCGGAGAATACGGGCGCGGTCGCGATTCCCGCTCACCCCGGCAGGTTTGGCATCGGCCTTACCGAATTCACGGGCAATGGCAGAGACTTCAGCGCGTTGAGAGCCGCCGAGCGATTTAACGGAAGCAACCGACCCGGTGAGCAGGAACGCGCCGAGGAATTTATCTCTCAACTCGGCTTGCGCGGCACTGGAGGCAGCGACGCTCACCTGGTGAGCGCGATTGGCAAGTGCATGACGAGGTTCGATGGCGACATCGGGTCCGAGCTTGATTTGGTCGCGCAATTGAAAACTGGCAGATTCGAGCCCGTGTGGCTCGACGACACAAAACAGGAGCAAGCATGACCACCGACGACCCGGACCTGAAGTACGACCGCTCCCTGCTGGGCGTGGATCACGACATCGGAACATATGACGTGACGAAAGAGATGATTATCAGCTTCGCGCGTTCCACTGGCGAGACCGGTGTGCAGTACCTGGACGAAGAAGCGGCGAAAAACACCGTGTACGGAGGCCTGGTCGCCCCGCCGACTTTCTGTAATATGTTCGTCAACGGCGTGTCTCGACCAGACATCAAACTGGAGTTTGGCAACGTGGGCTTGTTCGCAGGACAGTCAATCGAGAACCTGACACCAGCAAGGCCTGGAGACACTCTGTCGGCCAAAACCCGCTTGAAAGAGGTCTATGCCAAGACAGGCAGGTCAGGCAAGATGGTCTTCGCGGTCTGGGAGACTCAGTTCACCAACCAGGGCGGCGACACTGTCGCGCTGGTGCAGGAATCTTTCGTCCGTCGGAACAGGAGTACCAGATAATGGCATCAGCGGTTTACTACGACGACGTTGACTTAGGCGACGAGCTTCCCTCGATGGAGCGGCAGGTTAGTGACTACGAGGTGGTCGAGTTCTTGAACATCGCTAGAATAGGCGAGGCGAAAGAGAACCGATTCACAAGCGCTGAGGCGGCAAAAAGCGAAGGGCTTCCTGAAGCGATCGTGCCTGGGGCCATGAACATCGCGATAATGTCCACGTTAATCACAAGCTGGTCACCGACCGTCACTCTCCGAAAACTGGACGTCGTGTTTCGAGGGATGGTCCTCCACAATCGCCCCATCAAACTCACTGGCCTAATAACCGACAAGGACATAGTGGACGGCTCGCCCCAACTGGAGTGCGACGTTGTCATGGAGAATGAGGAAGGCACGCCGTTGGTCATTGGCAAGGCGACGGTAGAACTTCCAGTGCGTGAGTAGCCGTGCCATTCGTGACGGCTGATTTCGCGCCTTGATAATCACCGCTCAGTTCCGACAAAAGATTGGACGAATACTGTTGGCGAGCGCCCAACCATCGTAGAAGTTCTGATGCTCGATTATCTGAGACTGGTAAACCGAGAAGCGCCACTTGGACGATTGACCGACCAGACCACCAATTGAATGTATCGGCCTAAATACGTGTGGCTCTAGGAACATCGGGACGATCCAACCCAGGGTGCTAAGAGGTTGACGCAATGCACCATCGGGCGCCGTCACCTCCGGGCGGACACGCGATGCCCGGCGCCGATGCTGGAACCCCACACGCGCTCTCGCAATATCCGGCTGGCTGACAGTAATCTATTTCGGTATCGAGCTTGGCATCGGAATCTGGCCCGGATCAATCGCGTTAATCTCCGACGCATTTCACACGTTATCCGCCGTCGGCGGCGTCTTGATTGCGCTGGTGGCGGGTCGGATGGCCGCTCGTCCAGCAACTCGCTTCCAGACATTTGGCTCCCTGCGCGCCGAGATTGTTGGCGCGCAGGCCAACGGCTTCTTCTTGCTTAAAATGGCGGGGCTGGTGTTCTGGATGAGCCTGATGAGGCTACAAAATCCCGTCGATCTTCCAACCACGCCGATGCTTTTCCCGGCAGGCGCCGCCCTGATTACCGAACTCATATCGCTGAGTCTCTTGCACAAAGCGCAGAAAACAAATCTCAACATCAAGGGGGCGTACTGGCACATTCTGCAAACTTTTGCAGGCAGCCTCATTATTATTGTGGCCGCGCTCACCATCTGGTTCACTGATTTTCTTGAAATCGATCCATTGCTCGGAATGGCATTTGGTTTGCTGCTGCTCTGGGCTTCGTGGACCATAATTCGCGCTGCCCTGTACATCTTGCTCGACAACGTTCCGAGAGACCTGGACCTGAATGAGGTGCAGAGCGCGATTGAGGCGATTCATGGCGTGGACAGCGTTCATCACCTGCACGTCTGGAGCATTACTGAAGGAAAGAATATCCTGTCAGCGCATGTGTTGGTGAGCAACTTCGGAGAGGCAGAGTATACGCTCCAAAGTATTCAGGCCATGCTCAAATCAGATTTCCAGATGTATTTCGCCACGATCCAGCTGGAGACAGAGGTATGCTCGGAAATTGAAGAAGCGGAAGAGATCGACTTTCTGCGTCAACAGCCCGATTGAATTTGACGGTGGGCGAGGAGGGTATACAACCCTCCCCGGTTAGAGCGACGTTGAAGGCTAGGGAGCCTAATGTTCCATGATCGTTCCACCGTTGAGGTTGATGGACTGGCCCTGAATCCAGCTTGCGGCCTCGGTGCAAAGGTAGGCTATGAAGTCGCCGATTTCCTCGTCGGTGCCGTTGCGACCGATGGGAGTGTTGGCGGCCATGTTTGTCCAAGTGTCGCCTCGACCCAGATCGTCCATGCGGTGGGTGTCCACGGCACCGGGGCAGACGCAGTTGACATTGACGCCCATTGGCCCGAATTCTCTAGCCATCGACTGTGTCATGCCGACGACCGCAAAGTTGGCGGCGTTGTAGGCCAGCGTGTTGGAGCTTCCGCGTTTTCCGGCTGATGAGGAAATGTTGACGATCTTCCCGCCCTCGCCTTGTTTTGTAATCTGCTCCATAAATGCTTTGGTGCAGTAGAACGTTCCACCGACCTTGATGTCCATGACCAGGTTGAACAGGTCCGGGGTCAGGTCGGCGACCGGAACACGGTCAGCGCCTCGGGCGAATGCGGCGTTGTTGACAAGTATGTCGACCCTGCCAAATTCTGCGACCGCGCCGTCTATCATGGCTTGAACGTGCTCCTGGTTTGTGACGTCGACGGTCATCGTCAGCGCGCGACGGCCCAACGCTCGAACTTCGTCTGCCGTGCTTTCAACGTCCCTCCAATTGACCGCTTTTTCGTCATCGGGGAATGAATCAGGGTTGCGTCCGGTGCCGGTCACAACGACGTCGGCGCCCAGGCGAGCGTATGCAGCAGCGGCGGCTCTGCCGATTCCTCGGAGCCTTCCGGCTCCTGTCACGATTGCTACTTTTCCATCAAGCTCTGGCATAGTCTGTCCCTCTCTTTTTGAAAATCGAATGGGTTTTATGAGGCCTCATGCCGGGAATCGCCCTGAGTATATCTGGCGAAGCGCGAGGTGTAAACGCGCCTTTATGGTTCAGTCGGAAGTGACGGATGCTTGCTCTGCGCGTAGGAGCAACGTTCCGAGGTTTCTGACCTGACGATTGATTAGCGCAGGCCCTATCGCGAACGCGCTCACCAGGAACCCGCCGATTGCTATGGCGAAGGGAGCGCCGATGAAGTTGGCGACTGCGCTTGCCTGGGTGCCGCCCAAGGGCATGAAGCTCCAGGTCATTCCAAACAGACCCATGACCCGCCCGCGCATGTGGTCGGGAATCAACATTTGCAGAGAACTCATGACTGAAATCATGTACGCAGAGTTGGTCACACCCATCACATAAATCAGCGCAAATGCCAGCCAGTAGTTGCCGACATATTCTGATGTCAGCGCGAAAGCCGCCAGCGCGAGCCCGTATGTGACCGCTCCGCCGATCAACAGCATTCCTTTGCCGCCTGTGGAGCTTCTGGAACCTAGCCACAGCGTGGTCTTGAGCGCTCCGAGTCCGCCCACCGCCATTAGCAGTCCCTGGCGGTCGGCATCGACACCCAGAACATCCACGGTGAATATCGGCAACAACATGATGTACGCTAGTCCGAAAAAGCTGTTGAAGAATGTCATGCCGATAAGGAAGGCGACAATCGAGTTATTCTTGAGGAATCGAAATCCGTTTAACAGGTCACGAGCGGCGCTTGTGCCCTGGGTGCGCGGGATGGGTGGGACCTTGAGAGTGGACAGCACGATCGTCATTGTAATGAAGCCGATCCCCGCCACGAAAAACGCCGCTGCCGTGCCAGCCGTCGCGATAATCACGCCTGCGATTGCGGGAGCGATGATGCGGTTGCCCTGCCAGAGCGAGGAGTCGAGCGCCACTGCGCTGACCAGGGCTTTCCTCTCCACGAGATGAGGGTACAGCGATTCGTGGGCTGGGCCGTAGAACGCCTCGACGACCCCTGCCAGGAACGCGATTGCGATGATGTGCCATACTTCGACTGCGCCGACTAGCGTCAGTGTTGCCAGCACGAACACAAGAATTGATGCGATGGTCTGAGCAGTCATTATAAGTTTACGCTTGTCAAACTTGTCGGCGAGAACCCCCCCAAACAAATTTAGGCTGATGGCGGGAACTGCGTTCGCCATTCCGACATATCCCAATGCCAACGGAGACTCGCTCAGCTCGTGAACCAGCCATAATTGGGCGAACCGGAGGATTTGGAATCCGCTAACCGATGCCATCGCCGCTAACCAATACTTGAGGTATGCGGCGTAGCGCAGCGCTGGGGGCAGTGTCAATTGGATGTTGAAAATTTCTGTGGTCCTACGAGGGATGAGTCTGAGTGTTTTAGTGAATGTAGTCAGGAAGGCGGAGCGTCAAACTGATTCGTAATCCAGTCGGCCAAGAGCGTTCGAAGCTCGTCCTTGCACTCCATGAGACCGTGTTCCGCCCCTGGATATAGAACCAAATCTTTGGGCTCTTCGGCCCACTCGTATATCTGCTCCGAGCAACTTGGAGGCAATCGAGTGTCCTCCTGGCCGTGGACCAAAAGCAGCGGGCGCGGCGACACTTTGCCGGCGTCCCGCGCTCCGAATGTCTGGCTGGACAGCGCGATCACAGCTTTGACTTTGTCGCTAAATGGAGCCGCCGTGATGACCACGGCGCCCCCAAAGGAGTGTCCAACAAGCAGAATGTCCGTGTGTCCAGTTCCTACAAGAAATGAGATTCCTACGAGAGTGTCCAACACAGATTCCTGGAGAAGCCGGGGGTCGCGGTAGTTTATCCTTAACGACGTGATTCCGGTCTTCAGATTTTCGGCCAGATCGCCGTAAATGCCGTCTGCCGGGCCATCGAACCCGCCTCTGGCGCCCCAAACCCACACGATGCCTTGCATGGTCGGCGTCGTCTGGTCGTGGTGGATGATGGCCTGAATGTCGCCTCGTGTAGTCTGTAGGAGCATTCCCTGACCGGCCTGACCCTCAGGAGCTTGCCAGGGAACAACACCCTGAATCTCGATGGATAGGTCTTCCTGTTCAGATGCCATGATGTCCGCACTTTACCAGAACCGCCAGGTCTGCGAAACATCGTGCTGCTCTACGAAGAACTTGGAATCTGATGGGTTACTGCCTGACACCTTTAAAGAATAAAAACGTGTAACAAAACCTCCCGATGTCATGCTGAACGGAGTGAAGTGTCTAGTCGAATTAATGCCTCGGTTGTGCCCCAATGCCAGATTTTTCGACCGCGATGTCAGAATGACATGGTTTTGTCAGGCGATCTAAGTTTGTGCTTCATAGTTCCGGCGTCATGTTGTGCCAATCGGTGGCCTGCTCGTAGGCGTAGGCTATCCGGAACATCGCCTCTTCGCCCAAGGGTTTCGCCATGATCTGGAGTCCGGTGGGCAGCCCGTTGGACAATCCTGACGGCACGGATATTCCAGGGATCCCTGCGATGTTGGCGGGCAGGGTCAGCACGTCGTTCAGGTACATCTGTACGGGGTCGTCCATCTTTTCGCCGAGCTTGAATGCCGTGGTAGGAGATGTCGCCATCACAAGCGCGTCGAATTTCTCGAACTCTGACTCGAATTCCTGTCTGATAATCGTCCGGACCTGCTGGGCTTTCAAGTAATATGCGTCGTAGTACCCCGACGACAGGGCGTAGGTTCCCAGCATGATTCGGCGTTTGACTTCCGGGCCGAAGCCACGCTGTCGGGTCTTTTCGTAGGCGTCCCACATGCTGTCGGCGTCCTGCTCTGAGAATCCGTACTTCACGCCGTCGTACCGGGCCAGGTTCGCCGAACACTCCGATGGCGCGATGATGTAGTAGACAGCCAAAGCGTAAGACGTGTGGGGCAAGGATGCCTCGCCGATCTCCGCTCCCAGAGATTTCAGAACGTCTATAGCCTTGCGAGTCGCTTCCTCGACACCCGACTCCATGCCATCGACGAAATACTCCTTCGGCACTCCGATTCGCATGCCTTTGAGGTCGGTTTTCAGGGCTGCGGTGTAGTCAGGAGGCTGGAACTCGATGGACGTTGAGTCTCGCGGGTCGTGGCCCGCGATGGCGTTCAGCACGATCACCGAGTCTCGCACGTCTCTGGTCAGCGGGCCTATCTGGTCAAGGGAGCTTGCGAAGGCTATTAACCCGTATCGCGACACCAGCCCATAGGTGGGCTTCATTCCGACGATCCCACACAGCGAACCAGGCTGTCGGATGCTTCCCCCCGTGTCGGACCCAAGCGAGAAGAACGCTTCGCCCGATGCGACTGCTGCCGCAGGGCCACCGCTGGAGCCTCCGGGAACTCGCTCCAGGTCCCAGGGATTGTGCGTCGGGAAGAAAGCCGAGTTCTCAGTGGACGAACCCATAGCGAACTCGTCCAGGTTGCCTTTTCCTACTAGCACCGCCCCTTCCTGACGCAGCCTTTCAGCGACCGAGGCGTCATAAGGGGGGACAAACTCTTCCAGCATGCGGGACGAGCAGGTCGTCGGGACGCCGTGAGTGCATATGTTGTCCTTCAGCTGCATGGGTATGCCTGTCAGCGGCGCGGCGTTGCCTTCGGCAATACGAACGTCGGCCTCCCGGGCTTGCTCCAAAGCGAGGTTGCGTGTCACCGTGACGAACGCCTTCACCCGATCATCTATTTCCTCGATTCGTTCGAGGGATGCCTCGGTGAGTTCTAGTGACGAGACATCGCCCCGATCGAGCATGTCGCGAGCCTCGTGGGCTGTTAGATTTACAAGAGATTTATCCATGCGCGGCCTCTCTGGACACGACTAAGTTAGGAGGATTACAGTGCTATGCTAAACGGAGTCGAAATATTTGGTGGCTAGTGTGACATCCGCGGTGCGAGTTTGACTCGTGATCTCAGCATGCGCAGAAAAGCTGGCGGCTAATCCAACACTGCCCTTACCCGGATGTGGTTGCCGTCGCGCTGAGGAGCGTTCGCCATCATTTCATCAACGAATTTATCGTTTGTCACTTCGTCGTCTCGCATGACGGATACCACATCCACCGAGTGGGCTGTCGGCTCGACGCCTTCAGTGTCCACCTGGTTGAGGACGTCGATATTGTCCAGAATATTGGACATCTGGTCGCGCATGAGTTCGACTTCCTCATCGGTCATGCCGATCCGCGTCAACACGCTGAGATGCCGCACTTCGTCGGATGTAATACGAGCCATGTCATTCACTCCAAGTTTCGAGTCCGCCGGAAGTGTAACAAAGGGCGTTGTGAGTGGGCAAGATCGGCTTCCTAAAACCTCACGATGGTTTCAAGAACGGCTTCCTTTGACACTCGCGACCGATGGCTCTAATATGGGGCCGATGGTTACCAAAGTCAAAAAAATAGGCATAGCGGGTTGCGGCACCATTGGACGCAGAGTCGCGAGCGAGTTGGACGCAGGCTCAATTCCTGGCGCGACACTGGTTGCTCTCAACAGTCGCAATATCCAACGGGCAAAAGAGTTCGCCTCTACTCTGTCGAATCCCGTGCCTGTGCTTACTCTGCATGAGATGGCGCAGGCGGTCGACCTCGTGGTCGAGGCCGCCCCGGGCGCGGCGATGAACGACATTGCGACGGCTACGCTGTCGGCTGGCAAAGACCTGATGGCTCTCAGCGGAGGGGCTTTGTTAGAACGCGACGACCTGTTCGACATGGCCGAGCGCAATGGCGCGAAGGTGTATGTTCCGTCCGGCGCGATTGCCGGCCTGGATGGCGTCGCCTCCGCCTGTGCCGGAGAGATCGATTCCATAACCATGATTACTCGAAAACCGCCTGGCGGACTGAAAGGCGCTCCGGGTGTCGAAGGCATGGACCTAGACGCTGTTACCGAGCCGACGGTCGTCTATGAAGGCCCCGTCCAGGAGGCATGCCGCCTGTTCCCTGCCAACGTCAACGTGTCGGCGGCTCTGAGCATGGCGGGCATCGGCCCTAACAAGACCGCGATTCTAATTTACGCCGACCCGACTGTCACCCGCAACACTCATGAAATTCAGGTCGAGGGCGAGTTCGGCAAGCTGACAATCAAGATTGAGAACGTACCTTCACCTGAGAACCCCCGGACAGGTAAGTTGTCGGCGCTGTCCGCGCTGGCCACTCTCCGGCGCATCACTTCTCACATCCAGATAGGGACGTAAGTTCCGGCCATCGCTCTGACTCAAGCCTGGGTGTTTGCGACCCTCGATTACTCTCCGGAGTCGCTCGGTGGCAGCGTCTTGAGGTACATCCATAGAGCCTTGAGTTCGTCATCAGTCATCCGAGCGAAATGCTCCCAGGGCATGAACTCACCATCGAGTTGCCCGCCGCCAGGAGTCTTTCCTGTTCGCATCGTGTTTATGAAGTCAGACTCCTCCCAACTAACCAGCACACCCTCTGGCGTTAGATTGCGGGCCACTGGGGCGTCCTGCTCTCCGGGAACCGAACCGCCTGACAGGTTGTCGCCGTGACAGACTGAGCAGATTGTCGCCAGATACTCGCCGTACTCGACTGTCACTCCTGGTGTCGGGTCTGGAGGGCGAGGGGCGGTGTGGTCGAACTTGCTAGCTGGGAGTATCGATGAATCCAATAGCGCGATTACTCTGCCCAGCGGCCCCAGGCTGGTCTTTGGCACTTGGTTGTCCACTGGTGGAAGGTTCCTTATGTAGGCGACGATGGCCCCCAAGTCTGCGTCACTGATCTTGTTAAAGTACTCTGAAGGCATTATCACCAACGCCTCTCCGTCGCGACCAACTCCGTGACGAATCGCCCGCACGAGGTCTTCATCGCTCAGCGCGTCGCCGATGCCGCTTGCCCCTGATGTGAGATTGGGCGAGGCGAGCGTGCCGAACACAGAGTCTTCAGACAGGATATCTCCTCCTAGCCCCTCGCCATGACACTCACTGCAAAGCCCGACAGTTTCGACGTAGTGGCGACCGCGTTCGATGGAAACTGCATCTGTCGGTATTGGAACGGATGCCACCTGAATGTCGTAATCCTTGCTGATCCGCCTGCTTCCTAACAAAATCAGGACCAAGATGGCCACAACGAGCAGCGCAACCAGTCCCGCCACAACGATTCCGACCCATTTCAGTATCTTCTTGATAGCTCACAATACCCTTCACATAATGCGGAATCTATCTAGAGTCTACGATATTACATCACCTTTTACTTCGTGGTCATATGGCGATGGGTGACGGTGTAGGTTTATGAATTGTTGCTTTCAAACTTCGCGTATCAAGTGTGGCAAACGCGCAATCTCTCCTGATTCGAGTTGACAAGATCATGCGCCAGATAATTGAAAACCAACATCAGCAGGTTCTCAATGCCTTGTCGGCGCCCATATAATGCAGTCACCATCCGGAACGCCTGAGCAGCGTTAATCGGCAAATCATACCACCAGACGAAATCCAAAACCGACCAAGGAGCGAGAGAAATGGAAGTCCAGGAAATTGCAGACCTGATAACAACCAAGAAACAAACAGTATCTGTTGCCGAGGCCGACACCTGCGGTTTGATTGGATATATGTTCAGCACCGTGCCGGGAAGTTCTCGATGGTTCCCAGGCGGCGTCATTGCCTATACCGGCGGACTGAAGCAGTCGATTCTCGGAGTGTCCGACGATCTGTACAACACCAAAGGCAGCGTCAGCCCCGACATGGCGATTGCGATGGCGCGAGGCGTCGTCAATGTGACTGGCACAGACTATGGGGTCTCGGTCACAGGCGTCGCCGGCCCGACAGGCGGACGTTCGGGACTGCCAGTCGGGACGTTCTACATCGGGTTGGCCGGCCCAAACAACCTGGACGTCGCCGAGCGAATCCAAACCGATGCAGGAGATCGCGATGGCAACAAACGACAGGCGGCGCAGGCTGTCATCGACCTGCTGGGAAAACACTTGTCAGGCGAAGCATAATCGTTAGCGCCTGGACTCGGAATTCCTAGTGGAAATCAGCGGCTGCTTTTGTGAACAACATCACGATGTTGACACGCATGGAGCAGGGGGTTAGATTTTGCCCGATGCGAATTCCGCATGATCGCGCCAGTTGATGGTCCTGTCGCCATCGACACAGGTGAAAGACCAGGAGCGGCCATGATTAAGCATCGGAATTTGTGGTTGCAGGTTTTGTTGTTCATCATCACTCTGAGGATTTACGGGATTTACTGGTACTGCTCCACATTCAAGGAAATGGTCGAACATCAAGACCAGGAAGAGAACGCCGTCTTGTGGACGATATTAGCGCTCACACCCACCGCGAACTTATTCTCGTTCTGGAAACATGGAGGGTTGGTGGAAAGCGTCACGAACAATAAATATCCTTAGTGGTTGCTGTTCGTCCTTTTGATTTTCATAGGGCTGGCAGCGTGGTTGATTACGCAGCTTGAACTGAACAAACTGGCGACCCAGGAAGCGTGACATCTAATTTAGAAACCGTGCACAAGGTGTCTTCCGGATTCAGGCGCCGTCAGAGTCTGAAGTCAAGTATGATGGAAATACTGGACTGAACCACCTGCACGATACATTGGAGGCGAATTGTGGACAAACAACAATACTCTTGCGACAAGTGCCAGGGCGCCGAATTCAAGGCCGGAGAAATCAGGACGACGGGCTCAGGAATTTCTCGATTCCTGAATTTGCAAAATCAAAAGTTTAGCACTGTGTCCTGCACGCGATGCGGCTACACGGACGTTTATCGAATGGATGCCAGCGGAAAGATTGGCAACATCTTCGACATATTGACCAACTAGGCGTTCTTCTCAGACCAGAACGAAAATGTGGCTGGCGACTCTCGAATCGCCAGCCACATTCTATTTGCCCCGATTGTGGGCGAGTCGTTACTCTCTTGGTGGCGCCGCGGGCATGGGGTTTGTGAGGCCTTGGGCTAGCGAAATCGGAATCAACTCGTCCAACTCGTCCAGAGTCCAGCGCCCGTTTTTGTGGATACTGCGTGTGACGTGACGCGGTGAGTACAGAGTCATCTGCCATCCGCTGGTTCCGATGACCTGTCCTGTAATGTTTCCTGCCGCTTCGGAGCAAAGATACACGGCCTTTGGCGCGTTGTTGGCCGGATCACGAGCTTCAGGCGGCCCCTGGATAGGCTCGCCCTGAGTGCGTATCTCCGTTGTGGCGACCGCCGCCGCTCGAAGCTGTCGGCTGGAATCGGGGACTGTCTCTGTCATGCGCGTGGCTCCGCCGGGATACACGGCGTTGGCGGTGATGCCATATGGAGCCAACTCTTTGGCGAGAGATCGGACGAATCCAACCATGCCCTCTTTGGCAGCGGAGTAGTTTGCTTGACCCGATGACCCCAGACCAGAGCCTGAAGAATACAGCACGATTCTGCCGTATCCCTGCTTGATCATGTGGGGTATCGCGTTTCGCACCATGTTGAACGCGCCGTACAGGTGAACCTGCAAAACGGCGTCCCACTCGGCCTCGGTCATGTTGAATACCATGCGGTCTCGGAGGATGCCTGCTACATGGCACACGGCGTCGAGTCTGCCGAAGTTGTCTATGGCTGTCTGGATAATATTGCCCGCCGACTCGTACTCGGCCACGGAATCGAAGTTTGCGACCGCCGAGCCGCCTTTGTCACGAATTTCCTTTGCCGTTTGCTCTGCTGGAGAGCCGGACGTTCCTTCGCCGTCCACTGCGCCGCCCAGGTCGTTTACGACCACGGACGCACCGTCGTCGGCCATCCAGTGAGCGACTTCGCGCCCGATACCCCGGCCAGCTCCGGTAACGATTACGACTCTGCCTTCCATTCTATTTCCCATTGATATTTACCTCTCGTTGGGTGTGTACCAGCGGCGATTCAGACTGCTGATAGCTGTGGCTAACTGCTGATAGCTGGACTAGAAGCCTGTGCCGATCATCTTTGGGACCAGAACGTCCATCTCTTCCATATTGAAGTTGCCCCACTTGAGTATCGACCGCTCAACCGCCGGGTTCGAGTACAAGTAGATACTGCCGCCTCGGACGCCGAAGACGTATCCGTTAACGTCAGGGGAAGCGTAGGTGGAAAGATACACCGCCAGTGGCGCGACATTCTCAGGATCGTCGGGCCAGCCCGGGCCTTCCCAATCACTCAGAGCAGGGGACGGGCCGATGCCTGCTCGCTCGTCTCGGCTGGGTCCGGGAGCGTCGGCAACGCGATGCTCGTCAACACTGCCGGGGAACAGGCGAGTCTCCGCCATCGGAGAGATGGCGTTCGCGGTGACACCGTAGCGTCCCAGGTCGCGGCCCACAGTGCGAGTGAGACCGACAATGCCTTCGGAGGCGGCAGAGTAGTTGGAGCGTCCCACGTCACCCAGTCCGGCGTCGGAAACCATGTTTACGATTCTTCCGCTTCTCTGTTGTCTAAATATAATCGCTGCGTACTTGCAGGTCGTGAACGCGGCTTTGGTGTTGTTGCGAAGAACCCGGTCCCAGTCGTCTGGGGTCATCTGGAAAATCATGCGGTCGCGGAGCATGCCAGCGCTGTTGACAAGCACATCTAACTGACCATATTGGTCAACCGCCTGCTGTATGACGGCCTCGCCGCCGTCCATGAGCGCGATATTGTCGTAGTTGGCAGCGGCTTCGCCGCCTCGCGCCCGAATTTCGGCCACAACACCGTCGGCTGGCTCGTGGGACGAGCCTGTGCCGTCAACCTCAGCGCCGAGATCGTTGACCACGACCTTCGCGCCTTCTTCTGCCATGAGCAGGGCCACGCCTCGGCCCACGCCCCTTCCCGCTCCCGTCACCACAGCCACCTTGCCCTCTAGACGGTTGCCCATTAGTCACCTCCGTTTATTTAATCTTCGTAGCATGCTTTTTGTCGACATAGAGAATAGCTAATTCGTCGTTACTCGCGTCGGGTCACAATATAACCCATGGGGCGACCGTTGGAAAGTTTGAGGTTGAGTCGGTGTGCTAAGGTATGACGGCAACCCGAAAAACAAGGAGCTCCACTTGATACACAAGGATTTTTCCTGCGAATTTTACTTCATTCGGCATGGCGAATCAGTGTCCAACGCGACGCCCGGATTCGCCGCCGGCAAGAACTTCGACGCGCCTCTGACCGACAAGGGGATCGGGCAAGCCCAGCTACTAGGCGAACGACTAGAGCGGGAGGGCGTGACCTTCGACCGGGTGTACAGTTCCAGCCTGACACGGACCGTCCAGACCACGGAAAACATGCTCAAAGGTATGGGAGAGTCAGGACGCGATTTCCCCAGGGTGGACGATATCATCGAACAGCAGATGCCTGGGTGGAGAGGCGTTCCTGTTGAAGAGGTCTACACTCCGGAAAATTTAGTCTACATTCGCTCCAAAGGGGCGCACTTCGTCCCTCCAGACGGGGAGTCCTTGAGGATGGTCCAGCGGCGCATGTCGAACTGGCTGGAAGACGAGATAATCTACAATGAGGAACTGACATCCGAGCCGGTGTCAATGCGGGTGGCGGTGGTTGGGCATGGCACTGCGTCACGATGCCTGTTCCAGTACATCATGAGATTCGACGATATGTTTCTTCGTAGGATGTCGATAGAAAACACGTCGATAGCCCGTTTTATCTTCGACGACGAGGGTTGGTCTGTGCTGAAGCTGAACGACGCTACGCACCTGGGAACATCAGAGTCTCACAGCCTTGAGGCGCAACCCTGAGTTCTGACAAGGTGATCAAGGCATCAGGGCGGGTTTTTGACCCGCACTAATTGATACTGGATTACTAATACGCCGACTCTACAGACTAATTTTAACGGCTATTGCCACCTCTTGAGTCCGACCAGGCCATCCATAGCCGCAGCTTTGGCCTGATCTTCGGGCATGTTGAACTCTTTGATCATCATGTTAGGGTTGGAATCTGCCATATCCTTGATGGTCAAGTCGAGTGCGGTGAACTCGCCTTTCTGCATACAGTAGGTGCAGTACTCATCGTGTTGAGAGCCATCAGAATGAGTGCCGAATCCCCCGGTTTGGTCATGGGCATCACACAACTCTGGCAGATCGGCGACTGGGATGCGACCATCGTGTCCTTTTCAAAATTTCAGGTACGTGTGGTTGTTACGGACAGCCGTTGAGCGATGCTGTGCGTCGATTATCGTGCGGAACGCATGTTCTATTCAAGGTTCAATTCGATCTGTGTTCGAGGACTTTGCAGAGAGAAATCATTCTCGTGGCGGCATTGCCAGGCCTTCGATGAACTGGAGGTTGGGCGTCTTTTTCAACTCCTCTGGAGCCATGCTCAGCTTGGATGACCGGCTCCCAGAACCCAGGATCACCGAATCCAGAGCCAGAATCTGCTGGTCGACATATATCGGCATGTCATCAGGCAGAGCGAAGGGGGTCACACCGCCGATCATCATGCCCGTGACCTCTCGAGTGTCGTCTGGTGACGCGAAGGACGCCCTCGACACCTCCATCAAACCCTTGACGGCGTGATTGACGTCGAGGCGGTCTGTCGCCTTGACGATGCAGGCGCAATACTTCTTGGCGCCGCGTTTGGACGCCACAAGAATTGTGTTGCCGCTCTCGTCCATCGAGTACCCGTATTTCTCGCAGAACGCGGCGGTGTCGGCGTAGTCTGGGTCGATCTCGAATTTTTCGAATTGGATGCCCAGAGACTCCAGCGTGGATGCAACCCTGGCCTCAATGTCTTGAGTTGATGTCATTGATTACTCCTGTCGATTCGTGAATCCGGTGTCTCACGCTGTTATTATACGGACACGCTCGATTTATTTTACAACTTGGAAATGCTGACGGCTGAAAGCTGATTGCTGACAGCCACCTGGAGGCAGGCACATGAGACTGGAAGGCAAAAAAGCGATAATCACCGGCGCGGCCCAGGGTCTGGGAAGGGCTATCGCTCTAGATTTCGCCGCCGAGGGCGCGGAGATGCTGTTGGCGGATATTCAAGGCGAAAAGGTTGCTCAGGTCGCCGCGCTGATCGGGGAGAACGGCGGCAGGGCCGAGGTTGTGGAGGTGGATGTGACCGATGCCGCTCGAGTCGAAGCGATGATCCAGAGTGCGATTGCGCTGTTTGGCGACGTGGACATATTGGTTAACGACGCCGGAGGCTCAGGGACGGTGGGCATACAGCAGATAGAGGACGTCACCGAGGAGATGTGGGACGCTCAAATCGACCTGAACCTCAAAGGCACGTTTCTTGCGTGCAAGGCGATGGTGCCTCTGATGAGGAAGCGCGGATACGGTCGCATCGTCAACATATCGTCTTCCACCGCCAAGGGGAATTTCGGCGCCCTAGGCACTTCGGCGATTCGACTGCCGTATGCTTCGGCAAAGTCGGGCATCATCGGTTTCACCTACCAGCTAGCAAAGGACGTGGCGCCGGATGGTATCTATGTTAACGCAGTCATGCCGGGATTTATTCTCACCGAAGAGGGCGCCCGGGTGCGTGGACGATATGAAATCTTGAATGAAAATGATCAGGCAAACATGACGTCCACCGTGCCGCTGGGGCGCGCGGGCCGGGCGGACGAGGTCGCCAAGGCGGTGACATTTCTGGCCTCAGACGATGCCAGTTACACGACAGGGACTATCCTGGAAGTGACCGGCGGCAGGTAAGACGCTACCAAAGTCGGAGGGTCGATTCGTGCCCGAAGGAATGAAGATATTCCAGGGAGACATCACCACGTTGGAGATTGACGCTATCGTCAATGCCGCCAATAATTCCCTTCTGGGGGGGGCGGAGGTGTCGATGGTGCGATCCACCGAGCGGCAGGGCCGGGTGTCTGCTGGCCGAGTGCGTGACACTCGGCGGTTGTAACACCGGCGAAACCAAGATCACCGGAGGGTATGACCTGCCCTCGAAGCGCGTAATCCATACTGTTGGGCCGGTGTGGGATGGTGGACGTGCCAATGAAGACGCTTTGCTGGCGGACGGCTATCGAAATTCTCTTAAATTGGGCGAGGAGAACGGCTTGAGAATGGTGGCGTTTCCGGCGATCAGCACAGGCGTTTTCGGGTTCCCAAAGGAGCGGGCGACCCGAATCGCCGTGCGGGAAGTCAGGGCATTCCTCGATCAGGATGTCGGCGTTGATCAAGTGATATTCGTGTGCTTCTCCGAGCGAGATTTCGGCATATATCAGCGCGTTCTACACATGGCATCGAATTAGGAACCTAATGTTCCGTGGGTTGAATCGTCTCGCGACTCGATACAAATTAATCCGCAATTATCTGTTATTGAGAATCTCGGCCTATATCACCACAAATTGACCCATCATGCCGGAGTCTTCATGTTCCAAAATGTGGCGGTGGAACATGTAAGGGTTAACTGGGCCTGAGAAGTCGCTGAAATGGCTAATAATTCTGACCGTTTCGCGAGGCATGACCAACACGGTGTCTTTCCAGCCTGATTCATTCTCTGGCGGCTGTGATCCATCTCGGGTCAGAATCAAGAATTGGATGTCGTGAATATGAAACGGTTGAGGCATGTCTGAATTGTTAGTGATCTCCCAGATTTCAGTATCGTCCAGATGAACGGCCTGATCGATCCGATTCATATCCATACTTACACAATTTATTTTCATGGGCGGCGAAAATCCCATATCTAATTCGAAAGTCCGGGTTCTGACGGCCTGAGCCTCTTGAAAGGGGTTGATGGAGGCCGGGGAGGCAGGCAGAGTAGTAATGGCGTTAACGGTCGCCGCCTTGACAACAATGGTCATAAGGTCAATAGTTGAGCCATCCAGAGCATTAGAATTCCAAAACGCGCTGATGTTAACCAGCTCCGACGAATAACTCACCAACCGCACCTAGTTATTTTCCTCACCGCTGAAAACGACTAAGATTTCCACTCTCTCGCCAGTAGACAACCTCAATCTAGTCATGGGCGCTGGCCTTTCCAACGGCCCGTCGTCCTTGCCGATTTGATGGAATTGGCGATTATCGCTGAAGCCGAAATTGTAAATACGGGCGTTGGAGCCGTTAAGCAGGCGAAAACGGACGAATTGCGCTGGGGCGTCGACCACTGGAGTCACAACCCCATTGACTGGAAACTGATCTCCTTTCACGCGAAAATGCGTCCCAGGGTAATTGAACGAACCATCAGCATCAATCCTTCCTCAGGCTATGCCGGGGGTTGGCGTGTTCTAGAACCGCTGGATTCACCAGGTTGTCGGGCATTCGGCCTGTTAGGACGTATGCCACTTCGCGGGCGGCTCGTTGCTCAAGTTCCAGGGTGGCTTCTTGGGAAAAAAAGGCGACGTGAGGCGTGACCAACAGATTGTCCAACTTGAGCAGCGGAGTGTCTGGAGGCGGCTCGGCGTCCACCATCACGTCGAGTCCGGCTCCGGCGATCTGCTGATTGCTCAGCGCGTCGTAGAGCGCGTCTTCGTCGATCAGCGGGCCACGGGCGCAGTTGATGAGGAACGAGTCGGGTTTCATCAGCGAAAGCTCTCGACTGCCTATCATGTTTCGCGTTTCGTCGTTAAGAGGCGAGTGGAGGGACACGAAGTCCGACTCTTGGAGCAGAGTGTCTATGTCCACTAGAGTCCCACCCTCTTGGGCCACGGCTTCTACGGACACGAAGGGGTCAGAGGCCAGCACTTCAAGCCCAAAGGCGCGGGCTTTGGCGCAAACCATCCTGCCAATTCTGCCGAAGCCGACGATTCCCAACTTCTTGCCCCTCAGTCGCATAATCCGCATGGTCAGCGGCACGCTTCCCCACCCAGTTGTCTTCACCGAGTTATTCAGCAGGGCGACTCGACGGTTCCATGTTAGCAATAGAGCCATCACATGGTCGGACACCTCATCGACGCAGTAGTCTGGTACGTATGTGACGGCCATGCCAAGCTCGGTGGCGGTGTCAACCGCGATGTTATCGACTCCCACGCCGAAGCGGCCCACCGCAACGCATTTGTCCGCCGCCTTTAGGACGTTGGGCGTCACCTGGGCGAAGCAGGTCATGATGGCGTCAACATCCTTCGCGAGAGCGATAAGAGTCTCCTCGCTGCCATCTGGAGCGACGATGACCTCGGCATCGGCTTCCGCTTTCAGAACAGTTTCCTCTGGTTCAGTGGTGGGCCAGACGTAATCAGTTATCAGCACTTTGAACGACATTTTTTTCTCCCTGTGAAATCGATGGCTATTGAGGAGGCGCCAGGAAATTAGGCGTATTGTCATCCAACCAGTGATTTATGGCAATTCTGACACCTGAAAACCTGACACCTATGATGGCGAGGGCGAATAATCCATCGGGTTGAACATGCACCCTTCCACGAAAATCTCGAAGAAATCGGGCGTCGTTTCCAGTTCGACGTGCTCAATCTCGCGGACCAGATTCTCCATGCGATGGCGTAGTTCTCCGGACACTAACATGATGGTCGCGCCTTCCAGCGAGGCGTTGCCGACCTTGGAGATTCGCTCCGGAGGGAAGTTGGCGATGAACCCGATGTCCAGAGCGTTGTTCACGTCGATGTAGTTGGCGAACCCTCCAGCCAGGCAGAGCTTCGAAATTTGTTCCAAAGGCAGTCCGTACTTTCGCAGGATGATGTACTGCCCTGAGTAGTTGGCTGATTTGGCCTGGGCCAGCGCGCTGATATCGGCCCTGGATAATGTCATGTTCTGTGTTGGGGCGAACATAAACTCGTAGCTTCCGTCGTTGAAGACACCAAGCTCTGTCATAAGGCCTGAGCGTCTGAGTTCAGCAAGCAGGTCGACGAGTCCGGAGCCGCAGATTCCCTGGGGTGTCGTATTGCCTATCGTCTCGATCACCGGGCCATCGTTGCCCACCTGCACCGACTCGACAGCGCCTTCGTATCCTGGCATGCCGTAGGTTATCTCGCCACCCTCGAAGGCTGGGCCGGCCGGGCAGGAAGCGGTCATCAGCCTGTGTCGGTTCCCGATGACAACCTCAGTGTTGGTTCCGACGTCAACCAGCATCACGACGTCCTCTTGCTCGTCCATCCCAATGGCGAGGAGGTCAGCGGCAACATCGGCTCCGACGTGACACCCGATTATCGGCCCGCCGTAAATATTCGCGTCGGGAAACACTCGAAGGCCAAACTCTCGGGCAGTCGTGTTGATGACTGTCGTGTCTCGCAATCCTTCGCGCATCTCAGTCTCCGTCACGGACATATACGGCTTCTCGCCGATGGGCTGCACGTCCAAACCGAACAGCATGTCCCGCATGGTGGAGTTGCCGACGATGACTACTTCATAGATGCTGCGGCGATGGAACTTGAGCCGACGGGCCATGTCGCCGATCTCGAAGTTTAGAGACGATAGCATCACCTGTCTTAGCTCGCCATGATAAGGGCCGCCGTCGTAGGAGATGCGGTGCATAATGTCGCTTCCGCCAAATCGTTGCGGGTTCTCGAAGGAGGCGGTGTGGAGGATTTCGCCGGACTCCAGGTCTGCCAGATTCATCACGACGGTCGTCGTTCCGCAATCGACGGCGAGTCCGTATATTTTGCCCTTATAGGAATCGACTCGGTTTCCATTGATCTTCACGCCGTCCCCCACTCTCCTGACAACGGGGTCGAGGGCCACCTGGCGGTGGATGGAGTCGGTTAGGATGCGCGGTTCGCGACGAAGGACTTGAAACTCGATGTCGGCGTCGGGTTCGACAACACGTGCCTGACAGGCAAGTCGGTAGTTGTCTCTGAGGAAACGTTCGGCGTCTGTGGGCGGCGTTACGGCGTCCGCGCCTCGTCGAAGCTCGACGATGCACTCGTGACACTCGCCAGTGCGCCCGCAGGAAGTTGGGACGCGCAATTTGAGAGCGTCAGCGTAATCGAATATGGACTGTCCGGCGACAAGCTCTAACTGTCCGCCGGAGTGGTGAAGGGGAGACATGTGAGTATTCTAACCGAGGATTCACCCGCACGTCGAGAACTCCAGAACCCGCTTGAGGGTGCGATGATCCGTCTCCATTTGCTTTTGGGCGGCTCGGCTTATCAGCGCTCCTGCAATGCTCATCAGTCCGCCAAGGTCTGCCTCGGATACAACGTGCAATCTTGTGCCTTCTTCTACCACTTCAACCGTGTAGGTCATACTGATAGGGAACGGGCCGTCAGTGCTTTGGACGGCGTAACGCTTTCCGGGTTGGAAGTCTGTCACTTCAAAATCGTGAGTGAATCTTTTCCCCATCGCCTGGCTGACGATCCGGCAGGTGGAACCAGAGCCGATTGGCCCCTCAGAGGTCTGCAGAGCCTCGACGGTGCTCTCCGTCCATTGGGTGGTGTTCTCCACAACGGTGACATAGGCCAACACCTCATCCACTGGGCGTTCAATCGTGATCGTAGTTTCCAATTTCAAATTTCAACTCCTTGGGGCAGACGGATTCTCTGTCTAATACTAGCATTTTGGTTTTATGGACAGGACGTATTCGCGATAACTTTTTGGGAATCGGGACAATGAAGACTAACCTGGAAGAGGAGGACGGGATTTTATGGGCAATCAAATCGAATGCTTGTTGAAACGAGTCGAGCGGATCGGCATCGTCGAATCGGACTCGCCCGGTGAACGGATTCGCAAGACGGTGCTGGCAGCATTCGCAATCATCGTAGGTGGCGCGGCGATGGCGTGGGGCGTGATCTACGTGGCGTATGATGAGAAGTTGGCTGGCTCGATTCCCTTGCTGTACGCGACCGGCTCGTTTTTGAGCGTCGCCGTATTCGCAGTCACAATGCCCGTTGGTTTCGATCCACTCAGCTTGTTTTGATCTTGCTATTGCCTTTCGTTGTGATGGAAGCGTTGGGCGGGTTTGTTCTTGGAAGCGGAGTAATCATCTGGGCGCTGCTGTGTCCTCTTGGCTCGTTGATGTTTGCAGATCGAAAGCAAGCAGTCTGGTGGTTATTGACATACGGTTTTCTGCTTGTAGTCAGTGGCGTATTGGAATTCTCTGGCGATGAAGAAAACAACCAGCCGAACGCAGTGGTCATTGCCGTTTTTGTGATGAACGTTTTGGGGCCTTCGCTGGTTGCGTTTTTCATGCTCCAATATTTCTCTAACCAAAAAGATTCAGCGATGGCCCAATTGAACGCGGAGCAAGAGTGATCGGAAAGCTTGACGTTAAACGTTCTGCCTGCCGAGATCGCCGAGGAACTGAAAAACACCAATCGCACCATCGCCCAGCGTCATGAGGCCCTTGAGCGTTTTGTTCGCCGATGTCGTTGGCTCGACCTCTCTGACGGTCGAGTATGAACCGGAGCGCATGGTAGAGATGCTCAACGTGGTGTTCGTTTTTCGACAGGCTCACGGACGAGTACGGTCTTGAGAAGATCAGGACAATCGGCGACAACTACATGGTGGCTTCGGGCATCCCTAAATCTAGAGATGACCACGATATCGTGCTGGCGAACATGGCCCTGGATATGAACGCGTACATTGCCCACAAGCCTGATGGGGCCACGCCTCTCAAATTCCGAATTGGCATGAACACTGGCTCTGTCGTTGCAGGGGTCATCGGCCAACAGAAGTTCCACTACGACATCTGGTGAGATTCGGTGAACACCGCCAGACGCATGGAATCCCTCGGCCAGGCGGGTAAAATTCAGATCACACAGGAGATGTACGAACTGCTCGGCGATGATTTCGTGTACAGTCCCAGAGGAGTTGTTGACATCAAAGGCAAGGGCGAGATGGAGACGTGGTGGCTGGAGGGCCGGAACTCAGCGTAGGACTCGCACGACAACTCGAAATCGGCGCATTGAGCACGTTGCTCGAAGCTCGGCGAACGACACGACCTCGCCTGTCTCAAACCGCTGACCTCCCTCGAACTGCAATCCATCCTCTGGAAAACCAGTCCGGTAAATCTGTCCCAACGGTTTTTCTTTCTCGTCAAAGAGGTACCAGGTTGTGGTGGGTATGCAGGTAACCTCGCGGTCGCTCATCTCAAAGAAAGTCCTACTTGCCGTTCTTGATGAAATCCGCGATTCGCTCGCCGATTACCATAGAGGTGACGTTGGTGTTGGCGCGGATGCAATCGGGCATGATCGAAGCATCGGCGACTCGAAGTCCTTCAAGTCCGCGAGCCTTGCCATACTGGTCAACAACTGCCATCTCATCCGAATCCGGCCCCATCTTGCAGGTGCCTGAAATATGGTGACTCGTCCGCACGTTTCGAAGGAGCCAGGCGTCTAGAGCGTCGTCGGATTCCGAGTCCGATTCGTCAGGGTCCATCGGCCCTTCGATTATGTCGGCCATGCCTGACTGCTTCGCGATGTCCAGGCAGATGCGGACAGACTCCCGCATTCGCGCTCTGTCCCAGTCCCCCACGAGGTAGTTGTAGTCCAGGTATGGTTGAACGCGAGGGTCGGAGTCCAGCAGGGCCATTTCCCCTGCGCCCTCGGCGAGGTATAAACAAGCTACCATGCCATAGCCGTAAGGTTCGCTGAAGCTCTCGGCGTAGTACAACGACTTCCGACCGTGGGCGAAAGGATGGATAAGCATGTCATTGCGCTGGTCTGAACCTGTGGCAGTGTAACGCAGCAGAACCTGTATTCCGTGGGCCACCGATTGCTGTTCAGACCGCTCTTTCGTGTAGAACATGACCGGAGCTTGGGGATGGTCTCGAAGGTTCTTGCCGACACCGGGCGAGTCGTAAACCTGCGGCACGTCGAACCTGGCAAGTTGCTCGGCTGGCCCGACGCCGGATAGCAATAGTAGGTGCGGAGTGCCAATAGCCCCGGCCGACAGGATGATCTCTTCTCCTTCAACACTGAAGTCCCTGCCGCCGGAAACGCCCTGGATGCCAACAGCCCGATTGCCGTCGAACACCACCTGACGAGCCTGGGAGTCGGACTGGATGGTGAGGTTGAGCCTGTCCCTCGTGGGAGCAAGATAGCCAATCGCTGTGCTCCACCGGACGCGGTCCACCGTGTTGAGGGGCGTTGGGCCGACGCCCGTGGAGTCTGGATCGTTGTGGTCCGGCGAGTCGGCGAATCCCAGAGACCGGCAGGCGGCGTGCCAAGCCTGCTGGTCAGGAAGCCATCGTTCAGGAGGATCGCGGCGCACGATAATCGGCCCGTCCGAGCCGTGGAAGTCGCCTCGGAAATCGTTATCTCCCTCAATGCGTCGATGATATGGCATGAGGTTTTGCTGGCTCCACTCGTCGTTGCCCCAGCTTGCCCAGTCGTCGAAATCCTCCGGCGCGCCCCGCAGGAAAATCTGAGCGTTGACCGCGCTGGAGCCTCCAGTAACCCGACCGCGAGGAATGATCATCGACCTGCCGTCAGTCGCTCGCGCGACGAAGTGCGACCTGGTGGGGCTGGAGAGGCGGTCCGTGACGGTGGCATTCTCGCCATAACCCCACTTCACGTCATCAGGCAGCGTCGCGATGTTCGTATGATCCGGTCCGGCCTCCAACAGCAAAACACTGCGGTGCGAGTCCTCAGAGAGTCGGGCAGCCAGTATCGCTCCGGCAGACCCAGCGCCAACGATGATCGTGTCGTAATTCAATCTATCCTCTTCTCGGTTTGGTTTGAGACACAGTTTAGCTTAATCGGCCAAAAACTCTCTGACGGCCGCTTCAAACTCCTCCGGCTTGTCCATCGGGACCGAGTGGCCTGCTCCCTTGATGGTTATAAAATGGCTGTTGGGGATGGCGTCGGCCATCGACTGAGCTTGGCCTGCAGACAGAACCTTGCTTTCGCCACCGCGGACAATCAGGGTCGGGCACTGTATGAGGGCGATTTCTTCAGATAGGTCATCGGGGTTCCAGCTTTTGGGAGCGTCGGGGCTGTATTTCAGCGTCAGGCGCCTACTGGATAGTTGGTAGGCGTTGTGTTCCATGCGGTGACGGATCATCTCATCAGTTGCGAAGGGATAGGTGTCGCGGGCGTCCACGACCATCTCCTCAATGGACGAAAAATCCCTCTGGACGTTGACCAAGCGATTACGGACCTCCGGGTCGTACAGTAAATTCAGCGACGCCGGAACATCCACCGAGACCAGCTTATCCACAAACTCAGGATGCCGGATGGCAACGGCCAGGGCGTTGTGCGCTCCCATCGAAAGGCCCATCAGCACGAAGCGAGCGATGCCCAGATGTTCGGCTAACGCCAAAACGTCGTCGACGAAATCTGCGGTCGTGTAGATGGGCGGATCGGGCCATGCGGTGTCGCCATGTCCCCGCTGGTCGAGGGCAATGACCCTGTATTCGCTCTGAAGCGCGCTCGCGAGCAGGTCCCAACTGTGGGCGTGGCTTTGAAGGCCGTGCAATAAGACGACTGGTGGACTGTCCTCGGCGCCCCATTCCAGATAGCTAAACTTTAATCCCCGCAGTTTAGCGGACTTCTGTCGGAACCCATCAACATTGATCATACGCCTTGCCCTCTTCTGTTTTGATGCACCGGCGTCCTACGAGTCATGAAATCAGTCCACCATGTCGAATCTCTCGGACGCTGCGGGCTGAGACCACAGCTCGGCCGCGCCTTCCATTGCGACGGCACGGGCTGGACTGGCGCGCCAACTGTCGTAGATTTCGTTGCTGTCCCAAGTCACAAGCGTTGTGATCTTGGTGGGGTCGGCACGGGAAATCATCGTCTGGCGGGTACCGTAGCCTGCATGTTTGCTCTGGGCCACGCCGTTTCCATCCAGCAATTTGCGGGCTTCCTCAATTTTGTCTGGCTTGGCCCAGTGGTGAGTTAATACGCCTATCATATATTCTCCTGATTGTAATAGATGAATCGATTCTACAGCCTGTTTTGAAAAACATAACTTATTGCTCAATTTTCGCCACATCTTAGCGGTTTATTTATGGCAAAATATAGGCGGGTTGAGGGCGCTAAATATTTCGAGGCGACAGACGGACCTCATACGGATCGATCAAGATCGTGAGATCGTGAGGCTAACCAATGGCACGTATTCTGCTGAAGTGGGAACTGGTCGATTGCGCTCAGTTTCTACAAATAATTCAGCAAGACCAAGTGATGAGCTCGTCTCCCTGACCTGAATTTCTTGCATTTGACCAAATTGACCTTGATCTGAAAAGTTGCATCGCTTAATCAATAGCTAGATTATTCGCGAATTGAAGATATAATTTAAGCGTGTAAATCAATCAGGTGTTAACACGATTCTGGTGCGGCAAACACTGCGATATGCTAGGTTGGATAGGTGAAAAGCCTAGTTAAGTGAGAGTTACCGTGTCCGCAGTTTGCGGAGCGAGCAAATGGACATACTCTCTCTCAGCTGATGCGCGCAACTCAATATGATTTTTCATAAGTTGAGCGAGCGGCGGGTCGAATGGGTTTTGTACGACTTTTTCTGACGATAGTATTGCATTATCAGTTAACAATGCAGGAATTGTTAAATAATTGGTCATGATTATGCGCTAAAAGTTTGACACAATTCGTAACGATTAGATATAGTGTGTTTGAATCAAAAAAGATAGGAAAAACATAAATGGATCAACTGGACGTCAGGATTATCACACACCTCCAAAAGGATGGCACATCCACCAATGCGGGTATCGCCCGACAGGTGGGAGTGAGTGAGGAAACGGTGCGCCGTCGTCTCAAAAGGCTGATGAGCGAGGAGTTCATCAAAGTCGTGGCTGTGCCGGACGCCTCGCGGATGGGTTACGAGTCCCAGGTAATTATCGGTCTTCAGGTCGACGCGGACAAAGTCGACGCTGTAGGTGACCAACTGGCCGAGATGACGGAAGTTACCTGGGTTTCGGTCACGACCGGTTCCTTCGACATATTCGCCTGGGCAACGCTCAAGTCCTCCGAAGTGCTAAGCGACTTCCTACGCAAGCGAGTCGGAGTCATACCGGGCGTCCGAAAGATGGAAACGTTCATCAACCTGGCTAGCAAGAAAGAAGAGTTCGGCATCAACATGGAGTCGGTGACTCTATAACTGTCCGCATCGCCTCCGGAGAAAGGAGGCGTTTTCGCTTGAGGAGAGATGAGCTGATCGCTCCAACCTTCTTGTGACAACAGCCAGCGGTTGAATTAACGACCGAACTAGAAGGCTTTGATTGTCACTGAATTCGCGGGCCGAAGTAATTTTTGGTCGTGACCAGGAGATTCGGCTTGCGATAGCGTGTGGGATATCGGGCCTCAATGTTGATCGATTCCAATGGATTAGTACGTTTGTACGTCTTTCGCATTGCGTTTGACAGGCACTCCAGGCTTTCCGTAACATGGTCAAGTGAACAATTCCTGGGGGTGAGCATACGTTGAATTCGAATGAGCCGAAGACGCTCCTCGAAATTGTGGGGTTATATGTTGGGTCGCTCAAAGAAAACGACGAAGCGACTCACAAAGAACTGTATCGATTCGTCAACTGGTGCGGGCCTGAGAGACCCTTATCTCAGATGGTTCCTGCTCTCATAGGTGGATACGCTGACAGCGTGGCCGGCACTGGCACGACTCCCCTGGCGGCGGAACGTCTCCAGGTAGTCCGAAAATTCCTCACATACGCCCGAAAAAAGGGCATCATCGAAATTAATCTTGCTCAACACGTCAGAGTTCGCAAGGCTCGGACCCGCAAGGGAGCGGGCGGCCAGATTGTTGATAATGACCAGGTCGAATTGACCAAGCAGGGCCACAAAAAAATGGTCACCCAACTCGCAGAACTTAAAGGCCAGCGCGCGCCCCTCGCCTTGGAGATTCAGAAAGCCGCAGCGGACAAAGATGTCCGCGAAAACTCCCCTCTCGAAGCCGCCCGTGAGCAGTTGGGTCAGGTTGAGGCCGGAATCCGAAAGATCGAAAGCACGCTGATAAAAGCAGTCCTAATCGACGACAGTGGCAAGTTCAAGTCACTGACAGTCCAACGCGGCACCGCAGTGTGGGTCCAAGACGTTAAGTCCGGCAAAAAGTTCAAATATACCGTCGTGGACGCTTCTGAAGCCAACCCTCTGGAGTCGAAAATCTCTGACGTGTCGCCGCTCGGCAAAGTGTTCCTTGGACAACATGCAGGACAACAAGTTGAAGCAAAGACGCCCAGCGGGACCGTCAACTACAAAATCCTGGAGATCGCCTGACCGATCCAGGGAGTCCAAATAACTAGAAAATCTAAGGCTGCTAACGTGGCCTTTTATTTTTGCCCGAAATATCGTCAGATTGGGATGTCGTGTATTATGTGTCTCGGACGAATTGTCCTATGATTATCGCGTTGTCGGCCCGATGCCGATGCGCGTTGCAATTCCGAGTTGTTCGATAAACGGAGCAGGCAGAATATGACATCTCAGGTGAGCGAATCTGATACAAAGTCCTTGGTTGATGACCTGAGCAAACAGGTATCCGGCGAGGTGCGTTTCGACAAAATGTCCCGCGTGCTATACAGCACCGACGCCAGCATGTACCAGATTGAGCCCATCGGCGTCGTGATTCCCAGGGACGCCGAGGATGTCATCGCAGTCGTGGAGACCGCAAACCGTCATAACGTCACCGTTCTTCCTCGGGGCGGCGGCACGTCCCTTGCTGGGCAGACCGTCGGTCAGTCGATCGTTATAGATTTCTCAAAATACATGAGGAACATAATTGAGGTGAACGAGGAGGAACAGTGGGTTCGCACCGAGCCGGGCATCGTTCTGGACGTGCTGAACCATGAACTCAGAGGAACCGGATTGCTGTTCTCGCCCGACCCCAGCACCAGCAACCGAAGCAACATCGGCGGCGCTCTGGGCAACAACTCCTGCGGAGCTCACTCCATCATATGGGGCAAGACCGTCGATAATGTTCACGAGATGGACGTTGTGCTTTCCGACGGCCAGACGACTCGATTCTCCCAATTGGATGGCTCGGCGTTGGAAACCAGGATGCGAGCCTCCGGTTTGGAAGGCGACATTTATCGCAAGCTGTTCGAGATTGGCGACGCCAACCGAGACGAGATTCTGGCCCGTTATCCTAAGATTCAGCGTCGCGTTTCAGGCTACAACCTGGACGAGTTCGTGGGCGGCTCCGATTTCAACATGGCCCGTTTCGTTGTCGGGTCTGAGGGCACTCTTGTCACTATTACCGAGGCCAAGCTCAAGCTAGTGGCGAGACCGAAATTCACCGCCCTGGGTGTTCTGCACTGCAACGAGTTGATGGAAGCGATGGAAGCGACCGTCGCGGTCTTGGAAATGAACCCGTCGGCAGTGGAACTTATTGGCAGCATGATCCTGCGACAGGCAAAGAGCAACCTTGCGTACTCACGCATCACTGATTTCATCGACGGCGACCCCGAAGCCATTTTGGCAATTGAGATGGTCGGAGACACTGAGGCCGAGGTCGTTTCCAAGTTGGATGTGCTCGAAGAGCGAATCAAAAAAGATCGGCTTGGTTATTCGCTAATCCGCATGATGGACCCGGCGGAACAGAACAAGGTCTGGGACGTTCGCAGGGCCGGACTGGGCCTGATGATGAACGTGCCCGGCGACGCCAAGCCTCTGCCGTACGTCGAAGACACCGCCGTTGCCCCAGAGGTGTTGCCAGAGTTCGTAAAGCGCTTCGATGAGATCGTCAAGAATCACGGCACTGAGGCAGGATACTATGGCCACGCCAGCGTTGGGTGCCTCCACATAAGACCCTTGATCGACCTCAAGCGTCAAGACGGCGTTGACCGCATGGTCGCCATTGCCGAAGAGATCAGCGACCTCGTGCTGGAGTTCGGAGGCTCGATGAGCGGAGAGCACGGCGACGGCCTTGTGCGATCTGGATTCAACGAGAAGATGTTCGGCCCCCAGATTTATGATGCCTTCCGGGAGGTCAAGAGGGCATTCGACCCCAACGGCATCATGAATCCTGGCAAGATCGTCGATTCACCTCCAATGACAGACAACCTCAGAATCAACCCAGAATATCGCACGATTCCTGTGGAAACCGCATTCAATTTCTCTCAAGAAGGCAGTCTTGCCCACAGCATCGAGATGTGCAACGGGCAAGGAGCGTGCCGCAAGGTGCTAGGTGGGACGATGTGTCCCTCCTACATGGTCACGCGGGATGAGGAACATTCGACCAGAGGACGGGCCAACGCTCTGCGCGCTGCCATGTCTGGAGCGCTTCCTACCGGGTCATTAACCAGTGAGCGGCTTTATCAAGTTCTGGACTTGTGCCTTGAATGCAAGGGTTGCATGGCCGAGTGTCCGTCGAATGTGGATATGGCGAAGATCAAGTATGAGTTTCTTAATCAGTATCATCAGGCCAACGGATACCCTCTGCGGAACCAGATATTCGGCAATATCGCGGCATTGAGCAAGTGGGGTTCGTTTTTCGCTCCGGTTTCTAACTGGGCGAATAATCTGGGCGTCACCAAGAAAATGCTGAAAACCCAGATGGGCATCGACCCGCGCCGGCAACTGCCTAAATTCGCCAGCCAAACTTTCACTCAATGGTTCAAGGCCAGAGGCGGCTCTCCAGATTCAGCCGCCGAGAGGGGTCAGGTTGTCCTGTTTCCAGACACGTTCACTAATTACAACCACCCGGAACTGGGCC
>DCAW01000023.1:0-29405 GCA_002313895.1 Dehalococcoidia bacterium UBA1123
GTGGATCACACTTCCATGACCTCAGTCTCTTTCGTCTTTTTGAGTTCTCCCATCTGCTCAATGTAAAGGTCAGTCAATTGTTGAAGCTCAGTTTGCGCTCGACGAGACTCATCTTGGGAGATTTCCTTGTCTCGTTCCATTGATCTGAACGTTTCGAGGCTGTCTCGACGAATATTCCGCACCGAGACGTTGCTATCCTCGACCTTTCGACCCACGAGGCGAACGAGATCACGTCGCCGTTCCTCTGTGAGCATGGGTACATTGATCCTGATGGCGTTGCCATCGTTGTTGGGCATTAGGCCGAGGTCGGAGGTCATTATGGATTTCTCCACCTCTTTCATCGACGCCTTGTCCCAAGGTTGGATCATCAACGACCGGGCTTCGGGTATGGAGATGGTGGCGAGTTGGTTGAGTGGCGTCGGGACTCCGTAGTAATCGACCATCAAAGACTCCACCAACGCCGGAGAAGCCCTGCCTGTGCGGATGATCGCCAACTCCCGAGTCAAGGCATCAACGGACTTGCCCATCCTATCGTCAGTCTCTTTTATCACTTCCCCGATGGTTGGCATGATTAATGCTCCCTGCGCTTAGTGAAACTACCGGAGCGCTCATTGTAATCCAGAGCGCAGCGAAATTCGAGGGGTGAAGCTGGGCAAATTTCAACTGATGTCAACGAGCGAGCGACTAACCCTAAGCAGGCAGTTTAGATGCGACGACAGAGCCGAGGTTTTCTCCGTTCACCGCACGAAGCAGATTGCCAGACTCCAACAGATCAAACACGACGATCTTCACATCATTGTCCATGCACATGGTCAACGCGGTGATGTCCATGATGCCGAGCCGCTGCTCGATCGCTTCCATATAGGTCACAAATTGGAGTTTTTTGGCGTTCGGGTTGATCTGAGGATCGTCGTCGTAAATACCGTCAACGTTGTTCTTCGCCATCAGCAGCACGTTTGCGTCGATCTCGATTGCGCGAAGAGCGGCAGCGGTGTCGGTGGTGACGTATGGGTTTCCGGTGCCTGCGGCAAATAGAACCACGCGACCTTTTTCCAGATGGCGGATGGCCCTGCGGCGGATGTACGGTTCGCAAATCTGTGAGACGTTGATGGCGCTCTGAGTGCGGGTATTTATTCCGTACCCTCGTTCGAGAGCATCCTGGAGCGCAAGCGCGCTCATGATGGTGGCGAGCATTCCTGAGTAATCGGCCGTCGCGCGATCCATCCCGTCCCTCTGTGCCTCGGCGCCTCGCCAGAAGTTGCCCCCACCTACCACTATTCCCAGCTCGACGCCCATTTCAATCACTGATTGAATCTCAGCGGCCATGTATCCAACGGCCTCGGGGTCAATGCCAAATTCGCGATCGCCTTTCAGCGACTCGCCGCTCAGTTTGAGTAGCACGCGTCCATAGGTCAATAGTGTCGATGTTTCCTATTTATTCGCCGAGGGCAAATCGGGAGAATCGTCGAACTTTGATATTTTCCCCGATCTTCGCGACCACTTCATTGACCAAATCTTGCACGGTCTTGGACGGGTCTTTAATGAAGGCTTGCTGTAGAAGGCAGACTTGCTCTGGATTCTCGTCTGCTCCATCGGGGATGTCGGCAGCGTCCACATACTTGGGATCCATCGCCGCCACTTGCATGGCTATGTCATGAGCCAGCGCCTTAAAATCGTCAGTGCGGGCGACGAAATCGGTCTCGCAGTTCGCCTCGACGATCGCACCGATTCGCCCGCCGCTGTGGATGTATGACTCCACAAGTCCCTCGTTTGTGGCCCGAGCGGACTTTTTCATTGCCGAAGCCATTCCTTTTTCCCTCAGAATTTCTTCGGCTTTGGCGATGTCACCATTGGACGCTTGAAGCGCATTCTTGCTATCCATGATTCCGGCGCCTGTGAGCCCCCGTAACTCCTTGATGGACTCTACGCTGATCTGCATTCTTGTCTGCTGCCTTTTTATTTACTAGTGTTTGTAGATTTATCCCGTGGCCGGCGGAGTTTCCTCGGTCGTCACAGGAGGAGGGGCCACCGGGGGCGGCGCTACCGGTGGTGGGGCTGCGGGCGGAGTCGCCGCGGGAGGCGCATCGACCGCGGCAGGCGCTGCCGGCGGCTGAGCCACCTGTGGAACCACTGGCGCAGTTGGCTCGGCCTGATCCGGCGCCGGCGGGGTTGAAGGGGCAACGACTGGCGTCAAATCGGCCGCCGCGGCTTCCGACTGGGGAGGCGCTTCGGGCGCAACAGCCGATGGAGCGACTATAATCTCGGGCTCCTGGATGGTGTCCTCGATGGGTATCTCAACCTCTTCTGTTTCGAGAGCTATTCGCTGGTTCTGTCCCTCAATGATTGCGGAGGCCATTTTGTTCGTGATCAGTCTGATTGACCGGATCGCGTCGTCATTGCCTGGAATAGGATAATCGATGAGGTCCGGGTCACAATCGGAGTCCACCAGCGCAATGATGGGGATTCCAACCTTCCGGGCTTCGGCGACTGCGATATGTTCTTTGCCGATGTCGACAATGAACAGCAACCCGGGCATCTCTGTCATCTCTTTGATTCCGCTGAGGTGACGGTTCAGTCGTTCGATTCGAGCCTGAAGTTTCAGCGCTTCTCTTTTTGTGACTCTGGCGAAATCGCCTTTGGCCTTGCGCGTCTCCAATTCAACCAGATAATCGATTCGTGACTGTATGGTTTTAAAATTGGTGAGCGTGCCGCCGAGCCAACGGGTTGTTACATAGAATGAGCCGCTACGCTCAGCCTCAGACGTTATGGTGTCGTGGGCTTGTTTCTTGGTTCCCACCAGCAGAACTTTCGCTCCCTGTGCCACAGTTTCAGTCATAAATCTAGCGGCGTCTTCGACCATTCGCAGAGTTTTTTGAAGATCGATGATGTGGATTCCGTTTCGATGGGCGAAGATGTATTGTTTCATCTTTGGGTTCCATCGACGTTTTTGGTGACCGAAGTGAACTCCAGCCTCCAGCAGGGATTTCATTGTGATTGGTCCCTCCGGGATCAGGAACGACTGCGGCGATGGCCGCTGCTCCACTGGCGGGGCTTCAGGGGTTGTGGGTGCCGGAGTTGCCATTTCGACCATAAATCATGCCATCCTAAAAAGCTGAATATTCACCATCAAAGTTGCAAGAGGAAACACTGGACACGGATATTGTGCCGGTGGAATTATAGCATAGCGTTTTTGGCACGGGCAAATTAACGACCAGTCACGAGTCGCACGCCGTTCAATCGGCATTGTTTGTCAATGGTGGAGTGGTGATTTTGAGGCAAATTGACACCTCAACAAATGTGGCATCAACCTCTAAATCATTGGTCGCCGAGCATACTCGTACGGACCTGGTTCCACTTCAGAGCGTCAGAGATGGCTTGCTCGATGGTTAGTTCAGCCTTCCAACCAATGAGCCTCATCGCGACGTCAGCGTTGGCGTAAACCCCGGCGACATCCCCAGGGCGGGGAGGCGCTTCCTGCTTTGGAATCGTGCGCCCGATTTCCTTCTCGAACGCAGCCACAAGCTCATTGACGGTAACGCCGCGACCGGTCCCCAAATTGATGACCAGGTGGGAGTCGCCTGTGCTGGCCGTGTCGAAAGCATCGTCGAATCTTTCGACGGCGCTAACGTGGGCGGATGCGAGGTCCCAGATGTGGATGTAGTCGCGAATGCCAGTTCCGTCTCTGGTGGGCCACTCGGCGCCAGTGATGCGAAACACAGGTTCCCGGCCCGAAGCAACCTCTACAAGTTTTCCCAGCACATGGCTGATATCGGCGGCATGAGGCCCAGAGCGCATTGCCGGATCGGCGCCGATGGGATTGAAGTACCTCAGCGAAATGCCTTGCAATTGCGTGGCGCTGCACATGTCGCTCAGAACAGATTCTCCCATGACTTTGCTTCTGGCATAAGGGGAAGATGGCCCCAGCGATGAATCCTCTCGAACCATGAAATCTTGGACATTACCGTACACCGCTGCCGATGAGCTGAACACAACACGTCTGCATCCGTTGGTCTCGAGGTTCCGGAACAACTCCAGTGATTTCGAGACGTTGTTGACGTAATAGTCATACGGTCGCGCCACAGAATCAGGCACTACGATTAACGCGGCGCAGTGTATCGCGCATTCAATGGTGGGATGCTCTTCAAAAATGCGCGATGTCAAATCACGGTCGCCAATGTCTCCTTCATAAAGCGTTCGTTTTCGAGCAAATTCACGGCGGCCCGTCACGAACGAATCCAGAACCACCGGAGTGTGTCCGCGGTCTTCCAATGCCGAGCATACAGTGCTGCCGATATAACCTGCGCCGCCAGTGACTAGGATTTTCATGATGGTGGATTAAGCCTTCGTCAACGTTATTTATCCGAACTCGACAGAAAAATCTGAGAATCTAAAGACGTAGTATCCGCCTACAATTCTAACACCTCGTTCACTTTTATCGCTGCATAGCTGAACCGTAGAGCAAAGCCTAGATATGCCTTCAGTGGACCAACCGGTGGTTTGACACTTCCTCCAATTTTATTCTTAAAAATTCGGTTTCACGAACATTCTCTGACAGCGAAATCGCCTGGTGATACGGTGCTTAAGCGTTATGGGAGTCACCCATTCGAAGGAGCAAATCAGCCTTTGTGGCGTGGAAAAGGTAATCCGCGTATAACTCATTTTTCTTGCCGAGATTCTCGACTAACTGAAGGCCGATTTTGGGACCTTCGTGCATCGCGACGGGACAGCGTGGTTGAGTTCGATAATTGGCGATGGCGTGAATTTGTTCAGGATTCGATTAAAGCGCGGCAATCTGGCGCCGGTCCATCAATTCGGCTCTTTTCGCCTCTGCATGACAGGCTGCAATAGCGGCCTGGATTTGGTAAGGTCCCGGATTTCGAAGGCTCAAGCCTTGTTCGATGAAAGCAAGGCCTTCGTCAATCTCAGTCTGGTCCCATAAGTTCCGATCCTGACTTTCCAAAAGAATCAGGTCGCCATTGTCGTCGGTCCGGGTGTCCTGGCATGAATCGTGAAGCAACATCAGAGCGAGCAAACCAATCACCTCTGGTTCGCCGGGTATCAATTCGTGCAGCGCTCTTGCGAGACGAATGGCTTCGACACACAGCGGGCGGCGGGTCAGGGTGTCGCCCGCAGTCGCGCTATATCCCTCATTGAATATTAAATAAATGGCCCCTAAATCAGCACTCAAACGTTCAGGAAGCATGTCGTTAGAAGGCACTTTGTATGGTATGCCTGCGTCCTGAATATTGCGTTTGGCCCGAACCAACCTCTGGGCCAGCGTGCTTTCCGAGACCAAGAATGTTCTAGCGATTTCAGGAGTTGTTAGACTCCACAATGTCCTGAGAGTGAGCGCAATCTGAGCCTCCGAACTCAGTGCTGCGTGAAAACAGGTGAAAATCAACCTGATCCGGTCATCTCCCGCGGCAGTTTCGTCAAGATCAGGAATCTTATCGAAGTCGTCATCATCGCGGATCAATGAGCCGCCTTGCCTGACAAAAATTTCGCGTCGGTAGCGCGGCATTCGATTGCTCCGCTCGAATGGTTCACAAATTCTACTCGTCGTGGTAGTCTTCATCCCACCGACGATGGGACACCTGGAGATTCGATTTGACCAACGAAAAACCCAAGAAGGATGAGTGGGCAGAACCGTCCGAGCCTCCCAAATGTCTGTGGATGTCCGGTGAGATGGTTGACTGGGAAAATGCGACTGTCCACGCCTCCATGCTGGGATGGTCTTCGATCTCTATGGTGTTCGAGGGCATTCGCGGCTATTGGAACTCCGACCAGGAGCAATTGAACATATTTCGCCTCGACTCCCATCTTGAGAGATTGATGCGCTCCATGAAGGTCATGCGTATGACCTCGCCGTGGTCTGTGGAGGAACTTACTTCTGCGGTTATCGACATCGCTCAGACGAACGAGTTCCGAGGAGACTGTTACATCCAGCCACTGGCATATTTTGGAGAGGGCACGCCCGGATACCTTTCCGCCGGAGGGCGGCCCGGAGAGGTCGCCATATTCTCTAGAAAGTCGACCTCCATTTTAGGAGCAGGGGAAACGATTACTTGCGGCGTTAGTTCATGGAGCCGAATTTCTGATAATGTGATGCCGCCAAGAGTAAAGGCCATCTCGAATTACCAGAACAGCCGGTACGTCGCGGATGAAATGAGCCTCAACGGCTACGACTTCGGCATTATCTTAAACCAACAGGGCAAAGTGTCTGAAGTGTCATACGCCTGCCTGTTCATTATCAGGGACGGCGTCGCCATCACGCCTCCAGTCAGCGCCGGAATTCTCGAAAGCATAACCCGCGAGGTTGCGATCGACCTGCTCAGGGACGATCTCGGCATTCCTGTTTTGGAACGTGACGTTGACCGGACCGAACTCTACATCGCCGACGAAGCATTCATCTGCGGAACCGGAGCCGAGATTCAGGCGATACGCGACATCGACCACTTCAAGATTGGGAACGGCGGAATTGGCCCAGTGGTCGCCAAAGTTGAGCAGTTGTACCACGATGTGGTAAGGGGTCGTGGTCCAAAACATGAAGCGTGGCTAACGGGCGTGTTCTGAATTATCCGCAGTTCGATTCATATATTGAGAAGGAGAAAACGAAATGATACACGAGATTCGCACCTACGACCTCAAACCCAGGTCTGTTCCCGAGTTTGAGAAACGAGCCGGCGAAATGATTGAAGGTCGAGTGAAATATTCGCCGCTAGGCGGTTTCTGGTCGACCGAAGTCGGTCCCTTGAACCAGGTAGTCCACATCTGGCCCTATGAAGACCTGAACGCAAGGACAGACATACGTGGAAAAGCGGTGGCCGCTGGCGCATGGCCCCCAAACACCTCTGAGTTCATCGTGAACATGCAGTCTGATATTTACTTGCCTGCGCCGTTTATGACTCCTCTTGGCGACCGCGAAATTGGCCCCCTGTACGAGATGCGGATATACACATACGCTCCCGGCGACATCCCAAAGGTCATTGAAGCCTGGGGCGGGGCGATCGAGGAAAGGCAAAAGTATTCTCCGTTGGCGGGAGCATGGTATACGGAGATTGGCGGACTGAACAAATGGGTGCATCTCTGGGCTTACAAAGACTTCGCAGAGCGAACGAAAGTCCGTGCCGAAACGCGCGAGAAGGGCGTTTGGCCGCCTCCCTCGGGAGTGTCACCCGTCAAACAGGAAAACAAGATTCTCACACCCATGAGTTTCTCCCCCATGCAGTAGCGAATCTCGGCAAATAGCCCGAGAGCGCCGATACACAACCAGGAATAGGAGGTCACATTCAGGTGACAACAGCAAAACTAACCGGAGAACAGATAGAAGATATCAAGCAAATGGCCGCAGACCATTTCTGGCCTCACGCCCGACCTGCAGGAGATATGTCAGACGAGACAGGCCTGAAAGTTGTCACGGACGCTCAGGGCGTCTGGGTCACCGATGCCAGCGGCAAGCGTTATATCGACACGATGTCAAGCTTGTGGCTCGTGAACATCGGCCACGGGCGCAAAGAGATTGCCGACGCTGTCCACGCCCAGATGACAGACATATCGTTCTCGCCGTCTGGCACGGTCGCCCCTGCGACCGCGCAGCTTGCGGCACGGGTAGCGGAGATGTCCCCGGACCCGGATTCGAGGGTCTATTTCGTCAGCGGCGGGTCAGAAGCAGTCGAGACCGCGCTCAAGATGGCGAAGAACTTCCACAGCAACAACGGAGAGGCGACGCGTTGGAAGGTGCTCAGCAGGCGGGGCTCATATCACGGCGCCACGTTCGCCTGCTCGTCGTTGGGCGGTGGAGGCATAAGCGCCCCCACGGCGTTCGGCCCGATGATGCCCGGCAATATCCATGTCTCCCAACCCAATGAGTATCGTTGCCAGCACTGCGCCAACAGTGGCGGCTGCAACCTAGAGTGCGCCCGTGATGTTGACCGCGCAATCGAACACGAAAACCCGAAGACCGTGGCTGCGTTCATTGGCGAGCCGATCTCGGCGGCGGCGGGGATTCATGTGCCGCATCCAGACTATTGGCCCACCATCCGCGAAATATGCGACAAATATGGCGTCATCATGATCTGCGACGAGGTTATTAACGGTTTCGGCAGAACCGGCAAGATGTTCGCCACCGAGCATTGGGGCGTAAAGCCGGATATCTTCACAGTCGCGAAAGCGCTGACCAGCGGTTATCTTCCAATCGGAGCGGCAATCGCCAGCAAAAAGGTCTCCGAGGCGTTCATGGGTGCGGACGACAAAGCGTTCCGCCACCTGTTCACCTTCGGCGGCAACCCGGCGTCAGCCGCCGCAGGCATGGCTAACCTCGACATCATGGAAGACGAGGGAATGGTCCAAAACTCGGCAGAGATGGGAGACTATCTCTACGAGCAGTTGCAGACCCTCTACGAGCATCGTATCGTCGGTGACGTTCGAGGCGGCATGGGCCTGCTCTGCGCGGTCGAACTGGTCAAGGACCGAGAGACACGCGAACGGTTCCCCGCTGACGCCGAGCTCGGCAAAAAGCTCAATCCTCTGATGGACAAGTATGGCCTGATGGGCAGGGCAGGGGACGTGATCTCACTGGCTCCGCCGTTGTGCATCACCAGGGATGAGGTCGACCATCTGGTCAAGAGCCTCGACGGCATCATCACGGAGTTGGAGACGAAGCTCTAGGCTCTGAATCAGGGAAAGTCAGAATTGAACAGGGGCGGCAAATGCCGCCCCTGTTCAATTCTACTTATTTGGTGAACGCTCGGATTATGTGTCGGGCCACGGGTCCAACGTCAACCAAAGCTCGACGTTTTGGCTATCGCGATAGACGGAAAGTTTAACTTCGTCTCCTGGACTTTTAGAGTTAAGATAGCTGACCATGTCGTCGATTGATCCGATGATCCTGCCGTCGATGGCGGTGATGATGTCGCCTTTTTCATCTCCAGGAAACGAGAAGAACGGGTCAAGCCCAGCTCTGGACGCCGGACTGAGCTTGCTGACTCTTGACACATACACGCCTTTGGGGAACCCAAAAGTCTCTGTCATCTCTTTGCTGACCGGCTGGCCCGCTATACCAATCCACGGTCTCCTGACCTCCGCTGATATTTTCAGTTGGGGAAGCAGGCTAATCACCGTGTTGCTAGGCACAGCAAATCCAATCCGAAACTCTCCGATTTGGTTGCCAAGATCCCCGGTCCGCACCGACGAATTGATTCCAATTACTTCGCCTTCAGCATTCAGGAGTGGCCCTCCAGAGTTTCCAGGATTGAGCGGCGCATCGGTTTGAATCATATCTGGAATAGGCCGTTGAAGGACGCTGCTCAAGCCTCTCCCTGTGCCGCTCACAACGCCAACGCCGATGGAGTTGAATTGCCGAAACGGACTGCCGATTGCGACCGCCAGTTGGCCGGGACGAACTTTCGACGAATCCGCCAGCGCCAGCGGCTCGATGCCTCGGATTTCGTCAGGATCAACCTTTATGATGGCCAGGTCGTCCGCGGGACTGGTTCCGAGTTTCACTGCGTCGATCTCGCGACCATCAGACAATTGAACCGTGATGTCAGTGGCAGTGTCGACGACATGGTGATTCGTGACGATGTGTCCCTCGGTGTCGATGAGGAACCCCGAACCCGTCCCAGAACCGGGCAGGCGGATCCTTCCGAAACTTCGCGAAATGTGAATCTCGACCACGGCGGGGCTGGCCTCATCAAATAACTGTGTCACTAGCGACTGGTCATAAAGAACCGGACCCAACTCATTAGACCAACCCAACGGCGATGCGAACACAAGGCCAACGACGAATCCGAGAGCTATCCCAATTGTGAGCATGCCGATCAGCGCATTTTTCGATACTGAGCTTTTTCTTTCGGATGTATTGGCGGCGGTCTGGAAGTCTCGATACTCCATGCAGCGCTCCAATAACCGACCCGCTGGGGTCGGCGAATTTTTTTATTAGACGCAGAAAACGCCTGAACGTCTCAGGCTGTTCATGTGGATTATAACGTCTCGATGCACCATAACGTTACATTGGACGAGTAATACTGGTTTTCAATCGTTCCTGCAACCAGCGCATCTAATCTCGCAAGCCCTGGGAAACGGCTCGAATCTCAGGCTGAGACCCCAACAGGAGAGGTTATGTTCAGTTTTATGAAGAGTCTGGCGCTCATTGGCGCAGCTGCGTTGACATTCGTCCCTTTAGCTTGTCAGGCCGGCGAAACGCAAGAGACTCCAGCCTCCGGCGCCGCGCCGCAGGTTCCGGCGTTGGCGGCGCCGCCAACGCCAATCCCGCCGACGCCAGTTCCATCAACTCCGGTTCCAGCACAATCTGCGTTCGTGAAGCCAACGCAGACTGTGGAAGAGAAACTAAAGTTGCAGCCGAGCGTAACCGAACTTGTGTCGCCGACGCCCGACCCTCTGAACACTCCAATCCCAACCCCTGATCTAAGGAGCGCACCGATGAGGTTGACATTTGGTTGGGATCAAACCGATTTCACCAAGCATTCTGTGCCGTTCTCTGAAATACGATCCGGCGGTCCACCCCGCGATGGCATTCCGCTCATCGACGTTCCAATATTCCTACCTGTCGGCGACACTCCTGATTACCTGAACGACAAATAACCGGTGGTGACACTGGAGATCAACGGCGACTCAAAAGCGTATCCCGTTGCAATCCTGATGTGGCACGAGATCGTCAACGACGAGGTTGGAGGCGTGCCGGTGACAGTCACATTCTGCCCGCTTTGCAACATTGCAATCGTATTTGACCGGAGAATCGGCGACGTTGTGTACGATTTTGGAACATCTGGCAATCTTCGGAAGTCCGATCTCGTGATCTGGGACCGTCAAACGGAGTCATGGTGGCAACAGATCACCGGCGAGGCCATTGTCGGTGAGTTGACAGGCATGAAATTGACCACAATTCCAGCGCCGATGGTATCTTGGTCAGATTTTAAGGAAGCCACTTCAGACAGTCTGTTACTTTCCAGAGACACCGGATTCGGGCGGAACTATAATAGCGCACCCTCCGGCGGTTACGGTGACCTGGACAACAGGCCATTCCTGTTCTCAGGCCAGATCGACAGCAAGCTGCCAGCTATGGAACGAGTAGTCGGCATGGATTGGGTAAGTTCCGGGGTGGCCTATCCCATCTCGCTGTTCGAGTCTGTCCCGATTGTCAACGACACGGTGGCCGACCAGGACATTGTAATATTCCTTATGCCGGATACGGATTCAGGATTTAACGCATTCAATTCCACCGAAGCCAGAGTCATTGGCTCGACCGCCGTTTACGATCCGAATTTGAATGACCAGAAACTGACATTCAAGATCGAGTCTGAAAACATAGGGGACGAACAGACTGGCTCCATAAGGAATATGTTCCGCGAGGCAGCCACGGGCGAATTGGAAGGTGATCGGTTAGCAGCAGTCGTTCATGCAAACCAGAAGTGGTTTGCATGGTCGGCATTCTTTCCAGATTCAGAGTTGCGAACGGCAGATTTCTTCGGCTCCTGAAGCGCAAGTTAAACTGATGAACACAGGGTTGGATGTGAAAATCATCCAATCTAGTTTGCGTATCTTAACCTCCGAGGCTGTCCAGGGTGTCGTCGAAAGACCGGCGTATGGCCGTGAATATCGGCACATCCCGCAGTGTGTATAGGCTCGTTTCAGTCGCTCGGAGGTCCATCACAAGATCGACGAAATCCGACGGACTATCGGTCTCGAACGCGACCACGAACTCCTGGTCATCCAAGCCAAATGAGTACGTGGTGTTGATTTTGACAGACGGATACTTGTGTCCGGTATTGATGTGGGTCATCATCATCCGTTGGCGTTCCTCAGAGGGCAGAACGTACCACTCCCGGGTCTTGAGAAATGGATAGACCACAAAGTATTTTGCTTCCCCAGGCCTGATGCGGACGCTGGTCCCTTCCTGGCCCTCGTGCCGATGTTCGCCGACGTACTGGGACCGGCGAGTCATTGCCAGATACGAGTATGGCTGTTGAAGGTATCTTCCCATCTGCGTCTTATATACACTGGTCATCATATCCTGAAGTTCTTCCAGAGTGTCGCACGCCTGCCATAGAAGGAAGTCGGCGTCGCCCCGAATCCCCACCATGCTGAAACTTCTGATGAACATATGCGTCGAGCACTCATCGACTACCGCAGATAGCTCTCTTTTGCCGTCGGTGCGTTCCTGCTCTGAGAGAAATCGCCACTCTGGGGCGACTTTGAAAAAATTGAACTTGACGAACTGCCTGCGTTCGGACTCGGCCATCCATACACCTCCTAAAGGTAACGGTGGATATTATAGAGGATTTCGGACCCGCAATCCGAATTGACCGGTGTGGGCGTACTCGCTATGATGTAAGGGGAAAATAAACCAGTTTCCAAGGAGCGGAATATGGGGTTCGTGCGCGGAATCGGCCCAATGGAACTCATCATTATCCTAGTCATTGTGATGATCATTTTTGGGGTCGGCAGGCTAACCGAAATCGGCAGCGTTCTCGGACGCTCGATCAGGGAATTCCGAAACTCGGTGCAAGGCGACGACTCGACAGCCTCCGAAAATGAGTCAGAGGACGGTTCCTCCAAGCAGAAGGTCGGCCCAGGAAACCAGCAGTAGAATCGACGCGCCATTAGGCGCTGAAGTTGGAACCAAACGAAGAGACGCGGGTATTTCGCGTCTCTTTTTTTTAGCTCTCGGTATCCAAGTTCATGTCTGGCGCCGGGCGACCTCGATATGCCAGTTTCGCCAGCCAGATGCCAAGTTCGTAGAGAATTATTATCGGCGCGGCCACAAATGTCTGGTTTATGGGGTCAAATGTCGGCGTGATGATCGCTCCGAGGATGAATGCCGCCACAACGGCCCAACGCCTCTGACGAGCGAGGAATCTGGGTGTCACCACGCCAATTTTCGCCAGAAAGAATATCACAACCGGCGTCTCAAATATGACGCCCATCCAAAACAACAACGACAGCATCAGGTTTACATAGTTGCCGATTCGGATGTAAGGAGTGGCAACGTCGCTGCCAAATGTGAGTAGGAACGTGACCATCGGCGGGAAAAGGATTCGGTAACCGAAAGCTGCGCCGATGACGAACACGATCAGGCTGATAGGGAGCATCGCGTACAAATATTTTCGTTCTTTGGGGTTGAGCCCAGGCGCGACGAACATCACGACTTGGTACAGAACGAAGGGCAGGGAGGCGAAAAGACCGACGAGCAAGGACGCTTTGGCGGCGATTCCCAGAAATTCGGTGAGATCAGTGTAGATTGGTTTTCCGTTGGGAATGTCCACGAATCCCTCAGCAGGTCCCATCAAAAGTATGAGAATATGCTCATGGAAAATGAACGCGATTACCGTCGTCACAAACACAGAACCGGCGGCCCACGTCATGCGCCTTCTCAGTTCCAGCAGGTGATCTCGAATCGGGAGCGATTGACGGTTCATGTCTTCGGTGGCTCTTCCGGAGGCTTGCTGGGTATCGGTGGAGAGGTCCGCGCCGGTTGGTGCGACACGGGTCCTTCGGACACTTCTTGGCTTGCGTCTGCGCCTTCTTTTGGTGTGTGCGATTGAGTCGGTCTCGTGACCCCCTGCGTTGGCCCTGGCGCCTCATCGTTGTAGATGATCTTGATATCGTCGTCTTCAATTACTACTTGAGGCAACTCGGAGGCCAGTTTTCGCCCCTCACGAACCAACTTGCCCAACATCCTTGCGGCATCAACCATGCGCTCGGGCCCCAGGAATATGAAGGCCAGGACCAAAATGAGCAATATTTCCATCGTCCCCATACCGAGGAAACTCATATCTAGGCCTCCCGACAACCCAACTCGCACCCATCGCATCGATCAAAGTACGGCACGCGCAATCTGGGGTGAAGCTTCAAAACCGTGCCAACCTTCTCCATCAAACTAACTACGGTGCACAAAGGTAATCCAACTACGTTGAGATAACACCCATCCACTTTTGTGACCGGATTGAAGGGCATGTCTTGCACGCCGTATGCTCCAGCCCGATCCATCGGAGTCCCGGAATCTAAGTACAATTCCATCTCCGATTCTAAAAAATCCCTGACATGGACTGACGTTGTCCTGGACGCGGTTACGAAGTTAGCGCCCATGATGCCGCGAACCGTCACGCCTGTTACTACGCTGTGGACCCGACCTTGGAGTTTTTGAAGCATATGCTTGGCTTCAGGTCTCGTTGCGGGCTTTCCCATGACTTCGCCATCCAGAACAACGGTTGTGTCGGCGGCGAGTATTGTTCCAACGATGCCATTAACCATCGAAGCTTCGGCTTTCTCTCGCGACAATCTGGACACGTACTCTTCCGGGGATTCTCCGGCGTTACGCGGTCCTTCTTCGATGTCCGGACTCAACACTTTTACAAGGTTTTCGACGCCCTGCATGATCTCCCGACGCCTGGGCGACGATGAAGCCAGAAGTATCGTCGGTAAAGTTTTTCGCGGAGCGCTATTCATAAACTGGCCCGAGTCATGGTCGCCACGCACTCGACATGGTACGTCTGAGGAAACATATCCACTGGCTCTACGGAGTCAACTTTGTAGCCGCCTTCTGCAAGTATGTCCAGGTCTCGGGCCAACGATGGCGGGTCGCAGGACACGTAGGCAACACGCCGCGGCCCAAGTTCCAACAGGGCGTCCAACGTTCCGGGGTGGCATCCGACTCTCGGCGGATCCAGAATCACTGCGTCTGGCGTCGACTGAAGATTCGCTTCCTCTTCCAGCATTCCGAGGGCGTCCTCGGTTCGGGCTTCGATAAACACGATATTTTCAAGCCCCTTTGCATTTTCCCAGGCATCGGAAACTGCGGCGCTTGACTCCTCAATCGCGATAGCGCGAGCCACGTAAGGGGCGAGCAGGATGGCAAATACCCCAACGCCCGCGTATGCGTCTACAACAGTCTCGTTGCCGCTCAATTCAAGTCTTTCTTTGACTAGATTCACCAAATTTTCTGCCTGAGCGGTGTTGACTTGAAAAAACGAGGGAGACGCGACCTTGAAGTCTCGGCCAAGCAGGTTTTCGTGATAGTGCTTCTGTCCAGAGGCAAGGGCGATGTCTGAGTTTTGGAACGTGGGTTGAATCAATCTGTCGCCCGTGTTGGTCCCAACCCGCACCGACAGGTTGGACGTTTCTCCCGCTTTGTCCTGCAATTCGGTGATAGCTTCGTTTATTTTTGCTCCCATCAACATACATTCATCGACACGAGCGAAATGCCGAGTTATTCGATTCGAGAACCCCAGCTGGCCTCCAAATCTCACCGTGAATCTCGCGTGATTTCGGTAATTGAATCGCTCAGGCGCTGGCATCGTCGGAGACACGGTTACGCCAGCCAGGCTCTGGAACTCTCGAAGTTGTGCGGCGACCGCCTCTTGCTTCAGCGCCAATTGATGTTCGTATGACACATGCTGCCACTGGCAGCCACTGCACGGCCCATAATACGGGCATGGTGTTGCAACTCGATGCTCTGATGGCCTCAGAACCGTCTCAACCATCGCAGATATTATCCGCTGTTTGCGTCGTCGGTACCGATAGATGCGAGCAACGACACGCTCGCCCTCGATTCCACCGAACACGTTGATCGTCTGATCTTCAAAATCGGCGAGGGTGTCTCCGAGCGGCCCCATCTGGATCAAATCCAGTTCGACCAGCTCGATTTCTTGTTCGCTGGCGGTTTTTTGGACTGAAGATGTCATTTGCCGGTTAATCGCCTGCCTGGTTGGACAATTTTATTGGCAGGAAATCTGCTTGTCGTGTAACCTTGAATCTGGACACAACGGCCGCGTTCGCCAACAAATAACGCGGCTCCACTATAGCATAGCAACCAGCCATGAATTGATGTCCAGCCATGAGCATCTGATAATATGTCTCTACCATGAGGATAATGGAGGAAACATGGCCATTGAACGCAAGCTCCCCCCCTGGCTCAAGGTCCCAATGCCAGGCGGCCCAAAGTACATCGAACTCAAAGAGATACTTAGAGGAGAGCAACTGAACACGGTGTGCGAAGAGGCACATTGTCCGAATATCGGTGAATGCTGGGAGCGCGGCACCGCGACATTCATGATTCTGGGCGATATATGCACCAGAGCTTGCAGCTATTGCGCCGTTACCTCCGGGACACCCGTGGGCCTTGACCTCCAGGAACCGCTCAGGCTCGCGGAGACCGTAAAGCGATTGGACCTGTCATACGCTGTCATTACATCTGTAGATAGAGACGATCTGCCCGACGGCGGCGCGTTCATATACGCTCAGTGCATCACCCAGATTCGCAAACGCAGCCCAGGCTCCAAGATCGAAGTGCTGATCCCTGATTTCCAGGGCGACCCATCGGCCCTCGCGAGCGTGATGGAAGCCGGCCCTGACACGTTGAATCACAACATCGAAACGGTAAGAAGGGTGTTTCGGCGAGTGAGGCCAAAGGGTGACTATGATCTGTCGCTTAGGCTCTTGAAGCAAGCCAAACATCTGAACCCAAACGCGGTAACCAAATCCGGCATGATGGTCGGTCTCGGCGAGACATGGGACGAAATTCTTGAAACGATGCAGGACCTGCGAGACGCGGACTGCGAGCTTTTGACAATCGGCCAATATCTGCGGCCAACCCCAAAACACACGCCCTTGGTCAAGTGGTACACACCGGGGGAGTTCGACGAGTTGCGGTTGGAAGGGGAGTCGATGGGATTCTCGCATATCGCATCGGGGCCACTGGTGAGAAGCTCATATCATGCGGATGAACAACACTCGGCAGCAACTGCCCATATGGTCTTGGGCTAGGCGCAACCGTATGGGGAGATAGCAATGGCCCGGAAACACGAACGACCACTGACCCCATTCGAGGGCAGTGGTCGCAAATTGTGAATGTATCCGGGTTGGTTACGTTGGAATATTAGTCAGAAGACGGAAGCTTCCGCGGTTGCTGCACGCCCATTTCGGCGCCGTGGCACTGGATTGCGCCTGTGCCGGCTTTGGTGCATAGCACCATCGTGCCGCAGGTCTCACATTGATACCGTCTTCCAAGCTGGTTAGCCATCTATTCACGCTCCGTGGTTGTGTCGAAAAATCGTTGTGTTGCAGTAACTCGACGGGGGACGAACTAAGTCTTTTTGTTCATCGGCGTGCCGCAGCAGTTGATCCCGCCTTCTTCAGACCCTCGTGTCACCACGAATTCCGCGCCACAGTTCTCGCATGAATACCGCTTGCCAGTTTCGGTTGCCAAATGCCTTACCTCTTCTGATGTGTCTTCGAACATTGTTGGTAGGTTAACCAGATTATAGCTACGATGGCCGACAGCGTCAACGAGGTTCGTGAAGCGGTATTCCTGAGAACTTGTGCGCCTGACCAGAGGTTTCACGACGCCAGTCGGCGGGCTGATTCGATCACGCGCCTCGCCGAATCGTAATCTCTTCTCCCTCCTCGGAATATTGGAGGGACGAGATACACTGTCCGCACCCCCTGATCCATCAGATTCTGTATCAACTCCAGCGCGATTTCTTCGCCTGACTTCCCGGATTCTAATTCGGATCTGGTGCCTTGAGGCACGTTTCCGAAAATGATACCATCCTCGGCAAGAATCTGAACTCCATAGAACACAGGTGGCGCATGTCCCTTGTCGAAATGTGATTCGAAGTCTGCACGGAACCGGGCAATCACGGATGGATCAAATTCTGCCTGCGCTAGGAAAAATTTGGCTCCTGTTTGGGCTTTTCGGATCGCCAACGGAATCTCGGAATCCGATGGCCTGCCCATATCAATCGTCGCTCCCACCGAGAAGTCGGTCGCGACCCGCAACTTCAGGCCCCGAAAATCCTTTCCCTCGTTCATGTCTCGCACGGATTCGATCAAAGAAGTGGGTTGAAAATCATAAACAGCTTTGAAACGCTCTCTGTCACGATTGCTTAATCCATCGCCTTCGACAATAACGATATTCTGAAGGCCCAACAGTTGGGCGCCTAGAAGCAGACTCTGGATTGCGACTTTATTCATGTCTCTGGTCGCAAGAGTGAACACAACATCTTGTTTTGTGTTTGCTTTGATCCAGGCTGCCGCCGCGACCGGATTGACCCGCACCGATTTGCCAGGATTGTATGCCACGGACACAATGTCAGGATTCAGACCGTCAAGGTCACCGATTAGGCTTGGTGTTCCTCCCCTTGGCGGAGAGAAATCGCAGATTATTTTGAGACTAGATGATCCATTATTAGCTAAATCTGGAATTTTTGCCATCTGGTTCCAACTTCAAGGAAGGCGTATCGATGTGTTAGAGCAAACATTCAGCCAGGAAAACCACAGGGCCGGGATCCCATATGGAAACCCGGCCCTGAATTAAAGTCAGAAGGGGACTACTTCCAGCCCATCGAACCGTCTTTCTTGGGCAACAGCGAGACCCGGTGCCCGGATTCGCACTTGTACCTCTCCTCCCGCACCTCACGGCGCTTGCCTGAAAGGGACGACTGGTCCATTCGTTTTTCACAGAATGGGCATTTGACTCCGAACACGACCCTGTTGCGAAGCCTCTTAAGTTTCACGTAGGTCAGCGTTTCGGACAGGGATTTGGAGTCCCCAACATATCGCAGCACATACCGAGTGCCCGTGCTGAGGATGCTCTTGGGCCTGAGTCTGACGGGCGGTGTGTACGTGTAATCCACGTACCCGCAAAGCAGACACTCTAGTTCGTCATACGTGACAATCATCGTGGATTCGCATCTCACACAAATTCTTGAAGACGGAACCGTGGTTGTTGTAATAGCCGGCGAGATTACCAAAGTTTCTACTCTCCCCCCCACTAATTGTGGGTCGACAAATCGAGCAATTCAGACGGCCTCTCGAAGGTTCCTCCGACCTGCGAGCCAGACGGTCGTGCAGGAGTCTGACATTGCGACCTCCCGGTCGCCATGCGCGAGCTTGCGTGACCGAAACTGAGATTTCAACGACGCTCATGATACGCTCCCTGTGCAAGTGGTCGCCAAATTGTCGCTAAAAGCGATCATGTGCGACAGACGCAACTCTTCCAAGGAGTGAAAATTCGCCGAAATCAAACCGAGTACGAATCTGGCAAATGCTCCGTGTTGGAGTAAGAAACTGCCTGTCTCGTACAAGGATTTGGGTCCACCGGTGGCTCCGAAATTTCGGATGTGCCAGTGGACAACCGTGCCGGGTGCCGTCACCCGAACTTTGCAGCCAAGTCTAAGACATTATCTAGTAAAAGTATAAGACAATGCAAGGGTAAATTCACTGATTTTCTAGCGATTTTCTAGCGTGGTTTTCCCTTGTAGTGGGCGGCGCGGGTTTTTCCCTTGCAATAGAGGATTTTGTGATTTCAGATTTCGTGGTTATATCACTCAACCTGTACCGTTGTTTGCGGGTTGTAAATATAACATGTAGGTTTCAAAGGGTTTAACTTGTTCTGTGTCTACGCGATCATTGACTGTTCGATTGCTGAAATCTAAATCGGTAATGAGAAATTATGATTCGAATTCATACGGCTCGAGCAGCTCACGGTTGGTCGAACAAATCAAGTGATCACCATCTGGAAATCGTAAGGAATTGGACGCCGGTATCGTCACGGGAGCGTTATTTTTGTACCGGAACAGGTCGAATAATGGAAACGAAAATGACCGTGGGTCGGTCGATCAGATTGGGGCGAAATGCTCCGCCCAATAACCCGGCCACTCGACAGGCCACTTGGCTGACGCGAGCTTGGTAGGACCGCCTCGGCTAAACGCTTATTCCGCAATGACGAACAATCAACGCAGACTTGATTCATGGGCGCTTGTGCAATAAATCACATGAAATTTGACGCCCATCTCCGGCCAATGCTATATTCCCAGCGGCTTAGGTCGAAAATCGACCGCGAATAATTCAGGAGAGAGCCGATGGCGTTAAACATTATCGTCTGCGCGAAACAGGTGGTTGACCCCGAAACTCCAGCTTCAGCCTTCCGAATTGACCCAGACACAAAACAAGTCGTCCCCGCTCAGGGGATTCCACCTGTCGTCAATGGATTCGACGAAAACGCAGTGGAGGCAGCGCTCCAAATCAAAGAGGCGTCATCTGACGCCACAATAACCGTGCTTTCAGTGGGTTCGGGTTTCGTCATGGATGTCATGAAAAAACCGCTGTCAATGGGGGCGGACCAGCTGATACTTGTCGATGACCCGGCAGTCGGAAATCTTGACGCTTTTGGCACAGCCACCGCTTTGGCTGAGGCAATCAGGAAGATTGGCGAATACGACCTCATCCTGTGCGGACGCCAAGCGTCGGACTGGGATAATGCGATGGTCCCACTTGGAATCGCCGAGATTCTTGGCCTCCCATGCATCACCATCGCCCAAAAGATAGAAGTAAGTGACGACGGCGTGACCGTCCACAAAGCGCTTTCCGATGGATACGAGGTTGTGAAAGCCGAGCTTCCGGCAGTTGTGACGATCACCAACGAGTTGGGAGAGCCTCGGTATCCGACTCTTAGAGGCATCATGACGGCCAGCCGCAAGACGCCGACGGTCTGGGATGCGTCCGAGGTTGGATTGTCCCACGATCAATTATCTCACAAGCTCGACCTCACGGAATTGTACATCCCGGTGTCTGACACCGAGTGCGAGTTCATCGAAGGCGAAGACGATGCAGATTCAGGACGCCTGCTGGCGTTGAAATTGCGGGAAGCCCGGCTGATCTGAGTTCGTCTTGCAAAGATATGATTTCTAGTTCTTAACTAATTGGAGTCACCACCATGGCAGGAATATTGATTCTTGGGGAAATAGAAGGCGACGCGTTGGGCTCGATAACCGGCGAGCTTGCGACGGTCGGTCAAGCTTTGGCCGCAACCAGCGGAGATGAAGTCGCGGTAGCGTTGCTCGGCGGGACGCCAGATAGCTTCGCAGGGGACGCCATCGCAGCGGGAGCGGACAAAGTGTACACGGTTGCCGATCCACTTCTGGCTGATGGTCAGATTGACGCATACCTTTCTGCATTCGAGCAAGCAGTCCAACAGACATCACCGTCGGTGGTGTTAATTGGTAAGACTGAACTGGGGCGCGACCTCGGCCCCAGACTGGCATTCCGAATGGGTGTTGGAGTTGCTCAGGATTGCGTCGAACTCTCGGTCGATGAGTCCACCGGTCGGGTGTCCGCCCTCCGACCCGTTTACGGCGGAAATGCGATGGCCAAGGTTACATTCCAAGGCGACGGCATCCAGATCGCAGTGGTTCGCCCAAAGACCACCGAGGCCCCGGAACCAGATACTAGCAGGACGGGCGAAACTCAGGCGCTGAGCGTGGAGCTTGAATCCAGTGTAATCAAGGCCAGGCGCGTCGATACCGTCACTCAGGCTTCCGAAGGTGTCAGGCTAGAAGACGCCACGATCGTCGTCAGCGGCGGCAGAGGATTGGGCGGAGAGGAACCATTTGAAACATTGGCAGGCCTCGCGTCAATGCTCGGTGGCGCTATGGGCGCATCCAGGGCAGCGTGCGACGCAGGATGGCTCGATCACAGCTACCAGGTGGGCCTGACTGGGAAAACGATAACACCTGATCTTTACATCACTGTTGCTATATCCGGCGCCAGCCAGCATATGGCCGGTTGCTCGGGCGCTAAACACGTTGTGGCCATCAACCGTGATCAAGACGCCAATATATTCAAATCGTGTTCCTATGGTGTCGTCGGCGACTGGAACAAAGTGCTGCCCGCGTTCATTGAGACGGTCAGTGAACTCATAAACTCGTAGGCATTCCGCCAAATTCACCACACATGGTTGAATTTGGCCTTATAATGTGAGTTGAATCGCTGAGTCCGTGTCGGAATTTAGAGGCCTTATTTGGGGGTGTGGCGTTATGGAAGGCAATTTCCTTTTCGAGATTGACGAAGTGCTTCGGAACGTTCAAGAAGCAGAGGTAATGTCGATTTTCTTTCCGTCGTTCCGCAGGGCGCTCATAATAGACACGCGCTCGAACACAGATGACGGCCCGATGGTGCGACTGATGCCTATGGCCAGTTCACCTCAAGACCGTGTGCGTTCCATCCGTAAACTGCGCCCAGGATTTCCGCGTCTCCAGAATCTCACGCTGATTCCATGGCAGCGCTATGTCGACAGCCTTGTCAACCTAGGAGTTTGGGAAAAGATAGTCAAAAGGATTGAAGAGTCTGGAGACCCGAAGGCGATTCAAGCCTGTGACGCGGCGTTGACTGAGTTGCGCCGATTGGAGCGGCAAGAGTTGGTTGCGGCAATCAGTGGCGATAATTACCAAACGATCTGGTCTGCAAGCAAATGACCAGAACCGGGAATTAAGCGTGTTCACCGTCACTGATAGCGCCAAAGAGGAATTGAAACGAATCGTCGAGTCACGGAGCATCGAGGCGGGCAGGTGCCTACGGCTCGCGGTCCAGCCGACTTGGCCCGGCCCGGGCGATTTCGGCATCGTGATTGATCACGAGAAAGCCGAAGACCACGCCGTCGCGCTCAGAGGCACGAAGATACTATTGCTTCAAGAACAGATGTTGCCGCAACTCGATGAGTCTATCCTGGACTACAAAGACACGCCCGAAGGCGCTCGATTCACGCTAGACGTTTATTAACGCCCATCATATTGGAGCGCGAATATGGCGTCACAATGCCCACTGTGCCATTCTTGGGATGTTCGCCGCATACATACAAGCTCTGAACGGCTGGGCAGCAGAGAATTCTTCCTGTGTTCAGTGTGCGACCTCGTCCACGTTCCTGTGCGATACCATCTCGATCACGACGCCGAGAAGGCACGCTATCTTCTCCACAACAACGATCCCGCCGACCCTGAATACAGGAAATTTCTGAGCAGGCTCTGGAACGTTGTGCGCGCTGAGTTATCGAGTGGAGCTCAAGGCCTCGATTTCGGGTCCGGCCCCGGACCCGCTCTGGTGCATATGGCTACGGAGGACGGATTCGACATCCTACCTTATGATCCGTACTTTGCACCAGACCCGTCGGTTTTGGAATCGCGATTCGATTTCATAACCTGCACAGAAACAGCAGAACACTTCTCGTCGCCCGGAACCGAGTTCAAGCAACTTCATTCGCTTCTGAAGGCTGGCGGGATACTCGGAGTGATGACCAGCATGTCGGCGGATTGGTCGCAATTTCCGAACTGGCATTACAATCGTGACCCGACTCACATCGCCTATTACTCGCGGCGCACATTGGAGTGGGTATCTGATTCACTCCACATGGAAGTCGACTTTCCGACAGCCAACGTGGCTATCTTCCGAAAACCATCCGAGGTCCGATAAATTCCGACGATCAGCTATCGCGCCCCACTGCCTCATGGATGCCGCGCACGGCGTTTCGCATCTCGCGTATCAGGATCGCCGGAGGAGGTGGCGCGACGTGAGTGTAACCAACGCCCAGGTCGAGCATTTCCTGAGCCGCTAGTGGGAACGCTGGATGGTTCATCGGTATCTGGAGCTTGGCATTGCCCGCCTCTTTGACCTGAGCGGCGATTTTTTCGACCTCTGCCCTCAAACGAGGGTCAGTTGGCTCGGTGACGCCCAGAGTTTGCGATAGGTCAGTGGGTCCCAGGGCCACAAGATCAATGCCCTCCAACGCCGCTATTTCAGGGACGTCCGCGATGCCCTTGGCGTCTTCGGTCATAACTGACAACAAGATTTCATCGTTCGATGTCCGAACATGGTCCGCCCAGCTAACGGTTCCGAATCGAGCCGCACGACTTCCGCCGGCGCCGCCTCGCTCCCCAAGCGGTGCGTAACGCACCGCCTTGACGGCCTTCTTCGCGCCTTCGATGCCGTCAACGTGAGGAATAATGATGCCCTGCGCTCCCATGTCCAACAAGCGAAGGATGAAACCGGGATCGGTGTCCGCCACTCTCACCATCGGGGTGATGCCCACGAGGTCAGCAGCCACGATCATCTGTTGAATCAAAGGCAGATCGAACGCGGTATGCTCCATGTCGATGAACGCTGCGTCGAACCCGGCTAGCCCAATGATCTCAACAATCTGCGGGTCGGAGAAGCTGACATACGTTCCGAGGGCCAACTTGCCTTCCCTCATGAGTTTTTTCACTCGATTTTCTCTCAATTTCGTCTCCTGAATCTAACTGAACAATAAAACCCGATAAGTTTCGCCGAGTGTATTATCAGCGCAATCGAGGCGTCAACATTCGTAGTTTCAGGTTACGCCACAGCGTTTCGCGACGTGGTAGAATCGGATCGAATCGATAGGGTCATCAACAGGTCAGCAAATCGTCACAAAGCGAACTGAAGAGGCAAAGTATGCAAGAGACAAAGATTTCATCGACAGGAGATTTGACTTTTCCGCAAGCTGGTGACGACTGGTCATCGCTGGAACCTGACGAAGCAGGCATTGATCCGGCGAAACTTAGAGAAGCAATAACCTACTCTCAAGATCCCGCTCACGAGGGCTATCCTCCCGATCTTGGCGGCCACCTCGCGCGATCTCACGGCGCCAAGAGATATGACGACGGTTTGATAATTGGCCCGACCAAGACTAGAGGGCCGGTCACAGGCGTTGTGCTCCGGAATGGGCGTCTTGTTGCGGAGTGGGGCGAGCCTCATCGCGTGGATATGACATTCAGCGTCACCAAAAGTTTTCTGTCTACTGTCGCTGGGCTGGCATGGGACCAAGGGCTTATAAAGGACGTTCACGATCCGGTCGCGGATTATGTTGATGATGGCGGATTCGACTCTGACCACAATCGCAAGATCACCTGGGACATGATGCTGAGACAGATCAACGAATGGGACGGTTCCATTTGGGGCAAGCACTACTCGGCTTCCAATCCGAACGACATTCTGCGCCCGCCGGCCGAGCCTGGGACTGTGTACGAATATAGTGACGCCCGCGTGAACCGACTGGCTTTGGCGCTTCTCAGGGTATGGAAACGCCCGCTTCCAGAGGTCTTAAAAGAGCAGGTTATGGACCCCATCGGTGCTTCGGACACCTGGCGTTGGAATGGGTATCGCAACTCATGGGTGATGATTGCCGGCCAACGAATCCAGTCGGTGAGCGGCGGGGGGCATTGGGGCGGCGGAATGTGGATCAGCGCCAGGGATCAAGCGAGGTTCGGGATGTTGAGTCTTGCCAGGGGAAATTGGGCGGGGAACCAGATCATTTCAGAAGATTGGGTTAAGATGGCCAGGACGCCCGGCAAGCTGAATCCGAATTACGGCTTCATGAACTGGACCCTGAACACCGACCACAAGCTCATGCCAAATGCGCCCGCGGACAGCTTTTTCCACTCGGGAGCGGGGACCAATCGCATCTGGGTTGTGCCTTCGCTAAACCTGGTAGTCGTGCTGCGATGGGTCGGCGGAGACCACTTCAATGGTTTCGTGGATCGACTGCTGGCAGCGGTGTCCTGAATCGCGGACGGCTATTTGGTCATCGACCGTCAGCGTTCTCGTTGAGGGCCATCGTCCTCGTACTGGGTGAACACGACTCGTCCCACATCCAAGCGGAACAGCACATACCGCTCTTTGATCTCGTAGCTTGACGCTTCGATCACGAGTTGGCGCTCATCTGCGCTGTCGGTTTCCAATGCGTCGACGTCCACCAGAAATTCGCCGCCTTCGCCAGTGTTGGTCCTAACAGAGGAGTGCAGAGCGTAAGGTTTGTCGGCGTTGAGGTCTCGGCTCTTGGGAGAGGTCGGCTCCATGAAGACATAGAGATCGTCGCAGCCAATTATCGGCGTCACTGCATGGACTCTTGGGGCTCCCGTAGGCTGTGTGGTTGCCAGGTAGCAAATTTTGCCGTCCAGACGCTCTCGGCCTAGCTGGGCCAACGACTCAGCCATTTCTTAACATTCTTTCCACGTTGACAATATTCGGCTCCTGATATTTTAATCGGCGCTCGCTTATTGGTTAAACGATGAAACGCGCTAAGACCAAATCTTGCTGGAGCAATTCAACTGTCAGAGATTGCTTTGGTCATTGCGATAATGCGCGTATGCGATCTACCAATTTTGGCAAGGTTTCGCCCGTGGAGCCTCGCACAATCAGATCGGCAGAGTTGGATAGAGGTGTGGGATTTGGGTTGGCCTCAATGAATATTCCTCCGTTGCCCTGCACCAATGACGGGAAACTCGCGGCAGGATAAACCGTGGCGGAAGTGCCGATGGCAATCATGCAATCGCTCAACTCGGTGTGGTAAAAACAGGTCTCTAACACGCTTCGAGGTATTGGCTCTCCGAACATTACTGTGTCGCCCTTCACCAGCCCTCCACATTCAGGGCATGTGAGTGGATAGGATTCGCCTTCAAAGTGGTCGCGATGCCACTTTCGCTCGCAGGTAATGCACCTCATTTTGGTGCGGTTGCCGTGGATTTCAGCGAGTTTTTCCTGGCCGGCCTGGGCATGCAAATTGTCAACATTCTGAGTAATGGTCATCTTCAAGATTCCCATTTTTTCGAGGTCGGCCAATGCGAAGTGACCAGGGTTTGGCTTGGCTCGTTCGATTGCTTCTCGGAAGTGGGCGCGGTCAGGATTATGCTGTTGGGACTGCTGTTCATTCCACCATGCCGCCGGGTCTCGAAGGAAATCTTCGTACCCATTCATCGTGGGTTCACCGAGTTTGGTCCACAAGCCGCCTGGGCCTCGGAATGTCGGAACTCCGCTCTCCACAGACAGTCCGGCCCCGACCAGAGCGACGACATATCGCGACCTCGCAATTCGTTGGGCGGCTTGTTCCAGATTCAGGTTGTGATCTGCGGCGTTCATGGAATTTCTACTCCCTGGGTTATCAGTCGGTTATCGAAATCGCCTTGACTGATCCCAATTTAACGTCGAATCGGTGCATCTGAGAAAGCCGCTCGGGCCTGATGATATCAGGCTCTGCGGTAGTGATAAAACACTGCTGGTAAGTCGCCGCTTTGTCTAGAACCAAATTCCGACGGCCCGAATCCAGCTCGGAAAGGACATCGTCTAACAACAGCACTGGTTCCTGACCCCGACGGCGTTTAAGGTGTTCTGCCTCAGCCAACTTCATTGCGAGCACAACAGTCCTGACCTGCCCTCTTGAAGCATACGCGCTGGCTTGCATGCCGGCGATCTGAGGTTCAACGTCATCTCGGTGTGGACCTAAAATAGTGAACCCTTGGGCTATTTCTCGACTCCGTTCATCAGCCAAACCTTCGGTCAGGATTTCGGCGGCGACATCGACCGTAACTTCTTGAGGGATGTCGATGCTCGGCCGGTACACCAATTCCAGCATGTCATCGGCGCCCGCGAGTTCCGAGTGCAGGGGAGCGACGATGTCGTTCAGGCTCGCCAGGGTATTGGCTCTCTGTTCAATAATAAATGAGGCTTCTGCAATCAGTTCTACGTCCCAGAATTGCAGCTCATCAGGAGATGCCGAACGATGGCGGATTCGCTTCAGCAGATGATTTCGTTGGGCCAGGATTTTGTGATAGCGTTGAAGACTCCGCAAGTATCGGTCATCTAGCTGTGAGATCAAAATGTCTAGGTAACGTCGACGGATTGAAGGCGTTCCATAGACCAATTCAAGGTCTTCGGCGCCGAACATCACAGCGTTCAGAACGCCAACAACGCTGGACGCTCTCCTTCCAACTCCGTTGACCCGGAATGATTTGTGAAAAACGGCAGCCTCCGAGGTTGCCGTTTCGGCCTCGGAATGAGGATTGCCCGAATTGCCAGAGGGCGAAAAGTCCACCTGAAGCCTGACATCACCATCAGCAAGGGTCAGATGTGCCAGAATCTGAGCGTGAGGTTGAGGGCCGATGCGTGCCTCACTGCGCACCATCTCGCGGTCCATCGACGCCCGATTAGACTTCGCGATGGCGAGCAGGTAGGCGGCTTCCAATAGATTGCTTTTGCCCTGGCCGTTGGCGCCTTCGAGCAGAATCAAGCCTTCCGGAAACTCTAGAGAAAGGTTTTCGTAACTTCTGAAGTTGACCAGGCTTAATCTGGAGATGTAAATTTGAAGTCTCCAACCGTTAACTCGAGGATTCGTTGGACGATTTTAACATAGGGCAGAAATTCACAATGCCGAAATGCAAAGGACATCATGCCAGGATATGACACGAACGCGCTGGCGCTTGCGGGGGGCGTCGGAGGAGCCAAACTGGCGTTGGGACTCGCCAAAATCCTTGATCCCGATCAACTGACGGTTGTCGTGAACACAGGCGACGACGAAATTTTCTATGGGCTGCATGTTTCACCGGATCTGGATACCGTCATGTACACGCTAGCCGGCATCGCCAACCCGGAAACAGGCTGGGGGATCACAGGCGAGACATTCAATATGCTAGAACGGTTGACCGCCTACGGCGAGGACACTTGGTTCGGCCTAGGAGACAAGGACCTAGCGACCCACATACGCCGAACGAATCTGTTGAACAACGGAGAATCTCTCTCCGAAGTTACATCAAAACTCGCCGCCGCACTAGGCGTCGAACACGCCATCGTGCCGATGACAGACGACTCATTCAGAACCATCGTGGATACGGAGATTGGCTCACTGGCCTTCCAGGATTACTTCGTGAAGCACAGGAGCGAACCGAAAGCCACGGCCATCCGTTTTGATACTAATGGCGGCGCCAGACCTTCTCCAGGATTCGGAAGGGCGCTGAGCGAATCTAAAATCATTGTGTTCTGCCCATCAAACCCATATCTGAGCGTCGCTCCAATCTTGGAAGTCACTGGAATTCGCGAACGAATCGCGGGATTCCCCGGCAAACGGATTGCTGTCAGCCCGATAATTGGCGGCGCAGCTATCAAAGGTCCAGCCGCGAAACTAATGGCAGAGTTTGGCGTCGAGCCGTCATGTGTCGATGTGGCGAAACAGTACATTGGACTCTGTGACGCTTTTGTGATCGACAACATCGACGCCGATCGGGCTAATGAGATCGACTCGTTGGGGATGGACGTTCTAGTTTGCAACACGATCATGACCTCGAAAGAAGACAAGATGGCTCTCGCCCGAAAGGTTCTGGATTTTGCCCTCCGGTAGCGTCCGAGCTGATCGAACCATTGGAATCATTCCGATGAAACCAGCGGCCCAAGCAAAAACCAGGCTGGCACCTTCGCTCGACTCGGACCAGCGTGCAACCTTAACTTGGAACATGCTGAAAATCGTACTACATGCCGCAACTTCGTCATCCCTAATCGAGGTTGTCGTTGTTGGAGGGGATTCTGAGATCCGTGTAATTGCGGAGGCGGGTAACTCGAATTGGCGGCCAGACAAAGGCAGGGGCTTGAATGGAGAGTTGTCCGCGCAGGTTCAGATAAATTCTTCAAACGGCGCGGCGTCGATGTATATACCTGGGGACCTGCCGCTGTTGACTACTGCCGACGTGGAACAGGCTCTCGGCAGTTCAAAGTTTGGAAGCCTGTTAACCATCTGTCCAGCGGTTGGCGACGGCGGAACCAATGGACTGGTA
>DCAW01000023.1:29792-35807 GCA_002313895.1 Dehalococcoidia bacterium UBA1123
GCCGAACAAGGGGGCCTGCCTTTCGCCATCGTGGAGACTCAGGGGTTCGGTTTGGACCTCGACACCTCAGGTGATCTCGCCGAACTTCGACGAATTGCTCCGGGCGTGTTCGAGCGCATATTACGACCAGGAGACAAGAACTGAAATTGAATTTCGGAATTCTACTGCCAACACGAGGCCTGCTGATGCAGGGCGGCCAGCCTAAGAATATCGACAAAATCTTGGATATGGCCGAAACAGCAGAGCAGGCAGGCGTCGAATCCGTTTGGGTCGGCGACAGCCTTACAGCAAAGCCTAGGCTTGAGCCACTGACCGTGCTGGCCGCTGTGGCCGCGAGAACGCGCAGAGTCAGGCTTGGGACCGGGGTCATGCTAGGAGCGCTGAGGCATCCGGTTTTGCTGTCTCACGCGGCGGCGACCGTCGATCTGATTTCCGAAGGCAGGCTCGTTTTGGGCATGGGCGTTGGGGGCGCCTTCAATGACGCGCAACGCCAGGAATGGAAAAACGCGGGCGTTGATCCATCCTCACGAGCTTCGAGATTCGAGGAAGTTGTCCATCTGCTCAAGCGTCTCACGAGTGGCGAACGCGTCACCCATAACGGTCGACACTTCCAAATGGAGGATGTCGCGATCGCCCCCGTGTCTCCAAACGAAGGCGGCACCAGAGTGCTTATCGCTTCCCACTGGAGGGCGAACCGCGACAGTCAGTTTGAACGCGCCGCGAGGCTTGGGGACGGCGTTATATCCATATCTGACTACCCTGATGAGTTCACCCAGGTCAATGACCGGGTGAAATTTCATGCAGAAGCTTTGGGTCGAGATTACGACGCGATGGAACGCGTTTTCTACTTGACCGTGAACCTGACGTCGGACTCTGACGCTGCCACGGCTGAGGCAGACCGTTTCCTCAAGATGTACTACGGAATAAATATGTGGGCCGACCGCTGGGGCCCGTTCGGAGCGCCGGAACTTGCGATCGAGCGCATCCGCCGATACCGGGAAGCGGGAGCTCAAACTATTGTCGTCAGATTCGCGTCGTTCGAGCAGGAAAAGCAGTTGGACACTTTCCTGACCGAGGTGGCTCCAGCCTTCAAAGATTAGCCCTGACAAAATTACCCGGCCATCATTTGGAATTTCTTTTCTGACCATACCCGGATGCCTAGGTTGTGGGCGTCAACCAGCTTCGAGCCCGCGTCTTGGCCCACAACCAGGAAGTCTGTGCGCTTGCTGACACTGCCAGAGACCGCGCCACCCAACTCCTTTATCCGCGATTCGATGTCGGATCGGCTGAAGTTCCGGAGGCGTCCGGTCACAACAAATCGCCTGCCTTCAAGGGTCTGCTCTAGGTTGGCGGATTCGTCGATGGTCTGCTCCATTTGCAATCCGGCGTCCTTGAGTTTTTCAACGACCGCCACATTGCTTTCGTCCGCGAAGAAATCGACAACGCTATGAGCGATCTTAGGGCCAATCCCAGGGATTGCGGACAGTTCATCGGCGTCCGCAGATTTCAGAGCGTCCAGCGTCCCTTTATTCCGAGCCAGCAGAGTGGCAACTTCGGTCCCCACCAGATCGATTCCCAGGGACACCAACACCCGGATAAACGGTTGCTCCTTGCTCTTTTCGATGGCCGCAATAAGATTCGTCACGCTCTTTTCAGCCATGCGCTCCATTTCAAGGATGTTTTCACGGTGATTTTTCAGCAGATATATGTCGCCAACGTCCTTGATGAAACCCTGGTCTATAAGGGCCTCGCCTTGTTTGACTCCTAACCCTTCGATATCCATAGCGCCCTTGCTGACGAAATGCTCAATCAGTCGCACCAATTGAGCAGGGCAGGCGCTATTGACGCAAAATGAGGCCGCTTCGCCTTCCCTACGTACGAGCTTGTTTTCACAGCTAGGACACTCCTCGATCATCTTGAATTTAGCTGGTTCGCCATCGCGATATTTAGGCAAAGCCTTCACCACTTGAGGGATGACCTCACCTGCCCGTTCGACCACAATGCGGTCGCCAACACGTAAATCCTTTTCAACAATGTAATCTTCGTTATGTAGGGTCGCTCGCTCGATGGTTGCGCCACCAATTAAGACTGGTTTCAGGATAGCGTATGGATTTATGCGTCCTGTTCGCCCGACATTAAATTTGATGTCTTCAAGGACAGTTTCTTCCTGCATGGCAGGAAATTTGTAAGCGATCGCCCATCGGGGCTCGCGACCGACATTTCCCAGGTGGTTCTGATAGTCGAGTCGGTTGACCTTGATTACGACACCATCGCAAGCGTAGTCCAACGACTCGACATTCTCGATCCACGAGCGGTAGTAATTCGCGGCTTGGGATATAGATTTCGCCAGGAAATTGTTGGCGTTGGATCTGAACCCCAAGCTATCCAAGTAGTCCAATCCTTCGGATTGCGATTTAATGTCGGGCAATCCCACTGAGGCGCCGATTGAGTACACAAATATGTCAAGCGGCCGTTCCGCCGTCATTCTGGGGTCGAGTTGTCGCAATGAGCCTGCCGCGGTGTTGCGAGGGTTGGCGTACACGGGCAAACCTTCGGCTTCGCGTTGGATGTTGAATGCAACGAATTTGGACCGCGGAAAATAGACCTCGCCCCGCACCTCGATCAACTCTGGGGCCAAATCAGGGTTGAGGCGCATCGGGATGCTCTTTATCGTCCTCAGATTGGACGTCACGTCCTCCCCAACGCTGCCATTGCCGCGGGTCGCTCCTCGGACCAGGTTGCCTCTCTCGTATGTCAGCGCGACTGCCAGGCCATCGTACTTGAGTTCGCACATCATCTCGAAGTCGTCGCGCTCCAGTATATTCGACACACGGGCGTGCCAAGCCAACAGTTCATCATCGTTAAACGCGTTGCCCAGACTCAGCATAGGCAGTCGATGCGTCACCTGCTGGAATCCGTCGGCAGGCTGTGCTCCGACTCGTTGAGTCGGCGACTCGGGAGTGACTAGCTCGGGATGTTCACCCTCGATCTGCCTCAGCTCGCGGATCAGCCGGTCGTACCCGGTATCCGGTATTTCTGGAGAGTCCAGGACGTGATAGAGGCGGTCGTGTCGTTCGATTTCACGCCGCAGAGTTTCGACATGAGTTGCCAAATTGGCGTCGGTGGTTGCCATCATTATCTCCGATTGATGCGTCCCACAACTTACTTGGCTGGCAGTTAGGGGCAAAAGTTATCTGGGATAGCGGACATCATTATCTGAATCAAATAGAAGACTATATCTTAACTGAATGAGGCTCAAGCAGGTTTTGGGAAAGGAATCTCACATACTGGACGGAGGTTGTCCAACTGGCTATACTCGAAGTTACTCACATGGTAGGGAGAATCGTTGGATTCTTAATCGACCAGGCGATGAACCTCCCTTCAGTTTTCCAGAGGTGAAAAGTTGGCGCCGTCCAGCGAATATCTAGATTTCATAGGTCAGTACCCGCCGCTTTCGGCAATTGGCAACACCCCCCTTGTGGAGATCGATCTCGATTGGGACATCGGGGACGCCGAAATCCACGCGAAGTTTGAACATCTCAACCCAGGCGGCTCCCTCAAAGACCGCCCCGTGTTGAAGATGCTGGTTGAAGCAATATTGGCCGGCGATCTGACCAAAGACATCACTATCTTGGATGCAACCTCCGGCAACGCGGGGATCGCCTATGCAATGATCGGCGCCGTTTTGGGTTATCGGGTTGAGCTTGTCATGCCGGAGAATGCCAGTGAGGAGCGTAAAAAGCGTCTTCTGGCCCACGGAGCGAACATTGTCTACACCGACCCTATGCTGGGGTACGATGAGACGCTCTACGAGGTTAAACGCCGATACGAGGCCAACCCAGACAAGTATTTTTATTGCGACCAGTATAGTAATCTAAACAACCCGCAGGCCCATTATGAGACCACAGGCGAGGAGATTCTCAAACAGGCTCCAAACATCACGCACTTTGTCGCAGGTGTTGGGACCGGCGGGACAATCAGCGGTGTAGGGCGCAGGCTTAAAGAATTTAACTCGGACATCCAGGTTGTCGGTATCAACCCACCGGAGTGGCCGGGTGTTGAAGGTCTCAAGCCTCTTGGAGAAGGGCACATTATCCCGGACACGCTGGACGAGAGCGTCGTTGACGAGATGCTTCCCATTGATGTTGATGAAGCGTTCGATTTTTCCAGGCGTCTGTCCGCTGTGGGATTGTTCGCGGGACAATCATCCGGCGCTTACATGCTGGGAGCCTACAAAGTCGCACAACAAGCCCGTTCGGGGAAAGTCGTTACAATCTTCAACGACATCGGTGAGCGCTATTTCAGCACCGGAATGTGGGGCTAAGTTTCCTCGGGTTTGTGTTTTCCGTGAACCAGTGCCAGCCCAGACTAAACGTCCAAGTTTTTGACTTCGAGCGCGTGGGTCTGGATGAAGTTCCGTCGAGGCTCCACCAGGTCGCCCATCAGCATCGTGAACGTCTCATCAGCCGCCGCGGCGTCACTGACAGAAACCTGAAGCAGAGTGCGCTTCTCTGGGTCCATCGTCGTCTCCCACAATTGGGGGGCGGTCATTTCGCCGAGACCTTTGTACCTTTGCATTCCAATGTTCCGACGCTTTCCCAACTGGACCATGATTCCTTCGCGCTCGCCTTCGCTGTACGCGTAGTGAACCTGTTTCCCTGCGGTGATCTTGTACAGCGGTGGCTGGGCGATATAAAGATGGCCGTGGTCCACCAGCTCCTTCATGTGGCGATAGAAGAACGTCAGAATTAGCGTCCGAATATGGGAGCCGTCGACGTCGGCGTCGGTCATAATGATCACGCGGTGATAGCGGAGTTTGGTCAAATCGATTTCGTCGTCCAACCCGGCGCCGATAGCTGTAATCATCGCCCGGATTTCCTCGTGGGAGATCATCTTGTCGGCTCGCGCCTTCTCGACGTTGAGTATCTTTCCTCTTAGTGGCAAGATCGCCTGAGTGCGCCTGTCGCGTCCCGACTTTGCCGTCCCGCCTGCTGATGGGCCTTCGACGAGATATATTTCGCAAAATTCGGGGTTCTTTTCAGAGCAGTCCGCCAATTTGCCAGGCAGACCGCCGCCATCCATCGCATTCTTGCGGATAATCAGGTCGCGGGCCTTGCGCGCGGCTTCTCTCGCCCGTTGGGCTGTTAGGCACTTCTCGATGATTCGCCTAGCCTCTGTGGGGTTATCTTCCAGGTAGTGATTGAGCGCCTCGGCAATTACTGTTTCTACCTGAGTCCTCACCTCTGGGTTGCCAAGTTTGCCTTTGGTTTGGCCTTCGAATTGCGGGTCTTTGAGTTTGACGCTTATGACTGCGGTGAGGCCTTCTCGGGTTTCCTCACCTGCTAGATTTGTGTCGTTATCCTTGATGATTTTCTGTTTTCGGCCATAGTCATTCAGCACACGAGTGAGAGCGGACCTGAATCCAGTAACGTGAGAGCCGCCGTCATGCGTGTTGATGCAATTCGCAAAGGAATACACGAACTCATTGAAGCTGTCGTTGTACTGCAAAGCGGCCTCCACGATGGACCCATCAATATGCTTCTCCACATAGATCGGCTCGTCATGCACGACCTCACGGGACTGGTTGAGGCTCTTGACGAAGCTGGATATGCCTCCGTCGAAGTAGTACGTTACCTCGTTATTTGGCCATCTGTCTTCGTGGAAGTCGCTTTTGAAGTGTATTTCGAGACCTTTGTTGAGGTAGGCCATTTCTTTGAATCTCTGAGTCAGCGTGTTATATTCGTACTCGATCTCCTCGAAAATATCAGGGTCGGGGGAGAACGTGGTCACGTTGCCCGTGTGTTTGGCCTCTTCGTCCGTGGCCTTGCGGTACTTCAGATCTGTCTGTCGGATGCCGCGAGAGAACTCCTGGCTGTACACCCGGCTTCCGCGATAAACCTCCACGTTCATATAAGTCGAAAGCGCATTTACGACTGACGCTCCGACACCGTGAAGCCCGCCTGACACCGCGTACGCCTTTCCGCCGAATTTGCCACCGGCGTGCAGAGTAGTCAT
>DCAW01000023.1:36107-36407 GCA_002313895.1 Dehalococcoidia bacterium UBA1123
GCCACCGGCGTGCAGAGTAGTCATGACTGTTTCGACGCCGGACAATCCTGTGGTCGGATGTCTGTCAACCGGAATCCCCCTGCCATCGTCGCGAACCGTGACAACTCCATCTGCGGATATGTAGATAGAGACACGACTGGAGAATCCACCCATATACTCGTCAACGCTGTTGTCGACGATCTCATATACCAGGTGATGTAGGCCACGCTGGTCGGTGCTGCCAATGTACATTCCAGGACGGCGGCGAACGGCCTCCATCCCTTCCAGAACCTGAATGTCTGAGGCGGTGTACTGATCATT
>DCAW01000023.1:36749-37090 GCA_002313895.1 Dehalococcoidia bacterium UBA1123
GCCATGCGATCCTCCTAGAGGAATTATCTTGCTTGCTTGATCAGTTATGTGAGGGCATGTTCAATAGGTCGACGGACTAACTGGCGTCTGAGGCGGAGCAGTTAATTCTGACGCCGGTGTCATGTGCGGGGCACTATTTAACGGTCGAAGTAGGGTGGATTGGAAGGAGAATATGTGGCGACTGGTTCGCCAAACCTCTGGGGAGTAGAGGGCAAATCACTTTATGGTTTTCACTAGCATTCAATGCATATTATATCAAATTTGACCATAAATCTCAATCTACGCGAGGCATTTTTGGGCGTCTTTTTCCGAGTTTAGGGTAATTTTCCCCCTGATCCAGT
>DCAW01000024.1:0-408 GCA_002313895.1 Dehalococcoidia bacterium UBA1123
TTCCTTTTCTGGGGCCCCTTTAATTATGAATACACGGAACCTGCCACCAATGTCTTTTATTGTCAACAAGGCATTCGGAAATTCGTGCAAGTATTGAACGGACGATTTAAACAGTGCCGTCAGTCAAATGATGCTAAAGTAAACCGCCGATAACGGGTTGAGTGATGGAAGCCCAATGTTTTGGCGATCTAGACAAGGAGAATCTGGTATGCCGTTTTACACCAAAGGCGATATCCGCATCCACTATGAGGAGTCTGGGATCGGTTTCCCGCTCCTGTTAACACCCGGCGGCGGGTTGAACTCCTTGGTCAGCAACTGGCCTAACCAAGTGTTCAACGCAATGGAGGAGTTCAAGAACGACTTTCGCTGCATCACGATGGACCAGCGCAACGCGAACGGCGGCGAGTC
>DCAW01000024.1:731-2692 GCA_002313895.1 Dehalococcoidia bacterium UBA1123
AGCGGCCCCATCCCGGTAGATGACCCATGGGGTGCGTTCGCCGCCGACCAACTGGGTCTTATGGATCACCTCGGCATTCGGGAGTTCTTCTTCATGGGCCTCTGCATCGGTGGTCCATTTGCGCTCAAGCTCATGGAACGTGCGCCCGAACGAGTCGTAGCGGGCGTCCTCTGCCAGCCGGTTGGACACAGTACGAAAACCCCAGACTCAATGTACGACTCTGGCCGTGACACTTGGGCCCCCGAACTGCTCGCGCGCCGTACCGACGTGAGCATGGAGACTTGCGAATCGTATCTGCACAACCTTTACCGCGTCCAACCCGACTTCGCGTACAGCGTGTCGCGCGACTTCGCTCGTTCGTGCCAGACTCCGATGTTGGTCATGCCTGACGACACACCGTCGCACTCGTACGAGGCCGCCATGGATTTGGCAGCGTTGGCGCCAAAAGCCGAGTTGACGGTATATCCATGGAAAGATGAAACGGACGTGCTCGCTAATACAATAAACCACGTTCGCGACTTCCTCATGTCCCATCAACCCGCGACAGCCGCCGACTGAGGCGAGCAGGCGGCGTGCCCACATGCGAGGTCGTTGGCAGCATAACGAACCAGAATACGGTCCGGGCCAACCTGTTGATTTGACGCGTGACGACAGCGCTGGTTAGGGCCCTGAAAATGCCTTTGGTCTCCCCACGTTAGTCCCTCTCCTACGCCATTATGGGCGTGAGAAGGGTTGGTGACAGTGTCACATGACGCTTTTACACTGCCGGCGGACAACCGCACGAGCAGAATTTACGGATATCTCATGTTCGGCCAGCAGAGAGGATAGTGATGACAACCCATACCTTCATAATCGACTCACAAGTCCATGCCTACGAGCGAAATAGCCCTGAGCGTCCTTGGAGCGGTTTCTTGCGAGGTCCGGACGAGGTCACAGGGGACGACATGGTGGCCGCAATGGATGCAGTCGGCGTTGACGGGGCTTTGCTGGTTTCGCCATATAGTATGTACGGTTACGATGCCAGCTATGCGCTCGAGACGTATGCGAAACATCCGAGCCGTTTCGGCCTTATCAGGCCGTTTGATCCGAATTCAGATGCGATCGATGAGGAGGTTGCTCAGTGGTCAGTGACACCCGGTGTGGTCGGAGCGCGCATTATGCTCACCTACGGATCATACGAGGCTGACCACCCAGGAATCAATCGAATCCTCGCCGCTGGCGCCCGGGCTCGTATTCCAGTAAATGTCATGTGCTCGGGTCAGCTACCTCTTTTGCGTGAACTCGTCCGCCGTAATCCAGACACCCAGTTTGTGGTTGATCATGTGGGTCTGGTCCAGCCCTTCGAGCCGCCAGCGCCGCCAGAACCGTTCGCTGATTTGGACAACGTGGTCGCGCTTGCTGAACACGACAACGTGGCCATCAAGATATCAGGGGCCTGCACTCTGTCCCATCAGCCGTTCCCCTATCTAGACATCTGGGAGCCCCTGAGCAAGATATTGGACGCGTTCGGCTTCGAACGATGCATGTGGGGCACCGACTGGACCCGCGCAGTGTCGTTGTTGACCTACGAGCAGGGAGTTAAGGCGTTCCAGGTCACTGATCGGCTCTCGGATTCAGAGCGTTCGGCGCTTATGGGCGGCTCCCTCACGAAGATTTACAACTGGTCCCCAGATACGGGTAAATAGAATTTGGAGGAATGGTGAGATCCCCGTCGATTCAGGGGCGTGAGAGTGTTATCCGGGCAACCATAAGGCATTCGAACCCAACAGGCGGGAGAACCGATGGTCAGATTTGCGCTTCGTAAGGGGAACCCTGGGAGGAATGGCCAGAAATAGCCCTGTCGATGTTCTACGATTTAGTTAGTAACTAACTGTTCAGGGAAAATATCAGTCATGGAAGGATTGACATTGAGCGCGAAGGAACTGAGTAGGTTACAGGTATTGAATGCGGTGATATCGGGT
>DCAW01000054.1:0-28161 GCA_002313895.1 Dehalococcoidia bacterium UBA1123
CTTTTCCACTGCCGGGATGTACTCACGAGGCACAACTCCTCCGACGATTGATTGGGCAAATTCAAATCCTGAGCCTCTTGGCAACGGCTCAACCTCTAGCCACACGTGTCCAAACTGACCATGACCGCCGCTCTGCTTTTTGTGGCGGTACTCGACCCGAGCTCGTCGGCTGATCGTCTCCATATACGGCACCCGGGGTATCGACATCTCCAATTCGACGCCAAATTTGCGCTTCATCTTCTCGATGGCGACATCAAGGTGCGTGTCGCCCAGCCCTTGCATGATGACCTCAAGGGTTTGTTCATCTCTAGAAACGATCAGGGAAGGGTCTTCTTCCACAATTCGCGACAGGGAACTGGTCATCTTGTCAACATCAGCTTTGGTCTTGGGAGAAACGGCCATGTGATGCACGGGAATCGGGAAATTCAGGCCCTCGATGACTATCGGGTTTTCGCGGGAGCTTATAGTGTCCCCAGTTACGACCGAGTTCAATCTGGATAACGCGCCGATGTCTCCGGCGGCTAGAGAGTCCAGCGAGTCCTGGCTCTTGCCGTTCACGACAAACACTTGGCCCACGCGTTCTGCCTCTGATTTGTTGGCGTTCCAGCATTGACTGTCTGAACCAAGCGTGCCGCTGTACACACGGAAGTATGAAAGCCTGCCAACGAACGGGTCCGCCGCTGTCTTGAAGACCAATGCAGCCAGGGGACCATCAGAATCACATGCCAACTCGGATTCACCATCGGTTCCAACTGTCGTGACTGACACGTTGCCAATATCGGCGGGCGAGGGCATATAGTCTGCGATCACGTCTAATAGTTCAGTGACTCCGATGGAGTTGGGAGGCGACCCCGCAAGCACAGGGACCAGCGTCGCTTCGCGAATGCCTTTGATGAGACCGGCTCTAATTTCGACTTCTGTTATTTCTTCGCCTTCAAGGTACTTATCCGCTAGTTCGTCGTCGATCTCTGCGACGGCTTCTGTCAGGCGCTCCATCGCGTCGTCCACTTCGGATTGCAATTCTTCAGGGACGTCTGCGTCTTTAGCCAACACATTAATGACACCGCTGAACGAAGCCTCGGACCCGACGGGGACCTGGAGGGGGACTAGGTGCCGCCCGAATCGTTCGGTGAGCGAATCCAACGCACGTCCAAAATCGGCGTTCTCACGATCCATCTTGCTGATATAGACGATCCGTGGAAGGCTAAGGTCGTCGGCCATCTTCCACATCTGTGACGTGCCTACTTCAAGCCCAGATGGCGCGGACACGACGATCACAGCGCAATCAGCAACTCTGATGCCCGACACGACCTCGCCACGATAGTCTGCGTAGCCCGGCGTGTCCAGAATATTGATCTTGTGGTTCCGCCAAGGAGCATGCATGATCGAGGTCTGCACGCTGTTTCCACGCTTAGACTCTTCGGCTTCAAAGTCTGAGACCGTGGTTCCGTCCTCTACTGTGCCAATGCGATTGGTGACGCCAGTCTGATTCAATAGTGATTCAGAGAGAATTGTCTTACCAGCCCCACTATGCGAAAGCAGAACTACGTTCCTGATCAGCTCAGTGGTTACATCGGCCATTTATTCTCTCCTTGTCGTTTGAGTTCGTTCGCTCCATTTTATTCAAAGCTGACTGTGAGCGCAACGGGGCGCGCCAAATCCGGTTGGCGAACCAGTAATCAAAACTCAGGTGTGGACCGCCCCATTTCAACGCCTCATGAATCATGCAACTCGGCTAGGAAATACGCGTGAACTGCTGTTAGTGTAACCTCGTATTTGGATGTATCGGAGAAATCGCCAATTTGGGGAGATAAATTCGCAATGATCGGATTCGTCGGTGGAACTGGACCAGAAGGCCGAGGGCTGGCGCTCAGATTCGCGTTAGCAGGCGAAACGGTGATGATAGGGTCCCGTGACCTGGGAAGAGCGGAAGAGGCGGTGAATAGCGTCAGCGAGTCGGCGCCTCCAGGATCAATCCGGGGCGGGCTGAATGATCAGATCGCAGCTAACTCGGATATCGTCTTCGTCGCGGTGCCTTTCGCGGGACATCAGCCGACCCTGGAAGGACTGCGCGACCAACTTGACGGCAAAATCGTCGTGGATGTCGTCGCGCCGCTGACGTTTAGCCGAGGCCAAGTTTCGGCCATAGTTGTGGATGAAGGGTCTGCGGCCCAGCAGGCTCAGGCCATTCTACCTAACTCACGGGTCGTTGCGGCGTTTCAGAACATAAGCGCAGAAGATCTTCTGATACCCGATCGCGCTATAGACTCGGACGTGATCGTATGTTCGAACGATTCGGAGGCGAAAGCGCAGATTATTGCGTTAGCAAATATAATAAATGGAGCTCGGGGCGTCGACGGCGGCAAACTGGAAAACGCGCGATATGTCGAAAACTTCACCGCATTACTGTTGAACATAAACCGAATCTACAAAGCCCATTCCACCATCAAAATCGTAGGGATATAATATAAACAGAACGCTCATGTAAGAGCAACGAGGGAACGCATTGTTTTACGGATTGGTCGCCCTGGCTATGGGAACGATGGTGGGAATAGGGGGCGGCAACGCGGCTCCAGATGCAGGTCTGCCCGCTTCGGGGGTGGTTGTGTCGGCAGAACACCGAATCGAGTTCCCAAACCGTATTGTGCTGCAACTCGAAGCCGAATTCGTAGAGAGTGTGGTCGACGTCCAGTTGTTTTATCGGATCGGACGTCAAGACACGGTCATTTACGGATATCCGACGATTCTTCGGACCTCCGATGGTGTGTCGGCTGAATTTGTAATACAAACTTCTGCGGCGGGATTTATTCCGTCGGGCGTTGATATCGAATACTATTACGCCTTTGTCGATACTGACGGACGAACTGTGGAGACTGACCGATTTAACATCGAGTACCTCGACCCTCGTTATGATTGGGAAAGGTACGATGCAGGGTCATTTGAACTATTGTGGCACGACCGGCCACGCGCGCTGGTCGAAAGCGTCGCGGACGAAGTCAACCAACGGGTGTTGCCGGTTCTCTCGATGTTTGGGGTTGAAAATCTCGACAAAATGAAAGCGGTTCTCACAAATGGGAGTCGCGAATCGAGCAGAACATTCCCTCGCGTAAGCCAGACAGCCTCAGATAGTCAACTTTATAGCGGATTCGCGTTTGGAGAATACGATGTGTTTCTTCTGGCGGGACTGGGTGTAGATGGCATGATCCACGAGATGACTCATCTGCTCTTCGATGAGGCAGTCAATTCTCCCAGAGCCAAAGTTCCAGCATGGGTCAATGAGGGACTCGCCATGTATTTCGAGCGCGGAACGAGCAGCAGAGCGTCGATCGTTTCCAGCGCAGCCCGGTCAGGATCGCTATTCCGGCTAGAAAACATGGGATCGGTGCCGGGAAAACCGTCGGACGTTCGCGTGTATTACGCTCAATCCTGGAGTCTCGTGAATTTCATGGTGAGCGCCTTTGGCGTCGAACGCATGTCAACCATGCTGAACGCTCTCAACAACGGTCAACCGATCGATCAGGCGATCCAGACCGCGTACGGCTTGACCAGCCTACAATTGGAGTCGGGCTGGAGAACCCAATTGCGCGCTGCTCCATCGTTTTCACAGACAATTGATCCGGGAAGTTTCGGAACTTCGATAATTATCACGTGCGCCATGTTGGTGACTGCCACAGTCGTGACTGTCAGATGGCTGAGACGCGACCGCGAACCTGCTATCTATGACGAATGACCCGTATGCTACAATATTCCGAGTTTCAAATCAGCGCATGAAATTATTGAGAATTGTGATCCGCGCTGATTGTGAGTTCATGGCCCTTTGACGCCAGCCATGAGCACGCCGAAATCATTGCAACGGAGTGCGGTGTATGGAGCTTCGGATATTAGGCTCCCACAACATGGAGAGGCGCGACACTCGGTTTCAAACGCACCTGATTGACGGGATTCTCGCGCTGGATGCAGGCGGCCTGACGCGCTCTCTGACCTTTGAAGAGCAGGAAAATATTCAGGCAATAATCCTAACGCATCCACACTTCGACCACATCAGAGACCTTTTGCCTTTCGGTCTTACCATGCGTGATTCCGGGGTAACAGTCGATGTGTATGGAATCAAGGACACGCTGGATTTTGTGGCCGAAAAGCTGATGGAAGGAAGTCTGTATCCGCCGTTCCTGGAGTTTCTGAGTCCGGAGACGCCGATATATTCAATGCATGAGATTGAACCGCTCAAAGATTTTCAAGTTTTCGACTACACCGTCAAGGCGGTTCCGGTGCCCCATGCTATGCCTGCAGTGGGGTTCATGATTTCGAGCGATGACGTTTCCGGGTTTTACACTGGAGACGCGGGAGGGGAGTCTCAGATGCCTGGCAGCATGCAGCCCCCGATGTTTTGCTGACAGAAGTCACATTCGCGAATAGGGGAGAACAGACTGCAATTGATTCTGTCCATATGACGCCAGCATACCTCGACAGGGCGTTGTCAGAATTCAAACGGCAAAAAGGGTATCTGCCCAAAATGATTGCAGGACACATAAACCCTCCCTACGAGGAAGAAATAAGGGTCGAGGTCAAGCATTTGGCTGAAGCAGACGTGATGATGTCTTTGCCCTGACCGCCGAAAGTCTACACGCTCTCCTGACCCGGCTAAAGCAGTCATTGCTTCCGATCCCCGCGTTGTTGGATTATGGCTCTCTGAATCGCTGCACAACCGCGTCATGATTCATTTCCAGGTAGCACAAACTGATGATGGACGTGTCGCTCGAAACTGAAAGCGGTCTGTCCCCTTGCACTCGACAGGAGGAACGCATATGGCGCGCAGAACAGCATTTTTGTACGACGATCGGATGTCACATCATGTGTTGAGCGACTCCCATCCCATGCGCCCAATCCGTTTGAAATACACCTACGACTTATTGCAAGGATACGGCGCGTTCGACGCAGAAAATTCGCGACTGGTCTCGCCCAGATTCGCGACTGAGAACGAGGCTATGTCGTACCATACTCCTGAGTATATCGAGGCGGTACGGGCGCTTGGCTCCGGTGATTCATCTATGAATCCTGCGGCTCACAATTTCGGTCCGGGCGACAACCCACCTTACGAAGGTATGTATGACGCGGCGATGCTCTCAACGGGCAGCGCTGTTCAGGCAGCGGAAATGTTGATTTCTGACGAAGTGGACGCAGCGTTCAGCATATCCGGTGGCCTGCACCATGCTATGCCTAATTACGCCTACGGCTTTTGTGTGTTCAACGATCCAGTGATCGCGATCAAAAGGTTTCTCGCCGAGGGCATGAGGGTGGCGTATGTGGACATAGACTGTCACCACGGGGACGGTGTTCAGCACGCTTTTTACGACACGGGAGCCGTTCTTACCATCTCTTTGCACGAATCTGGCGCATATCTGTTTCCAGGCACCGGATTTCCACAGGAGACTGGGGCAGGACTCGGGCGCGGGTATTCGGTGAATGTCCCCCTGTATCCATACACGACCGATGAAGTTTACCTGCATGCCTTCAGAGAGGTCGTTCCAAGACTATTGGAGGCATTCCAGCCTGACGCGTTAGTGACTCAGCTGGGCATAGATTCTCATTATCTGGACCCTATAACGCATATGGCTCTGACGGTTCAGGGGTTCGCTGAGGCTGTTGCCGAATTCGCCAAACTGTCGCCGGCGAAGTGGCTGGCTCTGGGCGGCGGAGGTTACGACCTGCATGCTGTGGCGCGAGCGTGGACTCTCGCTTACGGTGTGATGTCAGAGCAAGAGTTCGGGTCGGAGATTCCGGAATCTTACTCGACAGCATACGACGTCGCCTCGCTTTTTGACCCTGCAGAGGTGAATGTGCAGGATCAGGTTCGCAAAGACGCTCTGGCCTTCGCGGATGCCAGCGTTCAAGCCATACATCGGATCATCTACCCCGCCCACGGATTGCAGGGCATCTAGGGACGAGTATCAATAGTCGTTCAACGCCCAGGCAAGCGCGGTCGCCAAGTCCGCATGATCGAACACGAATCCCGATTCTGTCAGGACTGATGGCTGCATTCGCACTGACGCAAGCACCACATCTGTGACTTCGCCCTGCGTGATTTTCAGCGCAAGCTTTGGAACTCGAAAAAAAGCGGGTCTTCTGACGGCTTTGCCGAGGGTTGATGTAAACTCCGTATTGGTCACGGGGTTGGGCGATGAAACGATCACTGGTCCTGACATCGAATCGTTCGTCAGAATGTGCTCGATTGCCCGGACAGTATCTCGACGGGAAATCCAACTGACATATTGTCGACCTGAAGCCAGGCGGCCTCCGAAACCTAGTCGGAATATTGGCAACAGTCTGGCGAGGACGCCTCCGGACTGTCCCAGAATCAGGCCAAATCTGAGGTTGCATACCTGAACGCCTGCGCTCGCTATGTCGTCGGTCGCGCGTTCCCAGGCGAAGGTCGAATCCGAAAGGAAATCATTTCCGGGTTCCGATCCTTCGGTGAGAACCTGGTCGCCACGGTCTCCATAAAAGCCTGAAGCTGAAGCGCACAGGAATACCGAAGGAGGATCGGTAGCCGTCTGGAAAGCGCGGGCCAGCAACTCGGTGGAGTTAACCCGGCTGTTGTGGATACGATCCTTCTGAGCCTGAGACCACCTGTGACTCGTCATACTCTCGCCGCCGAGATGGATCACGGCATCGAATCCGTTCAGGTTTGCCGGGTCGAGTTCTCCGCGTTCAGGGTCCCAAAATACTGACGATTCGTTGACACCTGAACGAGAGCGTGCCAGGCGTGTAACATCGTGCCCAGTTGATTCCAGGTGGCTCACCAATGCGGAGCCTATAAAGCCAGAGGAGCCGGATATCAGAACGCGCATGAATTGAACTCGCAAATTGGGCCAGTGTGGACGCTATCGAAATAGCTCCGATGCCAGTGGCGATAACCCACAACATCCTTCGACTTGGCCGCCTGACTTTACACGAATTACCGTGCAAAGCTATAATTTCCATTCGCAGGTGTCAGAATTATAGCAGACCGACCAGAGGCTTAGGAGCGTGAATTGTCCCTGTTGCCAATCCTAGAATTACCGCATCCAATGCTGAGAAAGCGCGCCCGGAAAGTTCGGAGCGTGGGCAAGAAATTGCTGAAACTAGCGTTCGATATGGTGGACACGATGGATAATGCGGGGGGTGTTGGGCTTGCGGCGAATCAGGTGGGGCAGTTGCAACGACTGATTGTGATTCGAGTCCCTGGTGAAGAAGAAGCGCGGATATACATAAATCCCGAGATTCTGAAACGAGAAGGCGAACGGGAGATCGAAGAGGGTTGCCTCAGCGTGCCTGGATACAGAGGGATAATCACGCGGTCTATGTGGGTGAGGTTTGGGGCGCTCGATCACGAGTTTCATACGGTCAAGTTTAAGGCTGAGGAGCTGTTGGCCCAAGCGCTGGAACACGAAGTTGACCATCTTGACGGCATTCTATATCTTGACCATCTTGAAAGCCATGAGAAACTCATCAAAATTGAGGCTGCTCTATCGTCCGAAGAGTCGGACGACGAGACGCCTGACGATGATGATCCGTCAGATCAAGTTGGTGTCGCACATGAATCAGGTGCTCGCCAAGTAGACACGCCAGCGTCAATCAAGGTTAACTGACCGAAATCCAAAATATCCTACGACGTTTGAAGCGCGCCGGTGGATGTCCCCGGCGCGCTGTCATTGTCAGATTATCGCGTGAACTCGCGACAACGTAGACGAACAGGAATCTAGAGCCTATTCCCCGTCATTTCATAATACGGGTGAATGATGTAACTAACGCAATGGAAATGATTGCTCTGACATCGGAAAACAGATCAATTCTCGGCCCTTTGGAAGGGTTGCTTGCAGCTGACAACGTCGAGGCATACTTGGTCGGCGGTTTCGTGCGTGACGCACTTTTGGGTCGCGAAACGAAGGATATCGACTTGGCGGTTAAAGCCGATGCCCACATGCTGGCAAGAAAGTTCGCCGACGCCCTAGGCGCGAGCTTCGTTTCCTTGGACACGGAACGGGACGTCGCGCGAATCGTGGGAGCCATCGACGGCGACGAGTTCGTCATCGACGTGGCTCGTTTGGACGGCGACGCAAAGTCGGACATGGCCCGACGCGATTTCACAATCAACGCGATGGCCGTTCCGCTCCACAAGTCGTCGTTGACAAGGTCGGAGATACTGGACCACCATGGCGCTAGAAAAGACCTACGAGAACGCACCATCCGAGCGGTCCAGGAGGACGTTTTTCGCCGAGACCCCGTGCGTATGATGAGGGCGGTGCGTCTCTCCGCAGTCCTGGGATTTGAAATTGATGCAGACACCCGAGATCTAATTCGTCAGAGTTCAACCTCGATAGTTTCGAGCTCCCCAGAACGTGTAAGAGAAGAGTTGCTTGCGACTCTGGCTGCACGAGGCGCGCGCGACTCGATACGTCTAATGGATGATCTGGGACTGCTCTCGGTTTTGATTCCGGAGATCGACGCTTCGAGAGGTGTCACTCAGCCCAAAGCGCATCACTACTACGATGTGTTCAACCACCTGGTTGAGGCAGTAGGGTTCGTCGAGGTATTGCTAGACTCCGAACCCAATGGCGGGATCGTCCACGAGATGATGCCCAAGTTCGATGGAATGACCGAATATTTCTCTTCATATGCCACGGACATGCACAGCCGCCTCACTCTGCTAAAATTGACAGGATTGCTCCACGATATCGGCAAACCCGCAACTAAATCCATAGAGCAATCCGGCAGGGTGCGGTTCTTTGAACACTCGACCGTTGGTGAGGAAATGGCAAAGGTAGTGCTCCGGCGCATGAGGTTCGGGCGCAGTGGTGTCAGCATGACTGGAGCCATGATCCGTCACCACCTGAGACCGCGGCAGATGGCGGCCAGAAACGAAATGCCGACGAATCGCGCAATTCATCGATATTTCAGAGATGTGGGCAACGTTGCGCTGGACACACTGTACTTGAACATGGCAGACTTTCTAGCGGCTAAGGGTCCAGACTTGACCCGAGACGATATGGCGCGAGGCAGCAAGGTCATCAGTCATATTCTGAAGGTCGGCCAAAATATTGAACATGTCACCAAACCTCGGAGAAGCGACCCGAGAGTGCTGCTCGATGGCAATGACATAATGCGCGAATTTGGATTATCGCCCGGCCCGAAAATCGGGGATGTGCTTTCCGTTGTTGGAGAAGCCGAGGCGACAGGCAAAGTGAATACAATAGAAGAGGCAGTTAGATTGGCTACACAATATCTGGAGTCGGAGGACGGCGGTGCGTAGATTCGGCAGAACAGTCATCATAATTGTCGTCCTAGTGGCGCTCACCGCCGCGATTCTCTCGTTTCAAGAGATCAAATTGGGCAATTTTGAACGTGGCGGAGACACTCCCCTCGGGTTGAGCCTTGGCCTCGACCTCCAGGGAGGTAGCCACTTAGTTTATCGGGCTTTACTTGTCGACCCACAAACCAACGAGAAGGTCATTGTCACCGAAGACCAAATGGAGGCGTTGAAACGCACCATCGAGCGGCGGGTGAACGCATCTGGACTTGGTGAGCCAATTATTCAGCGTCTCGGTGATGACCGGTTACTCATACAGCTTCCTGGCGTTTCCGATCCGGGCAGAGCGAAAAGCCTAATCGGTGAGACCGCCAGACTGGAGTTCAAGCGCCGCACAATCAACGTGCCCGTCGAACTAGAACAGCTTAATCAAGATGATATTGTGGGCGTGACAGCTGACTTTTTCCCCGATCTGTTAACCTCGGCCGACGAGTCAACTGCTACTACCACTCCCGAAGTTTCTGAGCCGAATCCCCTAGTGTTGATGATCGACTTCACACCCCAAGGCGCGGCTGAATTTCAAATCGTACTTGACAGGCTGGTGGACACGTTCCTCGTGGCGTCGGCGTTGATTGAACAGGGGAACTCTCCTTCGGTACCGAGTCGATTGGACATAACTATCGAAGGCGAGACCCAACTTCGATTTGAAGCTTCGCCGTTGACGATCTTGCAGCTTACGACGTCGACGACCTACGCCTTCGCATATCCTGCGGATCGGGAGACGGGCAATGTGCCGACTCCTGCCGAAGCGCAGGCGCAAATCGGCCTCAATCCCCGAGTGTTTTTCACTGAAATTCAGGGACAGGCTGACGAGGACATCGGGCTGACAGGCGACGACCTAGCTCGAGCATTCCCGGGTCAGAATCAAACATCTGGCATCCCCATCGTGAATATTGAATTCAATGATCGCGGAACCCGCATATTCGGGGAGACGACCAGCGATATCGTCCTCAAGCAACAGACGACGGGCGTGGCAGACCAGATCGCTATTTTCTTGGATGAGGATGAGTTGATCGCGCCGGTAGTTCAAACCGCGATAACGGCGGGCACAGCGATAATATCGGGCCAGGATTTCACGGTTGAGAGAGTGCGTGACCTGGCGCTGTTGCTCGAATCGGGACGCCTGCCGATCCCAATCGAGCTGATCCAAGAGCGCGACGTTGACGCCATACTGGGCGAAGATTCCCTCGCCAAGAGCGTCGTCGCGGGATTCATCGGCCTGGGGTTGGTGTTGGTGTTCATGACGCTCTACTATCGCCTGCCTGGATTAATCGCATCCGTAGCGTTGGTTTTGTACTCCGGTATGGTCCTGGCGATCTTCAAAATCATGCCTGTGACGTTGACACTCTCAGGTGTGGCGGCAGCAATTCTGTCAATCGGGATGGCTGTCGACGCCAACATACTGATATTCGAGCGAATGAAAGATGAGTTGAGAGCGGGCAGAACTCTGCTTTCGGCCATCAACATTGGATTTGACCGGGCGTGGCCGGCCATCAGGGACGGCAACGTGTCAACGTTAATAACCTGTGGAATCCTGTTCTGGTTCTCAGATCAGTTGGGAGCCACGATTGTTCAGGGATTCTCGGTAACGCTGGCAGTTGGCGTATTGGTGTCAATGTTCTCGGCGATCACTGTAAGCAGGACTTTGCTCCGAGTTTTAGGGACGACCGGACTCACACGGCGGGTTAGCTGGTGGCTGCCCTCGGGAGCCTCGGACATACCACAACAGGCCGCCACGTCGGTCGCACAGAGGAGTTAGGCATTGAATTTTGTGGGCCTTCGAGGCTGGTTTTTCATATTCTCGGCGCTGGTGATTCTGCCGGGAATAGTTTTTCTGATTATCGCGCCGGGCCTGAAACAGGGCATCGACTTCACAGGCGGTTCAACACTCACTCTGGAGTTCTCAGATCCGGTTAACCAAACGGATTTGCGAGCCGAGTTGGCGAACCTGGGCCACTCTGATGCGACCGTGCAGCAATTAGAGGACAACGTCTTTTTCATACGCACTAAGGAACTCGATGAAGTCGCGCGGGTGGCAGTTCTAGCAGGGACAGAGGGGAATCTGTCGCCGAACGGGGTTCAACAATTGTCGTTTGACCTGGTGTCGCCAGTAGTTGCCGGAGAGACCATTCTAAACGCCATCTACGCAATCTTGGCAGCGGCTGTTGGCATATTCCTGTACGTGTGGTGGGCGTTTCGGAACGTTCCCAGTCCGTTCAGATACGGCGCTGCGGCAATCCTCGCGTTGCTGCATGACGCGATGATCGTAATTGGCATATTCAGCATTCTGGGCGTTTTAATCGAAATGGAAGTCGGGACGATGTTCCTCGTCGCTATCCTGACTGTCATCGGTTACAGCGTGAACGACACGATTGTGGTATTCGACAGAATTAGGGAAAACGTTCTGACGTTCCCGAACCGTGAACTGTCGGAGGTTGTGAACCTCAGCATATCTGAAACGATCGGTCGCTCACTTAACACGAGCGTGACGTTGCTGATAACGCTAATGGCCCTGATGCTTTTCGGCGGCTCGACGATTCGGGAATTTCTGCTTGTCCTACTGATCGGCGTGGTGGTTGGAACATACAGCTCCATAGCGATCGCCAGCCAGGCTTTGATCTCGTGGGAATACGGAGACTTCAAGCGAGTTATTCTTAGAAGGCCTGTTGAGGCAAGCGTGTCGTCGTAAAGTCAGATCAGGGGACCAACACAACTCTACCGATGGATTCTCGGTCTCGAACGAGATGGTAGGCGTCTTTGGCGTCTGACAGTGGCACTCGGTGGGAGATGACCGGTTCCAACTTGCCGTCTAATATCAGATCGAGAACCTGGGTAATATGGGCTTTGCTGGCCCCACTAGAGCCTCGGATTGCCGCATCGCGGAATATCACTTCGGTCAGATTGAAACTGACCCTCCCTCCCTCGACCTCACCCAGGAGAACCATTCTCCCAAACTGACCAAGACTTCGAAGGGCGGAGTAGAACACGGCTGAGCCCACCGTGTCTATGACCACATCGGCGCCCTGATCCTCGGTGAAGGCCAGAACAAGCTCCGAGAAATCTAACTCGCCGCCCAGAATAACTTGACCAGGGGCGAAACGCTCCAAAAGTGTCAGTTTGTCTTCTGAGTATGTTGCCCCCATGACTTGAGCCCCCAGGGCCGCAGCAATCTGCAACGCATGGATTCCCAGACCTCCCCCCGCTCCTGTGACCAACACGGTTTCGCCGGGTCGAACGCGGGCCACGTCTTTTAGGGCTTGCAACGCAACGCCCATCGGGCAGGCCACAATACTCGCTTGTTCGACGGAGACACCCTCCGGCAATGGAATCAGGCATCGCTCCGGCAACACAATGTATTCGGCGAACCCGCCGTTCACGCCATGACCCAGGCCGTGGCCCGTCCTACAGCGATATTCGTGCCCCGAAAGGCAGCGGTCACATTCGCCGCAGAATACAGTCAAGGTTGAAACCACTGCGTCGCCGACAGCAATACCTTCGACCTCAGAGCCGACGGCATCTACTATGCCTGAAATCTCGTGGCCCAAAATGACATCAAGATCGACTCCCCGACGCAGCAGGCCACGCATGATCGCGACGTCGTGACTGCACACTCCAGCGGAAGATACCTTGACCAGCGCTTCACCATGACCGGGAACCGGAGTTTCGACGTCTCGCAGGTCCAGTTCAGGGTCATCGCCGGGCGTCTTCACGAACAAAGCTTTCAAGATTACTCCTCAGTCGGCGGATTCCAAGTTAGCAGGCAGGTATTCTGCAACAACTTTGATTGTGTCGGCCAATGTCCTCGAACGGTCAACAGTTTCTGGAGATTCTTGGGCAAATGGTGTGCTTTCCAATAGCCGGAATATTTCAGCTGCGCCAAGATGCAAATGTGGAGTGACGCCGGCAGAATCAAAGGTCGCCGCTATTTCCTCCATCTCGCCTATCCATCTGCCAGCGTTTGATGGGAGCCTCGGAACGTTGCCCTCCATTCTAGATAGGTTTTCCGATTGGCTGGAGCTCAACTCCGCAGCCAATTCGTCGTAGATTCCCAGTGATTGAGCGGCGGTCATCATGGCGACCTGAAGGGCTGATGTGCCTTTGGTGAATGACGCGTAGCACATCTTGACGCTTGACGCGCGGCCCGCCTCGCCGCCTACGTTGCGGATAGCGATTCCCTGGCCGTCCAGTTCGTCCATGATGCTCGAGTGCGGCCCGGATGTGTAAAAGCGAGGCTCGGCTCCCCTGGCCGGCGATCCTCCGATAATGCCCGCGTCTATGTAGTCGCCTCCAGCCGAGTTGATTATAGATTCCAGTCGCTTCGAGGTTTCTGGAGACACGGCGTTGCAATCGGCGAAAGGCTTTCTGGTGCCCGAATCTCGCATCGCGTCGGCCACGGACTGAGCCACGCCCTCTGCATGAGCCGGCACGAGAATCGACAGTATCAAGTCGGCTTCTTCAAGTAAAACTTCGAGGGTCGGAACCTCACGGAAATTGCCAGCTTGAGCCAAGTCCCGGGTTCTCTGGCTTCTTCCGGCCAGACAGGTGATGACGTCGTAGCCATGCTTGCCTAGAGCCATGCCGACTCCGTGGCCCATGTCTCCGGGGCTTAGAATCGCGATCGTCTTGATTGCCATAAATTGCGGTCTCCTGTCTCTCTACCGGTCGTCGAACTTTGAATTTGATTCAATAAATTGATAACCGGATTATAAGTCAGCGATGAGCAGTCGGCAAACCATCCGGTAAGCATCAACAAACAACTTGCGTCACCTTTGTGCAGCCAGTTCGGAAACGGCTGTGCAAGCGCCTAGATAATTAGCCTTCAAGCACATAGAATCTGAGGGTTACATACGATATTAGAGTTCGAAAATTGGAGAGGATGATGAGACTTGGGGCACACGTATCGACGGCAGGCGGCCCTGCCAAAGCTTTTGACAAGGCGGTGGATATAGGCGCCGAAACAATTCAGATATTCGCCTCTTCGCCGCGGGCATGGAAGTTCAAAATGCCTACGGATGAGCAGTCATTGGAGTTTAGAGAAAGAGGCGAATCGACGGGAATTAGCCCGGTGTTCCTCCACGGGAGCTACCTGGTGAATGTCGGCGGGTCGCCAGAGATCGTCGAGAAATCCATAGACTGTCTCATCAATAATCTTGTCGCCGCCAGCAAATTGGGCGCCGAAGGTGTGATCTTCCACGGGGGAAGCCACAAGGGAAGAGGATTTGACGCCGTTCTGGATCAGGCCGCTGCCACGCTCAATGAGGCATTGAGCCGAAGTCCGGATGACGTTTCGCTCATCATTGAAAACAGCGCAGGCATGGGCGCGCACATCGGGGCGTCGTTCGTCGAATTGGGAAGAATGGTCAAAGCCATCGACGACCAACGGGTCAAGATATGCCTCGACACGGAACATTGCTTCGCAGCCGGATACAACATCGCCGACACCGAAGGAGTGAAGGCCGCGATGGAGGAGTTCGACCGGGAGATTGGCCTGGACAAACTGGTCGCCGTTCACGCCAATGATGCGAAGGTCGAGCACGGCTCAGGCATCGATCGTCATGAGAACATAGGCGAAGGTTATATCGGACTCGACGGGTTCGAGGTCATCATGTCGCACCCGGCTTTCCAAGACGTCCCGTTCCTTCTGGAGGTGCCTGGACCGGACAAGAAAGGTCCAGACAGGGAAAATATGGACCGACTGAAAGCAATCCGTGAAAAGCTGGCAATATCGGTCTGAGCATGAACGCTAATGCGTTTTGGAGCGTCTGAAACCGGACAGGTTGAGCTAAAGCGCACATCAAACTGTTAGAATCTAGCGCTTGGTCCGCGAAACGCCGCAACCTCATATCACGGATTCAAACCAGGGCAGGAACACGCCTGTAAATTTCACGAGCAACTGAATTTGCTAGACAAACGTCGATATCAAAAATTTCTGAAGTCAGAATTGGAATCCGCAGCGACCTACAAAGCGCTGGCGGATTCGGAGCAGGATGCAGACCGTGCTGCGGCTTTTCGGACGCTAATGGAAGGTGAACTTCGGCACGCCGCTCGTTGGGCGGAAAAACTGGGACTGGATTCTGACGTTGTGAAACCCAGTTCCAGTGGTCTGCGTATCTGGGCCTACGGAGCCGCGGCGCGTCTGTTTGGAACCGGCCGGGTCATTCCCTGGCTGCTTAAAAGCGAAGCGCGTGAACTTCGCATGTATGCTGACGAGCCGGAAGCCAAAGATTTGGAGCCAGAAGAACGCGAGCACGCCCGTGTTCTTCGCACCCTGGGAACAAACGGTGATTCAACGCCGCGAGCCGGAGGCAATCCGATCACTGGATTCGTAGGAGGCGGAAACCTGCGCGCTGCGATCCTGGGAGTCAATGACGGGTTGGTCTCCAATTTCAGCCTCGTCATGGGCGTCGCAGGCGGCACTGATAACGCCGATTTCATCCTGCTGGCCGGTGTTGCGGGATTGTTGGCCGGTGCGTTCTCGATGTCAGCAGGGGAGTACGTATCAGTCCGATCTCAGCGGGATATCTACGAGCACCAGATCAGAATCGAAGCTGCCAAACTCCAGGAGTGGCCTGAAGAGGAGATGGCCGAGATTGCCCGGAATTACGAAGTCAAGGGTCTGACGCCTCATGAGGCGAGGATCGTTGCAGAACGAATCATGGCGCAACCAGAAGTGGCCCTGGACGCCAAAGTGCGTGACGAGCTAGGTTTGGATCCCAATGACCTGGGTTCCCCGTGGGGAGCGGCCACGAGTTCTTTCATGGCATTCATACTGGGCGCGGTCTTGCCCATACTCCCTTACATCTTCGGAGGCACGGCAACTGTTGCCCTAGGAGTCAGCGCGGCATTGAGCGCCTCTGCGTTGCTGCTAGTCGGCGGAGTCGTGGCCGCAAACTCAGGGCGAAGTGTGGCATGGGGCGGAATCAGGATGTTCATCGCCGGTGGACTTGCAGCCGCGGTAACTTATGCTGTCGGTTCGGCCATTGGTGTCGCTGTGACCGGCTAGTCGTTTGGCGAAAACAGTCGTCAGTTAATGATTATTGAGAGCGTATTGTTTGGCCTCGCGTCGGCCATTGGGCTCGGAATCTCTGACGTGACCGCCGCCGTGGTGGTTCGCCGACTCGGCGTGCTTCGAAGCACGGTGGCATTTCAGTTCATCACAGTCTCGGCCTACTCATTTTATTTGTTCACAGGAACCGACATAGGCTCGATCTCTGTTGGAGATTGGGCACTGTTGGCGGGGATGTCCTTGCTAGTGCTGGGATTCTATCTGTCATTTTACAAAGCCTTGCAAATTGGCCCTGTGTCGATTGTGGGGCCGATACTGGCAGCCCACGCTGTGATAATCGTATTGATGGCGGTCGTGCTGTTGGGAGAACGACTCAACGGTTGGCAAGTTGCCAGCATCGCCGCGATCATTGGCGGAGTTGTATTGCTGTCGACCGATTTCCGTTCACTGATGTCGGGCCAAATGCTCGTTGGTATAGGAATCGCATTGGCAGTGTTCGCGTCTGTGGCGGCAGGCGTATGGCAGTTCAGCATTGGAGCCTTATCGAGAGACCTTGGGTGGTTCTTGCCGCTGTATTTTTCTAGAGTGTTCCTATTTTCCATGCTTCTGCCGTTGGCGGCTTGGCGTCGCGCATGGCCGTGGCGCCATCTAACATGGTCAATGGGGGTAGCTGTCGTCGCGGTAGGACTGCTAGAGACCGGAGCGCTGTTCGCCTTCGCCAGAGGAGCGGAGGTCGGCCACATCTCGATAGTTGGAGCGGCGTCCACAATCTATCCGATAATCCCTGTTCTCGGCGGAGTGTATCTATACAAAGAGCGTCTTGCCCCTAACCAGTTGGTCGGCCTGTTATTGATGGCTCTGGGATTGGTGGGATTGTCCATCGTTCGGTAGAACTGGACATTTCGTCGCCGTTGCTTCACTATCGGGGGAGATTTTCGATAGCAGGAGAATTATTACATGGGACTCGAAGGAAAAGTTTGCATCATCACAGGGGGAGGCAGCGGCATAGGCCGGGCGACGGCGATCATGATGGCCCGTGAAGGAGCGACTGTTGTATTGGTAGGCCGCACAGCCTCAAAGGTGGAAGAGGTTCAATTCGAAATCGAATCCTCAGGAGGCAAGGCGACAGCCTTCGGTCTCGATGTCACGGACGAAGGTGGCGTCAAGGCGATGGTGGAATCGGTGCTGGCAGAGCATGGCAAAATTGACATTTTGCTTAACAATGCCGGCCACAGCTCGATACATCGCAAGCTGTTGACCACCACATCTGAAGAGATGAAAGGCGTATTCGACTCGAACGTCTTGGGATCGGTTTTATGCGCTCAGGCGGTTGTGCCGGCGATGCTTGAGGCAGGTGAGGGGACGATAATCAACATATCTTCTCTGGCTGGAGTTACCCCAGGTTTGCTTGCCGGGATGGCTTATGGCGCCGCAAAAGCTGGGGTCATCAACTTTACACAATTCCTGAATGCCGAACTACGTAACACAGGAATTCGAGCCAGCGTTGTGATCCCTGGCGAGGTCGACACTCCCATTCTTGACAAGCGGCCAGTGAATCCGTCCGCTGACGCCAGAGAAACCATGGTCACAGCAGAAGACGCCGCAGAAGCAATCACGATGATAGCAAGGCTTCCGTCAAGGGCCGCCATACCAGAGTTGGTGATCCGACCGACCTATCTAAGAGACACGTCCGCAGAGGTTGGCACTTCGTAACTAGTTTCTGGTTTCATAGAAAATAAGAGGGCGCCTCCGAATGTGAGGCGCCCTCTTAACTTAAACTACGACGAGTTGATTGGTGTTCACGCTACTGAATCAGCGCTCTGCATTGCAGTCCGCTGCTCACCTGGATACCGTCCAAAATGTTGGCGTAGGGGAACTTGACCCGACTAGACCTGAACACATCCGAAATCGTGGTAGAGAACAAAGTGATGTGTGGCAGGTCCTCGGCCAGGAACGATTGCATGTCGCGGACCAGCAATTGAGCCTTCACCAGATCGGTTTCTTCCTGGAGTTGCGTCGCGAGGACGTCGAACTCAGGGTTCGAGTATCGGACGAAGTTCAAGCCACCGCTTCCGGCCTCACCGAATCGTGTGTGGAAGAAGCTGTCCATCCAGCCTAATATCCACATGTCTAGGTCAGCGTCGGAAGTTGGACTAATTAGTTGCCCAACCATGTTGTTGAAACCGATAAGATCGGCTTTTTCGGGGATGCCGATGTCATTGAACCAACGCTCCACCCAAACTACGAATGTGGACCGCATTGGGGCATAACCTGCGCCAGTTCCCAATAATTGAAGGGCCGGCACGAGCGTGTCACCCAGCATAATCAGGTCCTGCCCTCGAATTGCCACTCAGCGCAGACGATTGCACAATCAACATCTCAGAGTGCCCACAATCAGGGCCGAATCCCCATTAGCTTTCTGTCCCATTTTCGCTGAATGCCTACATACATTGACGACGTTTAGATGCTAGAGGGATAATTCCGCTGTAACTCCGTATTCTTCAGCTAACCCTTCGAGCTTGGCCCAAGTTGCGTCTTCGATGAAAATACCTTCTTGTAACAGTTTTTTCGTTCGCAGATGTTCCAACTCCCCCGGGTAATAGACTTCGTCGAATCCTTGAGCGGTCGGCGAACTTTTCAGGTATTGAGCGAACTCCGTCACCTCGTTTTTGAATTCCTCCAGAGGCCTGAACGCTTCGATGTTGAACACGGCCATGAAACACCCGTCGTTATGTCGACCTGACGGATCGTGTCCAAAACCCAGGCCCGTCAGTATTCCGGATAGTATCTCGACCATGACAGACAGGCCATAGCCCTTGTGGCCTTCAGGGCCACCGAGGGGCAGCATCGCGCCTCCGTTTCTCAGAGCCGTCGGGTCAGTGGTTGGGTTGCCTTCGGAGTCCAGCAGCCAACCTTCAGGAATAGAAGCGCCTCGCGCCACTGCAACTCCCAACTTGCCTGCGGCGACAGCGGAGGTCGCCATGTCTATGAACATCGGGCCAGGCAAATTGGAGGGCATGGCAATGCAGATTGGATTCGTACCCAGCCGAGGCTCGCGGCCTCCGAACGGCACAACGGATTTTGCTGACCTGCCAGAGTCGGCGGTCATGATCCCGATCATTCCGGCTTCAGCAGCCATCATCGGATAGTCGGCGACTCGACCGACGTGGCTTTGTCTGAACACCGTCGCAGCGGCGACGCTTCCAGTGCGTGCTTTCTCGATGGTTTCGGCCATCAGTCGCTCAGACACCACATAACCGAATCCCCAATTCCCGTCAACCACGGTCGAATTCGAAGACTCGCGGGTCACTTCATACGGGGCTCCTGGGACGATATGACCCCGATTGATACGGTCGATGTAGGTTGGGATCAAGATTACGCCGTGAGAGTCATGACCAGCAAGGTTCGCGCCGATAGAGTGGCGGGATACAATCGACGCCTCTTCATCACTGGCGCCCGCGCCTCGTAGAAGCGTCGCAGCAATATTGGTAAGTTTGTCAGCTTGAATAGTAGGCAATTGTTCTCTCCATCAAATTTTCAACATTGTGCTCGATTTTTTTCAATCCTGGAGATTGTAGAACCGACTCGCGTTTCTGGCCAGGAATCCGGCTCGTTCAGTGTCAGACATTGGGCCAACCGATTCTAAAGCGGCGTCCAACGCCTGCTGATAGCTCGCGACAAAATGGCAAACCGGCCAGTCACTGCCGAACATCACTCGATCGAAGCCGAACGATTCCACGACGTGGGTAGCATACGGCTTGAGATCGTCCACGGTCCAGTCGGCTTGGTCTGCCTCAATCACCATGCCCGAAATCTTGCAATAGACGTTAGGAATATCAGCCACACGAACTTGGTCACTTGCCCAAGGTTCTAAGACACCGTCGCCTATCAAGGGTTTGGCGATATGATCTAACACCATGCGAAGTTCAGGAACCTTCTCGGCCAGGATGGGAATTCGTCTTAGGTGACGCGGTTTCACCAACAGATCAAATGTCAGGCCTCACTCGGCCAGCATCCTCAACCCCCGCATAGAGGAATCCCGAATCAACCAATCGTCGTCGGGATCGTGCCTGACGCCGACAAGTTTGTCCCGTCTCAGTAGTTCATCCAGCACATGACCGACATCGGAGGCTTGGAGGTCCGTCCAAACAACAACGCCAGCCACAAATTCGACAGCATCTGCCAGATCGAGAAGGAATTTTGCCTCTTCTTGTGTTTGGTTTGCCTGCACGAGAACGGTTCGGGTCACTCCGGCGGCTTCAAGATTCGAAGCTAGATCGGATGGGAGATAATTCCGCCTTACGAAACTCTCACCAGTTGGCATCCAGAAATAATTCATCTTGGAAATATGCCAAAAGTGGTGGCGACTATCCACAATAACATTAGAAACAGGCCATGTTTCTACCACGCAATTCACCCCCTCAAGCGTCCGCCGGGAACCAGTCGATGTCGAATACCTCCTCCATACCAGCCCACCACTCGCCGTCGTCGGCATCGGGGACTCGTTCCTGGAAATCACGCATCATCGCGTCCCATTCGATCGCCTTTTCTGAGTTTTGGTACCTAGCAAAATCAGCAGCGAGGTCAAAGTCGTCGGGTGCTTCAAGGTACATGAACATCGTCGATCCCAACAAGAATATTTTCATCTTGCTGATCCCAATGCTCCGTAGGCCGGAAGTGACCTCGGGCCAAACGTATCGATGAAACTCTTTGTACTTCGCGATCACATCTGGATCGTTTTTGAGACCAAGCGTCATTGCGAATGCGCGCATAGTTCGCGACCTCTTGTGTTTGGAGTCAGCCAGTGGGGACGGGGGCATGTTCAGGCAGGAAGCCTTCGTGCCTCAATTCGGCCCAAAGATCGACGGGAATTGGATGAGAGGCCATCTCAATATTGTCCTCCACTTCCAGAGGAGAGCGGGCGCCTGGAATTGTCGCGGCAACCGCAGGGTGAGCCAAGCCGAATTGGAGGGCCGCTGCTTTCAGAGGCACATTATGCCTGTCACATACAGCCTTAATCTGTCGAGCCTTATCTAACACTTCAGTGGGAGCTTCTTGGTAAAAATATGTTGTGCCAGGCTGAAGGTCGGATGCTAATATTCCGCTGTTGTATGGGCCGCCCAGCATAATGCTGATCTGCTTTTCCTCGCATAATGGCAACAAATCGGCTAATCCAGAATGATCCAGCAATGTGTATCGTCCTGCCAATAGGAAGCAGTCGAAATCTCCCTCACGAGCGAATTCGGACAATGCTTCCCACTGGTTCATGCCTGCGCCTATCGCCGATATCACGCCCTGAGAGCGAAGATCAGCCAACGCCGGAAACGCCTCGTTTATGGCCTGATCGTGATGATCGTCCGGGTCGTGAATAAACGCGATGTCGATATGGTCCAAGCCCAGCCGCGCAAAACTCTCTTCCAACGATCTCAAGACACCGTCGCGAGAGAAATCGAACACCGCTTCGAATGGCGGCAACGCGGCATAGGTATCGGTGTCCGGCTGTTTCTCAACCGGATTTAGCACTCTCCCGACTTTGGATGACAGTACGAGCTGGTCTCTGGGGAATGCCTGAAGCGCCTGTCCAAAGTAAGTCTCGCTCTTTCCGTGGCCGTAGAGCGGGGCGGTGTCGAAATATCTAATTCCCAACTCATGGCCCCTGGCGACCGTGGACAATGCTGTTTGTATTTCCACGTCCGTGAATAGGCCACCCAGCGGCGCTCCTCCGAGACCCAGTCTTGTCACATTGAGCGTGGTCGTGCCAACTTGGGCAGTGTCGAGTGGGTTCATAGTGGCGCACATTTTCCTAAGAAGTGAGTTCGGTTCGTTTTACCAACGAAGAGTTGCGCGCAATTATATGATTGGGCGGATTATGAGTCAATCCGATTCGAGGAGTCGCGCCGGTTATCCCGGTCTGTGGTTTGGATTCGAGCTATGAGATTGAGATAAATTCGATGGCTCGCACGCCCAGTATTCGGACGTCCTCTGGCGGGGGTTCTGCGGGTCCGTCATCCAGCAAAAGAGAGTCGCCGTCCATTAGCTGTTTTTTCGTGACCCATTGCCAGCCGTCTACCATGCTATTCATGGACGCAACGGGGCGGCAGAAGTAGATCATGTCGATATGGTGATGGAAACCTTGAATTGGGTCGTGAATATCTTCAACCATTATGGTGTAAGGCGGGTCAACCTGAGTCGGGTACGCGAGTTCCAGGCTCTCTCCAGTAGGCACGACCTCGCACATCAAGCCGGTCTCTTCCAATACCTCGCGCAGGACTGCTTGGACAGGGTCTTCGTTCGTTTCTATATGGCCGCCTGGAGGAAGCCACGCTTTGACCTTTTTGTGCCAATGCAACGCCACGCTCTGGCCGTGAACGATGAATGCGGTGGCTGTGAAATGTCTTACAAGTTCCAAACGCCCCCTCCAGCGCTCATTAACTGCCGTGGATTAAGAGAGGGGCAGTCGGCCTGATGACCAACCACCCCAGAATCCGGAATGTTTCAGAATTCAAATCAGTCTTCCGACTCCTCCGTGGCTAATCGCCCGGATTTGGCAAACCTGACCTTCAATCGGCCTCGTCCGACGTATACCAGTCCAAGAGCGATTATCCACACCGGGCTGAATATGCCAGCCCAAATCGCGGCGGTTGCAAGACCGGCTCCGACGGCAGACAAGGTCCGGACGGCGGTTCGACCCGTGTCTCTAGCGTCCCAGCCTGCGACGGTCCAAGCAGGCTTTTCGGTCACCACAACGGTCAAGGGGCTGGCCACCTCGACCTCGCCGACTTCGCTGTCGGCAGTGATCGTTAGGACTGCCTGGTACGCGAACGGCCGGAAGTCTTCGTAAACGTGAGCCGTTACGACTCTGGTTGAGCCTTCGGGAATCAGGCCTGTCTCGGGAGCCGTGCCGTCACCGAAATCCCATTTGTAGTTTACGTTCGTGAGACCTTCTGGACGGGTGAAGGAACCAGAAAACTCCGCCTCCTCGCCCTGGTCAATCACAAAACCCTCTCCAGCGAACACTTCGACAGTGGGGATGTCGGTAACCGTCACGATCAGTATATCGCTGCCTTCGGTTACGCCTGTTTCCCCGAAACCGTCCATCTCGATCTCAACTATGTACGGAGAATTTTTCACGTCGGAGTAGAAGTGGGTGATGGTGGCGGTGACTCGTTTGTCGCCCTCTATGGTCGGAGCCGTTCGGTTGCTGAACACCGGCTCGGAGCCGTCGCCAAAATCCCAGGTGAAATTGAATTCGTCGATGCCTGCGGCAGGCGTGAACGTGGCCCGGAACCGAGCGGGTATTCTTGGGCTCACGGTCTGATCAGCGCCGGCGTCCACAGGCATTTCAGACGGCGCCAATTTTAGCTGCACGCTCACAAGAGAGAACGCCGAGGTTTCTTCCAGGAATTTGATTCGGCCCTCCATCCGCTCGATCTCTTGCTGCACTTTCGACAGTTCCCGTTGGACGTTGAGCGCTTCTTCGACGGTCTCGGCTCGGTCTAACAACCTCAGCAGAGCGCTTTCGGTTGCCTGTTGATTGGTGAGTCTGGACTGGATGTCAACGTACTCGTCTGTTACATCTTCGCTCGTTGATATTTCAGATTCGACCTCTTCAGCCATGCCACGAAGAAGCAGGATAACGTCATCGAGTTGGTCCGATGGAACTCGAATCGCGATGGCGCCACGATGGGTCAAGCTGCGATCGGAAGACACCACCCAGCCTTCAAACCTCTTCGCAAGCTTGGAAATTTGATCGAGGCTTGCCGCGATGTCCGTAACGACCAACTGCATGTTGACAGTCCGAATTATGATGCGTCGCTGCGAGACGTGCTGGGCTTGTGGACTTCCGGAGTTGGACTGCGTCGCGACTTCATTATCGTTGAAGTCGAATGCTGTTCCACCACCAATGGGCTGGGGTCCTGGGCTTCCAGTTCGGCCTGCTACGCCCTCTGATGAGGTCACAGTGAATTTGGGTTCAATTGAGAGCGCGGCTGGCGCAGGAACAGGTTCCGGTCTGGGAGCAAGCGCAGCAGCCATCGGCGGTGCCGGAGCCATGGGCGACGGCACAGCGCTGAACGACGAAAAAGCGTCCGCCGAAGACTCGCGTGTGAATGCTCCGTCTTCATCGGACGCCGAACCGCATGCGATTACTCTGAATGCTGCGACCATCGCCAGCGCCAATATGAATGTTGTAATTTTCATTTGCCGAATCATAGTCCAATCACCTCGAGTCTACAAGGTCGTGTTAGCTGTGCCGCATATCGATTCAGCGGCCTCAATAATACAGACGATAACTCCATCGAATTTGTTCCATTTGCACGGTCAGGTTTGTCCTGTCAGCCGGAAATGTCAATGTTCCGGACCACTATCTTACAGTCAGCATTCGTTGACTTTTGACATCCTGTGAGATAATCTGAGTGTATTACAAATTGCATTACGTATTTGGGAGCTTGGGATAGCCAGGCTGAGAGGGTGGCCTTATTCGCCACCGACCGAGATTACCTGATCTGGATAATGCCAGCGCAGGGATGATCTTTAGGTGATTCGATGGCCGCTGGCATAGTCAGCGGTTTTTGTTTTGTCGCAACAACCCAGGAGAGTTCACGATGAACGACCCGTTAGTCATTGGTGGAAAAGAATTTAGCTCAAGGTTGATGGTCGGCACCGGCCGACATCGGAGCAACGAGGAAATGGTATCGTCCATCGAGGCATCTGGAGCGCAGATCATTACTGTCGCGATTCGTCGGCTCGATCTGGACAATCTGGATGAAAAGAACATATTGGACTATTTCGACTGGGACAAATACCAGATCCTACCCAACACGGCTGGGTGCAAAACTGTCGAAGAAGCGATTTTCACCGCTCACTTAGCTCGCGAAGTGACTGGCTCCGACTGGATCAAGCTGGAAGTGATCCCATATGCTGAACATCTCTTGCCAGACCCCATAGGGACATACGAGGCCGCTCGGCAACTGGTGGACGAAGGCTACACAGTGCTTCCTTACATCCACGCAGACGCGGTTCTGGCCATGAAACTCGAGGAACTTGGCTGCGCCACGGTAATGCCTCTGGGCTCGACAATCGGATCAGGGCAGGGCGTCCAAACGCTCGACGAGATCAAGATGATAATAAAACAGTCGAATGTCCCCGTCGTCGTGGACGCCGGATTGGGAGTGCCTTCCGAAGCCTCTCTAGTTCTGGAAGCAGGGGCCGATGCAGTTCTTGTCAACACGGCGATAGCTCAGGCCGCGGACCCGGCGCTCATGGGCGAAGCGTTCAAATTGGGGGTTGAGGCCGGACGCAAAGCGAACGTGGCTGGCCGAATCGCCAAACGCGAATCAGCAGTTCCCAGTAGCCCCGCGACTGGCGTGGCGTCCGCCGCCGGAAATTAAAGGTTGGCACTTACGCTCCCTGATCCGGCGCTCTGTTTCGTCACGGACCGTGACCAGACTGCCGGTAGGCCTTTGGATGTGGTTGTGGAAGCGGCAATCGACGGCGGAGTCAACATGGTCCAACTCAGAGAGCGTGACCTGCCGGGAGGCCACCTGCTGAACTGGGCGTTCCGCCTGCGGCAGATCACGGCAGGCAAAGCCCTGTTTATCGTGAATGACCGAATTGATATAGCAATGTTGAGCGGCGCCGATGGCGTTCAGCTGGGTGAGGAAGGGATCAAGGTTCGCGACGTGCGTCGAATCGCTGGAAACTTGTTGCTTCTGGGTCGATCTGTTCATAGCGTGGACAGCGCGAAAATCGCGGGATGGGAAGGAGCCGATTTCCTCGTCGTAGGCACGATATTCCCCACTGGTTCCCATCCAGGCGGCGTCACGGCTGGGCCTGAATTGATCTCCGAGATTCGGGACGCCACAGAAATCCCGATTTTGGCTATTGGTGGAATCGATGACACTAATATTCAACAGGTGATGGCCGCTGGAGCAGGCGGCGCGGCTGTCATTACTGCGATCTCGCGCAGGCCAGATCCAGAATCGGCTGCTCGAACTCTATTATCCTTAATGTCTAAACGTGACGACAATTAGGCCGAATGAGGTCCGCTCAACGATGATTACTCTCACTGTGAACGGTAAACCAAGAGACCTCGAAGGCCCTCAGAACCTGGTTGACTACCTGGAAGCTCTCGGCATCACGCAGCGCGCAATCGCAATCGCGTACAACGGCGACATTATCCGGAAGAACGAGTTGCAAGAAGTGACGCTCGAAGACGGTGACAAGCTGGAAATCGTGCGCGCAGTCGGCGGCGGGTAGACGCGCCCAAGTGGTCCGGAACTCATAATTTAAGGCGTTAGTAGGCCCACTGTGCGAAGTTCAGCCACGCCCTCTAAATCCGGGTCAAACGTTCAACGAGGCGAGATTTCGCGATACCCCTGACGTTCTCAATCAATGAAGGCAATGAACGCAGACGGGCGTCATCGTCGGAGTAGGACACTAACGGTTCAGGCGGCGTTTTCTCACCCAGCCATTCAAATTCTTTGACATACACGTTGTCTGTTTCATCCAATTCTGTGACACGGTTCAAAGGACCAATCTCGATCTTCAGCGAATGAACGCCTGCCTCTAACTCCACTTCGCCGGTCAGGCCGTCCCAATCGGGCGACCACTGAATCGAACCTGCAGGAGTCCCGTTTTTGGCCCCCAGGGTTTCTACGAGTTGGTCGTCGAAAAATAACAAGACCTCGTAACAGCTGGCAAGATCAACAGAACTTTCGTTACGAACAACGACGTCGATATAAACGGGGTCGCTGACGATGGGTTGGCTATCCTTGAAAGTATCCTGGCGGTTCGAAACGATCAACGCGCCATCCGAGCCGAACCTCAGGCATGGAACGAGATTCGGCAGCAACGGTGGGTCTGGAAGATCAGGAGGAGGCGAGGGCCGAGGCAATTGCAAGACAGGAACCTCGCCGCCGCCCCACATGAATGTGACCTCGTAGCTGTTATTAGTTTCATCGGACTCGTCGATCAAATTGCGCGGGTCCACAAGAAGTTTGAGGGTGTGCTCGCCTGGAGTCAACCTCACCACTTCACTCAAGCCGGCCCATTCGCTTCGAGTTACCTGATTGTCCATGATGGCTCCAGACCGGAACTCTTTGCTCACGAGTTTCCCATCGTAGTAGAGCTTTGTGTGCACGTTGTCTGGCGTGGATGCCAAACCTTGATTTTCGAGAGCGTGACGTATGTAGCTCAGCTCGTTCATAGACAACGGCCTTTGAAGTTTGGCGCCGGAATACGCAGACGCAATGATCGGGGCAGGCCAGCCTGGAGGCGCGACGGGCGCCAAACCAGGCAGACGGTTTGGAATTGGCGGTGGGATTTGTGGATCAGGCGCAGCGACAACGATGACACCAGTCTGGAAAGTGTTGTCAGATTCATCGGTCTCGGCGACCAGGTCAGTCGAGTCCACAATCAGCGTGAACGTGTGTTGGCCCGGCTCTATCCGAGCCAGGTTGTCCAATCTGTCCCAATCCGTGAACACACCTGAACTGTCGGACCGGAGTCCGTCGCTTATTCATCTGTCCAAAACGGCTCCGTCAAGCAGGACGTCGACATAAAAAAGTTCGTCGACGTCATTCTGGGTCGGGCTGTCGATAGCCCAACTCGGGAACGAGCTTTGACCCTGCGTGATCGACGTAGTGTCCCTCCCCCCATGTGCGGAGGCAATAACCATCGGCCGCGCTCCATGCGTTAGGTTTAAAAGGTCGGATATTGGCCGCGGCCGTTGTCTGAATTGCAGGTCGCATCGTCGGGATAGCCGTACAGTTGGTAGCGGCGTTACGGTTGGCGTGGGAGTAGGCTATGT
>DCAW01000054.1:28544-38742 GCA_002313895.1 Dehalococcoidia bacterium UBA1123
CGATGAAGATGGGGCAGGCGTCGGCGTAAGTGTTGGGTTCTGGCGGGCGGGTTGGTGTTGATCGCAGTGCAACGATCGCCTGAGCACGCAGGGGCGCTGTTGGCGTGATCGGGGCGACTGTAGCAGCGGCAGCCGTCAAAGACGGACGCCGGCCGCTGTCCGCGCCTCGCCCACAGGCTGTTGCAAGAAATAACGCCAAACCCAAAACGGCGTGCCGAGATGCTGCCTGCGCTGTCACGCCGTTTTCCGTGCCAGATAGATTATGGCGAACGGCATCCTCGACAATCGTTCACGGCTGGCACTCCAATATGATCCAACATACGGAGACTTGCCGCCTCCGGCGTCCATTTCATCGGTCAAGTAATGCGGGAAAGGCTCCACCACTCGTTCCACCGAGAAACCCGACCTGGTCAACAGATCGAACATTTCACTGTACGTGCGAAAGAATGTCATTCCGGGGCCATGCCCATCAGCGACCGGGGCCTCCCAAACTTCTACAGGAGGGCTAAAGTAGTCTGTAACTAGCGCGGCGCCCTCGCGGTCGTCCCACTCGAAAGCGTTCAGAGGATGTGCAGTGCAGACAAGGAGAGTGCCGCCAGGTATTAGCAATGAATTGCAAGATTTGAAACAGGCCGACAGGTCTGGAATGAACTCCCAACCGAACGACGAAATTATGACGTCGAAACTACCTGGCGCGAACATTGAAGGTCGTTCCATGTCGCCACGCACCAGGCCTACTTGTGCCGATTCCTGGGCGCAATATTTCGCCGCTTGACGAAGTTGTTTGGGGGAGATGTCCATGCCGACGCATTTGGCCCCCCATTTGGTCAAGGCTATAGAGTTCTGGGCGGCGCCGCAGGCAAGTTCAAGAATGAATTTCCCCTCCACCGACCCTAGCAGGTTGAGTTCACTTTCGCCCATCGCGAAGGGCGCATAATGGACATCGTCCAGCGAAATGTCGCTGTCTCGCTGGTAGGCTTCCGACATCTCGTCCCAGCCAGCGCCGGTGTCGCGTTTGATCGGATCAGTGGTCAACGGGAAAAGTCGGAGCATCGATCGCACGGCGCAACGTGGACATCGCTTCGGCGACCGATGAGTCGTGCGTGAACACTGCGCTTCCGGCCACCAGCAAAGTCGCACCGGCATCAACAGCGATGGAAGCGGTAGTCGTGTTGATTCCGCCGTCGACTTCAAGTGTAATGGATCTGCCGATGGCCTCTATCATTCGTCGCGCCCGTTCGATTTTTGGGATTGAGCTTGGAATGAACGACTGCCCGCCGTAACCTGGATTCACGGTCATGATGAGCAATTGGTCCAGATCGGGCAGAATCTCTTCAGCGGCTGATAGCGAGGTGCCGGGGTTGATCGCGACGCCAGCTTCGACCTTTGACGATTTGATCTGTTGCACGACGGCGTGAACGTGAGGGCAGGCTTCTACGTGAACAATTATCCTGTCAACGCCAGCATCGACTAGTTGTCTGATATGATTTTCTGGATGTAGGGTCATCATGTGAATTTCCAGAGGTATGGACACTCGGTCTCGAATGGAGTCGGCGATGATTGGCCCGAACGTGATTGGCGGGACAAATTGTCCGTCCATCACGTCGATGTGGATACAGTCGGCGCCTGCTAGCTCGGCCTCGGCAACTTGATCGCCCAGCCGAGCGAAGTCTGCCGAGAGAATTGACGGCGCTATTTGTATGCGATTGCTAGGCACGATTCTTGCCCTCCAACTGAGCTTTCGCCGCAATTATTGCCCCGCTTACTGACTCGAAACTGGTGCCTCCAGGCACGTTTCTGGCACTCACCGATGACTCCACCGTGATCTTCAAGACATCCGCATCGAAAAACGGTGAAGACTTCTTATATTCTTCCAACGTCAGCTCGTGGAACTGGCGACCTTGCGCTGCCAAATCCTGAGATAGTGCAGACACGATCCGGTGCGCCTCGCGAAACGGCACACCCTGGGAAACCAGATAATCGGCGATGTCGGTTGCCAAAACGTAGCTGCCTTGTGCGGCGTCCAGCAATCGAGTTTTGTTCAGGCTCATCTTGCTCAGCATATCAGCGAATATCGTCAACGTTGGTATGAGCGTGTCAACAGTGTCGAACAGCCCTTCTTTGTCCTCTTGGAGATCGCGGTTGTAGGTGAGTGGCAAGCCTTTCAGGATTGTGAGCAGACCGAACAGGTTGCCATAGACGCGCCCAGTCTTGCCGCGGGCGATTTCAGCGAAGTCCGGGTTCCGTTTCTGAGGCATGATGCTGCTGCCCGTCGTGTAGTCGTCGCTTAGGCGTACGAAGTCGAACTCGTCTGTTGACCACAGCACTAATTCCTCGGCAAATCTCGAGATGTGCATGGCGCAAATCGAGGCGGCTGACAGAAAATCGAGCATAAAATCGCGGTCTGACACCGCGTCCATGCTGTTGTCAGAAATTTGAGCGAAACCCAGCTCCCGACGCACAAATTCTCGGTCCAACGGATAGGGGAGGCCTGCCAGGGCGCCGCTACCCAGCGGCATCACGTCGGCGCGTTCGTATGCTTGCTGGAATCTCAACTGGTCCCGGCCAAACATCTCGAAGTACGCGAGCATGTGGTGCGCGAACAGGACAGGCTGCGCCCTCTGGAGATGGGTGTATCCGGGCATGACGACCTCGGTGTTATCATCCGCCAGTTGGACCAATGAGCGACGGAGGCCGTGCAGCGCATTGAGCGTTTCGCTGATGATCTCTTTCATGTACATCCGCATATCCAGAGCCACCTGATCGTTGCGCGATCTTGCGGTATGGAGCTTGAGCGCAGGCTCGCCTATAAGCTCGTGGAGCCGTAGCTCAATGTTCATATGGATGTCTTCGTGTTCCGGTCGCCAGGGGAACTCATTGGATTCGATGTCCTCACGGATACGACTTAGGCCGTCCACAATCGCAGAGGCGTCAGCGTGCTCGATTATTTCCTGTTTAGCCAGCATCCGAGCATGGGCGATCGAGCCTTCGATATCCTGTCTGTAGAGCCGGCGATCATAATGCAGGGAAACCGTGTAGTCGGAAGAGACCTCTTTGAGACCCATAATTCAGTCCTGGCGTTTGCTGACGAGGAATCGGCGACGAAGCGTCAACACCTGCTCTTCGCGCTGATTGATTCCCCGACTTTCGAGGTAAACAATCCCACGGTCCGGCCTGCTTCGGGATTCTCTTACCTCCAGAATTTCGCTTTCCGCGTAGATAGTGTCCCCCTGAAACACGGGGCCGTCGTGTGTGATTTTTTCGTATTCAAGATTCGCGATCGCTTTGCCGGAGGTGTCGCGAACGCTCATCCCGACAACCAGACTCAACACGTACGCCCCATTGACCAGAATCTGTCCATGTTGATGCTTCGACATATAGTGGGCGTCAGTGTGTAAGGGATTATCATTCAGCGTGATTAAGGAGAATAAGTGGTTGTCCATTTCCGTCACCGTCTTGCCGGGCCAGTGTTTGAACACGTCTCCTGGCACAAAGTCCTCCAGGTAACCGCCAAATTTATCTCTGCCGTCGTGGATCATTTATTTGTCTCCGTTAGAATCGAGGAGATTCAGGCAATCAGATCGAGTATTTTTCTAACAGCCGTCTGGCAATGACCAATTTCTGAATCTCGTTTGTTCCCTCTCCGATTATCATGAGCGGCGCGTCACGGTAATAACGCTCGACGTCAAAATCCTTGATGTAGCCGTAGCCACCGTGAATTCTCATGGCTTCTAGCGTCACTTCGCCGCACATCTCGCTGGCAAATAGCTTCGCCATTCCAACTTCAAGGTCGATCCGCTCGCCTTTGTCTTTCTTTGCGGCAGCTTCATACGTCAACAGTCGCGCCGCCTGAATTTTGGTCGCCATGTCAGCGAGTTTCAACTGGATCGCCTGGTGTTGAGCTATCGGTTGGCCGAACGTCTGGCGCTGTTGAGCGTATTTTATTGCGGCTTCGAATGCGGCTGTGGCCACGCCCACGGCGCGGGCTGCGACGTTGATTCGCCCGCCTTCAAGGCCGAACATCACTTGCTTGAATCCTTGGCCCTCGACTCCTCCCACCAGCGCATCGGTAGATACCCGGCAGTCCTGGAACAGAACTTCCGCGGAGTCCAGTCCTCTGTATCCCAGTTTGTCGAGATGTTGGCCGATCTTGAGACCAGTCGCTGGTTTCTCGACGATAAAGCAACTCATTCCTCGGTGTCGAGGCTCCGAGTCGGGATCGGTTTTGGCGAGAACAGCAAGGGCGTTTCCATTTTCGGCGTTAGTTATAAACATTTTGCTGCCATTCAGCACATATTCCTCACCGTCCCGAACCGCAGTGGTCTGAATGTTTTGAACGTCGCTTCCAGCCTCCGGCTCCGTGAGTCCCAGGGCGCCTCGAAGTTCCCCGGTGGCGAGGCGCGGCAGTATGCTCTCTTTTTGATCTTGTGTGCCGTAACCGGCGACGATATGAGCCATGACATGATGCGTCCCGATAATGCCACTGACGCTCATCCAGCCTTTGCTCAACTCTTCGAAGATCATGGCGAAGGTTGTATGGTCGAGGCCTAACCCGCCAAATTCTTCGGGAATAGTTATGCCGAACAAGCCCATTTCCCGCATGGGGTCTATGAGGTGATGAGGATAGAGGTCCTCGTCGTCGTATTGTCGGGCGATAGGCGCGACTTCGTTTTTGACGAAATCGCGCACAGTGGCGACGATCTGGGTTCTGACATCTGGGTCAGTCGATACGTTCATTTAGCGGAACCCCAATATTCGAATTATGATATTGTCGGGTTGACCAGATGTTACTAGGCCACAAATTTGATCAATTCAAATATCTCACGGGAGATTGGCAATCAAACGTTCAGCGTCAACGTAAGATAGTGTATCGGCAACTCGGCTGATTAATCCTATCATGAGATTCTGTGCTTGCTCATTATCGAAGCTCAAATTGCCGCCGACCAATGCGGTGAAGCTGACGAGGTCTAAAAGCGCGTAGCCGTAATCCTCTTCAAACTCATGCTCCGAATAGTTGGTCACTCCGGCTTGAATCAGGCTAGCGTAATATGTCGCCTTCAGTTGACGTTCGTGCGCGCGCCGGTCTTCGACCGTCATCGATCCGCCGAGGAAGTATGCCAGATCGTATGGAGCGCGGCCAACCCTCACTGCTTGCCAATCGAATACGACCAACGGGCTCGCTTTATCAGTGTCGTCGAAAAACATATTGGCGAGGCGATAATCGCCATGGCACAGCGTGACAGGGCGCCGCGATAACCTTGATTTGATCGACGCTACGTGAGGCGTGACCATCTCAGCCGTTTTTCGAAATTCGTCTGAAATAGCGGATGGAAAATTCTGTTGTAATCTGGCCCACCAACCAGGAAAGCTACTGGCGAACACTTCAGCCCCTGCATCCCATTTTGGCGCCCAGTTCCATTCTCCCAACAGCGGACTGTTCCAAATGGACCCATGGAGTTTTGCCAATGTCTCGACTGCGAGTTTGGCGTCATCGACTGCGCAACCGACAGTCTGGTCTGGTGAACGCATCGCTCCCAAGTCTTCGAGCAGCAGAATGAACCCCTTTGACTCAGAATCGAACGAAGCCACAAAGCATTTTGGCGTTCGCATCGGTATCTCAGAGGCCACGCTTTGGTAAAACCGGACTTCTCGTTCGTATACCCCGAGGGTGGTCAGCAAATTCCTGGTAGGCGCATGGGCCGAAGGCAATTTCGCGATCAATGTTTTGGGGGCGGACTCTGAGTCACGGTCATACTCAACTGATAATCGGCCTAAACCTCCCGCGAACCCTACACCCAGCGCGATGGGGTCTGATTCAACATTAGTCACGGTGACGCTTTCTGAAGCAAGTTGTGGCGCCAATGCGCCCGTCAGCCACGACGGTGTTATCTCCTCGAGGGCGGCGGGAATGGATGCCATTGTCATCAGATGTCCTTTTGCAGAGAGAGATACCGAATCAGGAGCCTAGCTGTCGATTGGCGAGGTTCTTCGCAGAGATTCCCAGCACTTTGACGAAGCCTTCGGCGTCTGTGTGGTCGTATGTCCCCATTGCCTCCATCGAACTGTCGTCGGTGTACAGTGAGTGGGGCATCGCTTCCTGAGTGTCCTCGGCGGTGTCGAAAAATACCTTGCCTTTGTGGAGCCGCACAGAGATGGTTCCGGTGACGAGTCTGGTGATTGGCTCAAGAGCGGCCAGAGCGGATCGAGTTGCCAAGTCTAGCCAGTAGCCTTGATATATCTGAAGGCTGATGACGCCAGATGTGTAGTCAAAAAACTCCCGCGCTCGACGGTCCAGAACAAACTGGAGCAGGAACTCGTAGCTGCTCCCCAATAGCTCCATCGCAGGGGCTTCATAGATTCCTCGCGACTTGACGCCGACGAATCGATTTTCGACGACATGGTCGCCGATTCCGACACCGTGTTTGCCGCCAATGGAGTTGGCGGTCTCGAAAATCTCTTCCAGTCCCAGCGCATTACCGTCGATTGACACCGGCACTCCGAATTCCCAGCGAATCGTGACCACCTGGGTCTGGTTTGGGGCATCCCACGGCCAGACGCCCATTCCCGGTTCAACAAAGGTTGGCGAGATGGTGACGTCCTCAAGATCGCCAGCTTCATGCGTCAGGCCCAGAAAGTTCGCATCGGTGGAGTAACGAGACTCTCTTGCAGGCCGGATCGGCAGAGAGTTGGCTTCACAGTAGTCCAGCATCTGTTGACGGCCCGGAAATTCAGCTATAAATTCTGGGTCGCGCCACGGGGCGTAGACTTCCATGTCGGGGTTTAGCATGTTGGTCGCCAGTTGAAACCTCACCTGGTCATTGCCGCGACCGGTGGCTCCATGAAACAGCGTTCCGACATCGCGCTTCGACATTTCAGGAAGTATGGCTGCTACAGTGACCGGTCTGGCTATGCCGGTTGTGTTCCAATAACCGCCCTCATAGCGGGCTTGGGATTGGATGACTTTCAGCCCTGCTTCTGCCAGCGGCCCTCGACCAGGAATGATAATCGAATCCTCGGCGCCGCAGGCGATCATCCTATCAGTGATCGCGTCCAGATTTTCCTCATCGGGCTGGCCCAGATCAACTGTGAATCCTTGCACGCGGAACCCTTTGCTCCGCAGCCAGTGTGTCACAGTGCAACTATCGAGACCGCCTGATACGGCCCCGCCGACCAGCGTCACGCCCTTTTCTTGCAACTCGCGCCAATTCAATTTTGATTCCCTTTCACGGGCGTGATGCGGCGTGTCCACCGACAGTTCAATCACCAGTGGACACGCTCTTGACCATCAGTGGGTTAAGCCGTCGCGACCTTGATGCCAGTCTCCAGCCTCTCCAACGCCTCATCAATCTCCTCTTTAGTGACGGTTAGAGGAGGCATGAGGCGAACAGCGTTAGGCCTGAGCGGGTTCAGAAGTATGCCAGCGTCGTTGCAGGCGCCCACGACAGCAGGAGTAATGTCCGAATCGAAGAGCATTGCCCAAAGGCAGCCCATGCCCCTGACTTCAGTGATGAAGTCGTAGCGGGACATCAGGTCGTTCAGTCCCTGGCCGAGGTACGCTCCAACAGTAGCAGCGTTGTCGACCACATCGTTGTCGAGGATAAATTTGGTAGAAGCGTAGGCAGCAGCGCAGGTCAGCGCATTGCCGCCGAACGTGGAACCGTGATCTCCGGGTTGGAAGGCCATCGCTTCGTCCGTAGCCATGAACGCGCCGATTGGCACGCCGCCGCCGAGGCCTTTGGCGAGGGTCATGATATCGGGTTCAACGCCGAATGACTGATAGCCGAACAACGTGCCCAGACGTCCGATCCCGGTTTGCACTTCGTCAAAGATCAAAAGCAGCTCGTTCTCGTCGCAAAAGTCCCGAACATTCTGAAGATAGCCCTCAGATGGAATATTAACTCCGCCTTCGGCCTGCACGGGTTCCAGCATCACGGCGACTGTGCGGTCCGTGATGGCGCCTTTCAGCGCTTCTATGTCATCGAATGGCACATGGGAGAATCCCGGAGGGATTGGCTGAAATAGCTCCTGGTAGTGCGGCTGTCCAGTGGCTGACACGTTCGCCATAGTTCTCCCGTGGAACGAATTGAGCGCTGTGACAATCTCAAACGCGCCGTTGCGTTTCTGAGCGCCATACCGGCGGGCCAGCTTCATCGCCCCTTCGTTGGCTTCGGCGCCGCTGTTGCAGAAGAACACCTTGTCCAAAGCGCTGTTCTCCACCAGAATCTCCGCCAATTGAAGCTGAGGAATGGTGTAGAACTGGTTCGATGTCTGAAGCAGTGTGCGCGCCTGTTTTGCGATAGCGTCCGCGACGACCGAGTTGGCGTGTCCGACATTGTTTACAGCCCAACCCGACGTGAAGTCCAGGTACTCTTTGTCTTCAACGTCCCATACCCGAGTGCCTTCGCCGCGCGCGATGACAACCGGCTGGCGGCGCACAACGAACATGTAGTATTTGCTTTCTTTATCCATCCATTCTGTGGTCATATTATTGCCCTCCGGTGAGTTCTTTCAGGCGTTCAAGCGCCTCTTCCAATGTTTCGATATCTAATTTAATGCTGTCCAACGCATCTGAAACGTTCCCTATCTGACCCTCGACCGTATCGGAGCTTGCTGGCGTCGTTGCGCCAGGAGTCGTCGTGGTTGGCCCTGCCGATGATGGCGAATCGCCGCTGCCTGCGGCGAACGATCGATCGCCGGTTAGCTCCGCCAGCGCCAGTCCCAGCGAGTCTTCCATCACGACCTTGTCGGCTGTGCTGAGAATGACGCGCTTCAATTCAGGGAAGTTGACACCCTCGGCCCTGATGTATACAGGCTCGGCGTACAGAAGACCGTTGCCGATAGGTATGACCAAGAGGTTGCCACGTATACACACCGAACCAGCCGAGCATCTCAATGTAAACCAAGCAGAGATGTCCTGGTCGTTGTCGATTCTGGCCTCAACCTGCTCGGGGCCGTCCACATTCAGGTCTTTCGGGAAATTGAACGCGAGGAGCTTGCCGTAATGCTCTCCATCACTGCGCGCGGCCATCCAACCTATGAGGTTCTTGCGCTGACTCGGAGTGTAGGGGAATAGGAGAACGAACTCCTCTTTCTCCTCGCCAGGGAGTTTCATTATTACGTAGTACGGGCGGACTGGCTGGAACATGTCCGACTGGCCGAATTTCTCGTTGGGCGTTTCCCACAAGTCAACATTGTTGTAGAAGTTCTGCGGATCCTGCATATGATACTTGATATATTTTTCCGCTTGTACCGCGAAAAAATCCAGTGGGTAACGGACATGCTCTCGCAGAACCGCGGACATCTCAGAGCCGTCGGTGAACAGGTCTGGGAAAATCTTGGCGTAGGTCTGGATGATCGGGTCGGTCGTGTCCCAAATGTAGAACGTCAGGTCGCCGTTATAAGCGTCCATCGTGATTTTGACGCTATTTCGCATATAGTTGAACGTTCCGGTTTCGATGTCACCCGAAGGGTCCGAGTAAGGGAACATGTCGGTCGCGGTGTAAGCATCCTGTAACCAGGTCAGCTTTCCGTTTTCGACGACGATATACGGGTCGGCGTCCAAGATGAGGAAAGGCGCAACCGTCGCGATACGTTCCTCAATTGACCGGCGATACTGGAGTCGACTATCGCCGGTAATCTGATTGCTGATCAACAAGTTGAAGTCGCCAACTTGCCAAGTGTAGGCCAACTTACGGAATATCGAATTCATCCGAACGCCGCCAGTTCCATCGTATCTATTGCGTATCAAGTCGTCGCCAGACGTCTGGTAGTCAAGTTCTTCGGTCGCGGAATTTGCCACAATGTGATGTAACGTGTTTTCGCCATAGTAGATACGCGGATTCTCGACGACCAAATCAGGCCCGCCGATTGAGCCCTCGATTCCAACGGGTATCGTCCCGTCGTTGGGTATATCCTTGGCGAAGAACGTCGGCCTGCCCTCCGGGGTAAAATCGGTTACTGGACTCATCGCGATCCCCATACCGTGTGTATAGACCAGCTTGTTGTTAACCCAAGTCTGTGACTCGGCTGACAAACCTTCGGGCGCGATTTCGCGAGCTGAAACCGCAACCTGACGGTACTCACCCCCCAGGGTGTAGCGGTCCATATCTGCGTCTATGAAGTCGTAGTAAGGTCGGATTGCCTGTATCTGCCTGTAAACGTCGGCCAATGGCCGTGGGTCCCACAGGCGAATGTTGTT
>DCAW01000151.1 GCA_002313895.1 Dehalococcoidia bacterium UBA1123
TGAAGATCTGCCCTCTACGAATCTTTACTAAGTCCCCTGCCTCTCCAACGACGCGTTTCACAAAGTAGCCGGTCGCAGGATTTTCGCGGCTGAAAATCACCAGGTCACTCTGGCTCGGCGGATGACACGCAAACACCGGTGCCTCTCCTTCGACGTTGATGAAAGGCAGCCATTTCTTGAGACTTTCGGGATTGAACCTCAGATAGATTAGTTTGTTCGCGCGGAGATAATCAGCGTCGTGAAGGGTAGGTTCCATGCTTGATCCGGAGACCCGAATGTTCTGGACGCCTTACGTGAGCGTCAGAAACACCACCAATCCGACAACCGCCATCTCTAGCAGTCCCTTGAGAAACGACTTCATCTATCGGACCTTACTCACCCTTTGAATGCGCGATTTGGACCCGATTAAGTGTCGACTTTACGTCCTTGCAAATCACATTATCAATTCGACAGTGTAGCGACAACCCGAAAGAGGGTCGGTTCTCAGTATCGAAATGGTGTAGATACGGGAGCCTGCGCTCAACGTCTCGCGATGGGTGATATGTTGCGTCCTCGGTGTTAGAATTGATTCGCCTTGATAAAGGTATTCACTTCGGTGTTGCGCCGTCAAAGCACTAGGAGCGCAGATGAGTTTCGAGAAAAGCAGGCAACTGCATGAACGTTCGGCTCGTTCATTGGCCGGAGGGGTGAGCAGCAACATCAGGCTGGGCGAGAAACCAACGCCGCTGTTTTTCGAGCGAGGCGAAGGCTCGCATTTGCTCGACGTCGACGGCAACGACTATGTGGATTACATGCTGGGACAGGGACCGGATATATTCGGGCACTCACCCAGATTCGCGATCGACGCCGTCACCCAGGCGATGCAAAAAGGCATAACTTACGCTGGCCAGCACGAGACCGAGATCAGAGTTTCTGAGATGATTCAGGCTATTATTCCAGGCGCGGAACTCGTGAGATATGCCAGTTCCGGCACCGAGGTTGTGCAGGCTGTTCTACGATTGGCTCGGGCGTTCACCGGCAGGAACAAGTTCATTAAATTTGAAGGCCACTATCACGGTTGGGCAGATTCCACCAGTTTCAGCACGCTAGCTTCTCTGGATCGGATGGGACCCTTGGATAACCCCACCGCTGTTCCAATGTCCGCTGGGATCGATCCCAACGTCGCTGATGATCTGATCATTCTTCCGTGGAACGACATCGACGCAGTTGGGCATGTCGTGGAAGAACAAGGGGCAGATATTGCGGCGATCATCACGGAACCGATCATGTGCAACGCCAACTGCATCATGCCGAAACCTAGGTATCTTGAAGGTCTGAGGCGTGTCTGCGATGAGCGGGGCATCGTTCTAATCTTTGATGAAGTCATAACAGGATTCCGAGTGGCTCTGGGCGGCGCTCAGGAATTGTTCGGCGTGACACCAGACCTGTCCACCTATGCCAAAGCAATGGCTGGAGGCTTTCCACTGGCGATGTTCGCCGGAAAACACGAGATTATGTCTCTGGTAGCCGACGCGTCGGTTCTGCACGGCGGGACGGTGAACGGGAACAATATATCTATGGCCGCGGCAGAGGCATGCCTCTTGAGACTTCAAGACCCAGAACTTGGGGCTTTGAATACATTGAAGGAGTCGGGAAGGGCGTTGATGCAGGGATTGGAGGAGTTGACTCGCAAACACGAGATACCAGCGCTGTTCCAGGGACCCGGTCCCGTGTTTCACATGAGCTTCACTGATGCATCTGAGATCACCGACTATCGCGAGCACGCAATGTCGGTTGACCAGGAAGCATACGCAAGATTTTGCGAAGGGATGCTGGAGCGCGGAATCCGACTTATCGGACGAGGAATCTGGTTTACCTCAACAGAACACACTGAGGAAGATATCGCCCGGACGCTCAAGGCCGCCGACGAAACACTGGCCGATCTTTAAGCAGTTCATATTCCGAGTCATTCAGCCCAGAACGCGACGCCGAGCATGCCGGGTCCGATGTGGGCCCCCATGACCGGAGTAAACTCTGTCACATAGGAATCGACGCACTCGAACTCTTCAGAAATGCGCTGACTCAGCAGTGCTGCGTTCTCCGCTGATGCAGCATGGTTGATTGAAACGTGGATTCGAGCTCCATCAATGCGCTCCGCCATCAGGTCAATAATCTTGGTCATTGCCTTTTTCACTGTTCGTGGTCGCCCAAGATTCTCGATGTTAGAGTGTCGCAGTTCAAATGTCGGTTTCAGTTTCAGCAGTGAAGCTCCTAAATGGGCGATTCGGGGCACCCGGCCTCCTTTCCATAGGTAGTACAGTGTGTCCACGAATGCCAACAGTCTCACCCGTTCCTTGATACTTTTTGCCAACGCCAACGTCTCTGTGAGGCTCCCGCCATTTCGCGCTTGATCCAGCGCCCCCATTGCGATAAGACCTTCGCCGCCAGCTGCGGATTCGGAATCCATGATCGTGATGTTGCAGTCAGGATGCGTCAGCAAAAATTGCTCGGAAGCTGTGCGCGCCGAATCCGCTGTCGCGCTGAAATGGGCTGCGACCACGATACAGAGTATCGAGTCCGACTCTCGGGCGGCGGCTTCAAATCCTCGGACGAAGGCGGCCGGCGACGGGGCCGATGTGGTTGCGCCGCCTGGGGATTGCTTCAACAACGCATAAAAATCAGCGACTGAAATATCGACGCCGTCGATAAATTCCTGGTTGTTGATGGTCAAAGTCATGGGAACGACGTGGAGCTTCGGGTCGCTCAGAACACTGGCAGGCAGAGATGCTGCACTATCCGCCACAATGGACACAGAGTTTCCGCGCCGAGCGGTTCGTTGAGTGATGTCGAAACCTCTATCTATTCGGCGGATTCGGGGAGGCCGCTCTTCTGGTCGGCGCCAAATACGTACTCTGCCAGTTCCTCGCGATTGTCCTTCAAGTCGAACAGCGCTGGGCTGAGAAGCACTGCCATGGACATCACAACGAACACAAATACCCCCATGTATCCGCGACCGCCCTGAACGCTCATCCATGCCAGAATTATCAAAGATGGCGTCGTGATGAGCAGCAACGCCACTCTGATCAGGCGTTTGCCGATACGGTAGAAAACTGCAGTCGCGACAGCGATAATGATGAACACGATGGCTGCGCTGGAGTCAACCTCACGAAGTTGCCTCACGTTTTCGCTTTCAGCGAATCCCCAATTGTAAAAGAAGAAGAACCAGTAGGCTAAAAACGGCATCGGCAGAACGGCCAGCGACGCCATCACCCAGTCGGGGCGGGCGACTCTAGAGACGAATCTAATCACGATCCAAAGCGAAAATCCGATATAAACAAACGACGCAATGTAAATCGGGATGCTAAGAGGCAGCGTTCCTTGAGTGAGAACTACCCAGGCCCCGTAGCCTACCGCGCTCATCGCAAGGCCCCAAGACACTATTGGGGCGACCAACGAATAGCCGAGCCAGGGGTACGTCCAACGGGGCCGACCTTTGCGCCAGCCAACGACGCTCGTTCCTATCGCGATAGTCAGCATCGCGCCGACCCACACAGGATTTTTCCAAAGATGGAATGCGTAAGTGAAAGCAAGTAGGATGTGTGGCAGCACCGCGAGGGCGGTATGGTGCCAGGAGCCTCGGGAGTGGACTTCGTAGAACTGGCCTGCGAGCGCCCGATACGAACCAAGCCCACTAAGCGCATCCTGAACCGCCTCGTCAGAGGATTTGCCTTCGTCGATCAGGTCCTGGGTGCGGTCTTCGATATGCGTCTCTAGCTCAACGAGAATCTTGTCTCGTTCGCCAGGATCGAGATGAAGCCGCTTTTCCAAAGTTTTCAGATACCCGCGCAATTGGGACGCCATTTGGAATCCCGAAACCCCCGTCTAGATATTCTCTGGTCGCGCAACAAGGTCAACCGCTTCTGTGAACTTGCTCCATTCCTGGAGCATAGATTCGAGCCGAGCGCGTCCCAGACCGGTAATATAATAGTACCGGCGAGCCTGGCCACTGGGAGAGTCTTCCCACTTTCCCTCGACCATCTCGTCTCTTTCAAGACGATGCAGCGCGGGGTAGAGCGTGCCCTCTTTGAAACGGAAATATCCGCTGCTTCGGTTGTCCATCTCCTTAACCAACTGGTAGCCATACATAGCTTCAGTGGCCAAGAGAGAGAGCAAAAGCGTTTCGGTGCTTCCCTTAAGCAACTCTCTGCGATACAACTCGTTCTGGACCTCCATTAGGCTGGCGCCTCCTGAATTATGTTATAAACTGACTACGGCGTCAAGCCGACTCCGGTTTCTTTGTGGTCCCGTTGCTTGAGCATGGATTGGTGGCGAATTTTGATTGGAATCTGGCTCAATAATCCGAATGATCCGCCTGCGGGCGCGCCTGATTATCGGTCGAATTTTCTGATTTTTGCGTCCTGCCCCGGTTTGCGGGCTGTATCTTCGTTGATGCCAGTTGAAGCGTCATGTAAAATTCACACCACTGAGGTTTTATTGGATTGAATCTTGACACTGTGAAAAAACTGGCAGGCACGCGAGACCTTTCCGGAAATGATCTGGCCCTGGCCAATTCTCTGGAATCGGCGATGAGTTCTGCTTTATCAGCCGCTGACTATGAACGGATCGAAACTCCGGTTCTCGAGAGGGCAGACCTGTTCGCCCGCAAGTCTGGTGGCGAAATCAACAGCAGCCTGTACTCATTCACCGATCCTGGCGGAGTGAAGGTGAGTTTGAGGCCAGAATTCACCTCGTCAGTTATTCGGAACTTGATCGAGAGCCCTCAACCGGGGACGAGACCACATCGACGGGCTTACTCAGGACCGGTGTTCCGTTACGGCGACGGCGCTTTTCGTCAAATGACCCAGGTCGGAGCTGAACTTGTTGGAGCAGCTGAACCTTCTGCCGACGCTGAAATTCTCGGATTGGCTTTGGAATGTGTGCAGGCCGCCAAGATTGAGAGGTATTCTTTCAGGATCGGACACCTGGGGCTTATGCATGAGACGCTGAGATCGTTCGGTCTGTCTGAACCTGTGAGAATGTATGTCGCATCCAACATGGAACGAATCGCTGACGAGACTCGAAACCTGAACGATTTGCTCGACCAGGCGCAGGCCTCTGGACTGGTGACATCAGGGGACAGGTCCGTTCCGATGTCTGACACCAACGGAACTGTTCAGTTGGACGAGACTACCCGGACGCTCCTGCGCGAGTCGATTGGCGTTCCCATAGGTAGACGTTCTCCTGAAAAGATTCTTGACAGGTTGATGCGGAAGACCAGGGATGCCACAGATCCTGAATCGTTCCTGAACGCTGTCGAAATATCTCGCAACTTGGCTCAACTGAAGGGCGAAGCGGGCGCTGTCGTCGAATCCGCACGGACGGCGTTGGCGGATGCCGGTGTTAACCCGACGATCACTCAAAACTTGCACAGCGTCATGGAACGCCTAAACGGCGACGGGTTTCCGATGGATGCCGTGACGGTTGATCTGTCTTTCGCCCGAGGAATCGCCTATTACACCGGGTTGGTTTTCGAGGTCCAAATGAACACTAACGCCGGCAAGGCGCCCATCGGCGGCGGCGGTCGATACGATGGCCTGGTCAAGTCACTTGGAGGCGTACAGGACATGCCCGCGTTGGGGTTTGCATTCAACATCGAACAGATTATCGACGCGCTGAATGATGAATCCAAATCCTCGAACTTGACCGCGGAGAAAGGTTAGCGTGGACATCAATTCGCCTCTTCGGCTTTCGATACCCAGCAGCGGAGCGCTGGCCCAACCGGCGCTCGACCTTCTGCGAGCGTGTGGCCTCGGCGTGTTACGGACCAATTCACGGACATACACCGCTGAAATTCCCGCTTTGCCAGGTGTGGCCGTCAGCTTTCAACGTGGCTCTGACATCACACAAAAAATCGACGAAGGAAGCGCAGACCTCGGAATTGTTGGCAAGGACAGATTTCTGGAAAGTCGCCGCGTAGATGGCGAAACCCGAGTGATTATCGAGCTGGGATTCGGCAGGAGTCAGCTAGTCCTGGGGGTCCCAGACGCTTGGGTGGATGTCACCTCCATTGCCGATATTTCTGAACTGTCGATGGAGTTCAGAGCCGAAGGAAGCGATCTCAAGATTGCAACGAAATACCCTCGACTCGTCGAGCGCCACCTACTGGCGAGCGGCGTGAACTATTTTTCCCTCGTCCAGTCCAGCGGGACGCTTGAAGTTGCGCCAGCTATGGGATTTGCGGACATAATTGCCGACATCACCGAGAGCGGCACGACGATGAGAGCGAACCATCTGAAACAGATCGATGGCGGTACGTTAATCGCGTCTCAGGCGTGCCTGGTTGGGCGTCGTCTTCGGCACGGCAAGGACGACGCTCAATTGGAACGAGCCCGTTCACTAACTGACATGATCGAAGCGCACCTGGCGGCGAGGAAACTCTACAGCGTCACCGCGAACATGAAGGGAGATACCGCGGAAGATGTGGCCGGTTATGTTCTCGACCATGCAGATATTTCAGGGTTGAGGGGGCCGACGATATCCAAAGTTTATACCCAGGACGCAGAAGGTTGGTTTGCGGTGACGGTCATAGTCGAGCAGTCCCGATTGCTCGCCGCAGTTGAACAACTTCGAAGCGTTGGCGGAACCAGCGTAACTGTCTCGCAACCCAATTATGTGTTCGACTCGTCGCACAAGGCTTATGAGCGCCTGACCGCGAACGGGGTCGAGCGGAAGAGTTAGAGAATTTGCCCAATCTTCCCGCCCACATAAGCCTCGCGATGCAAACAGCTGATGTCCTCCAGCACCCCAACCTGGAGGCCCATCTTGGGTATTATTTGCTGGGGTCAACATCCCCTGATATTCGGGTAATCACCCGACAAAGCAGAGAGCTTTATCATTTCACCGACCTTGATTTTCAGCACGTTGGAACCGGCGTAGCGGGAATGTTTCGCGCCCACCCAGAACTTCGGGATATCGATGGCTTGGACGGCCCGACTCGCGCGTTCGTTGCCGGTTACATCACGCATCTGCTCGCCGATGAAACGTACATATTCCACTTGTTCAGGCCGTATTTTGGCAATCGAGATGTGTTTGAGGATGCCACCACAGGCAGGCTGCTAGACCGAGCGTTGCAACTCGACCTTGATCGAGAGGTGTGGCAACGAGTCGGCGGGTGGCTGGAAAACGTCGAGTTCGCTCCAGAGCGGGTGCACGTTGATTTTTTGGAACTGGGGTCTTTATCGAAGTGGCGCGATTGGGTGTTCGAGGTAGTCAACAGAGGGTTCACCTGGGACCGTCTCAGATTCATGGCCCGGAGAATTGCCGCAGGCGATGAAGAACATCCCGCGATTGAACTTGTAGAGGAATTCCTCGACAGGATTCCCGAATCTCTGGAGCGAATTTACGATGTTGTGCCTCGCGAGAAGGTGGATGACTTCAAGACCCGCGCCGTTGATTCGCTGGTGAATGCGGTCGGGGAGTATCTCGATTGAAGATCGTGCGTGGAATCGAAGAATCAAAGATCGTTTTGAGTGTTGATCGCGGCATCAATCTTGACACTGTGCCTGCCCATGTTCAGGCAACCACTGAGAGAGTTTTCGGAGAGCCATTGACGCCCCAGCGAACGGTCGAAAAAATTCTCGCCTCCGTGAAATCAGAGGGCGATTCGGCCATTCGTCGATTGGCAAAGGCGATCGAGGGCGTGGAACTGGGCGAGTTCGAGGTCGCCAAAGCCGAGATCAAATCCAGCTACGATGCTGTAGACCGGTCGGTCATAGACGCCCTTGAAATGTCCGCCGAGAGAGTGGAGAAATATCATCGCTCAGCCAAACCCGAAAGCTGGATGAGTTTCGACGAAGGCTATGGCGGGCTGGTGGTGCCTTGTGAGAAGGTTGGCGCGTATGTGCCTGGCGGAACCGCGCCATTGCCTTCAACTGTGCTGATGTCGGCGATTCCGGCGAAGGTTGCCGGCGTCCGGGAAGTGTTAGTATGCACGCCCCCAACATCAACCGGAAAACCGGAAGCGGTGACGCTTGTGGCTTCGGACATCGCGGGCGTTGATCGGGTGTTCGGCGTCGGCGGCGCCCAGGCCATTGGGGCCATGACTTATGGAACAGAGACGATTCCATCGGTGGACATCATTTGCGGACCCGGAAACATATTCGTGACTCTCGCGAAGAAACAAGTGTACGGAGAAGTGGGAATCGACGGCCTTTACGGCCCCACCGAAACGTTGATTGTGGCGGATGAAACAGCTAACCCGACGCTGTGCGCCGCTGACCTTCTGGCTCAGGCCGAACATGATGTGCTGGCACGGCCCGTGTTGGTCACGACATCAGAGGCGTTGGCAGATCAAGTTAATCTTGAAATTGAAACTCGACTGGCCCGGCTGTCACGAGAATCAGTGGCGCGGCCGGCGATTGAGAATCGAGCCGTCATCGCGATCGTCGATTCGTTGGATGAAGCGATGGAGCTTGCGAACTGGTTCGCTCCTGAACATTTGTGCCTTATGGTGCCTGACCCTTGGTCATGGGTGAGCAGTGTCAGGAACGCTGGGATCGTGTTTTTGGGCGAGTTTTCGCATGAAGTGCTTGGCGACTATGTCGCGGGGCCAAGTCACGTCATGCCAACAGGCGGCACAGCCAGGTTCAACTCAGGTCTGGGAATCCATTCATTCGTGAAGATCATGCCAGTGGTCGCGCTGTCGAATGCAGTGTCCAATCAAATTGCTGCTGGAGCTTCCGCCATCGCCAGGGCAGAGGGATTGACCGCTCACGCTGAAGCGGCGGAGATTCGAAAGGAGATACTGGGAGACCCGCAAGGCTGAATCGGCTGATATAGACGTCGCGGTCGCCCGCCAGCCGTTATACAATGGGGCAATATTCGTTAGAAAGTTCATACGGGGGACCGAAATGCCACAGTCAAACATCGAGCAGAAAATCCGAGGTCACCTCGCCAACGTGCAAGCCTACACGCCTGTAGACCCGCCTGAACTTTTGGCGCAACAGGCAGGCATCCCTGAATCTGAGATCATCAAGTTGAATGGGAATGAAAATCCCTATGGCCCCTCGCCAGCAGCGGCTGATGCGGTGGCGAACGTTCCGCTTCACATCTACCCGGACCCGCTACAGAGGAAAATGAGGCAAGCCCTCAGCGAATACACTGGAGCCGACGTCCCCTCAATCATCGCAGGAGCGGGAAGCGACGAGCTTATCGACCTGTTGTTCAGGCTGTTTATAGAGCCTGGGGATCGGATTCTCGATTTTGACCCAACATTCGCTATGTATGCATTCTGCGCGAGGGTTGCGGGCGGAACCGTAGAGCTTATTCAGCGCGACGAGTTGTTCGACATCGACATGGATGCGCTTCGAGATTCCGTGGACGAAAAAACGAAAATCATCTTCGTAAGCTCACCTAACAATCCGACCGGAAACCTGGTGAACGAACAGAAAGTCGAAGAACTGTTGGACACAGGCCTCGTGGTTGTAATCGACGAAGCATATTACGAATTTTGCAATCAGACCGTCGCCAATCTGGTTCCCAAGCACGACAACCTTGTCGTCTTGAGAACAATGAGCAAGTGGGCTGGATTGGCCGGACTGCGGGTTGGATACGGCATCATGAGTCCTGAGTTGGTCGACCACATTATCGACATCAAGTCGCCTTACAACGTAAATGTCGCGGCTGAGGCTGCTCTGTTGGCGTCGTTAGAGGACGCTCCCGCCCTTTTGGGCAACGTGGCGAAAATTGTGTCAGAGAGGGACAGACTGAACGCTGTCTTGGAGGACATGCCGGGCATTACTCCTTGGCCTTCTGAAGGAAATTTCATTCTTTGCCAGCTGGCGAATTCGGAAGAAGCCAGTCGAGTTTATGAAGCCCTGGCGTCTCGTGGCATCTTCGTCCGCAATTTCGGCTCGGAACGGCTGCAGGACACGTTCAGAGTCGCCATCGGCACGCCAGACCAAACGGACGCGTTTATCGCGGCACTCAAGGAGATTCTGAAGTGACTGACAGGGTTGGCAAGATCGTCAGAAACACCGCCGAAACACAGATCACCATCGAGTTGAATATTGACGGAACGGGAAATTACGAGCTATCCACAGGAAATGGGATGTTCGAGCATCTGTTGGCCCAACTCTCCCGTCACGGCTTGATTGATCTGTCCGTGACAGTTACTGGCGACACCGAGGTCGGATGGCACCATCTTGTTGAGGACACTGGCATCGCTCTGGGCCGGGCTCTCCGTGAGGCGGTGGGCGACGGTCGCGGCATCGCTCGAATGGCCCACTCATTCGTGCCGCTAGACGAGACTCTGGCTTTCACAGCAGTGGATTTCAGCGGGCGCGGCTATGCGGTGATGGAGGGCGAAATAGGGGACAGCGACATGGGCGGATTGCCGGGTGATCTCGTCCGACACTTTCTTGAGTCGTTTGCCAGAGAGGGTCAGTTTAACCTGCACGTCCGGATACTATCCGGCGTGAACAACCATCATAAGGCCGAGGCAACGTTCAAGAGCCTGGCTCGCTCAATCAAAGCGGCGTTAGAGTTGGATCCGAGACGCGGCGGCGATGTCCCAAGCACGAAGGGGACGATCAGCGAGTAAGGTGCCGGCGATTATCCTGGCTCTAACTCGAATGTGTATTCTTCGATTATCGGGTTTGCCAGCAGTTTGTCGCACATTTCGGCAACGTGCGCTCGCGCCTGTTCCTCGTTCGTCTCATCCAGGGAAATCTCCATGAACTTTCCGGCGCGGACACTGGAGACCGAATCGAACCCTAGCTGCTTCAGGCCGCCCTGAATCGTCAATCCCTGTGGATCGTTGACAGTGGGTTTCAGCCGAATGTAGATTTTGGCGAGAAACATCAGTGGATCTAGCGCGGCACTGTGGCTTCAGGAGCGTTGGGAGAGCTTTCGTGGGAAACGATGAAAGCTGACACTCGCTCCTCGTCGAAAACGTCAAACTGATCGAGGAAGGTCCAGGCGGTCAGCGCGATCGCCGTGTCCATCCCAGAATAAGGACTCATTATTATCTTGCCACCGCGATCGGTCGTTTTGTCCACGATCTCCGAGAGTTGCGTCACGAGCTCTTCGCACCCATCTGGACAGTTGAAGTGAACGTTGACGTATCCGTGCTCCAGGTTGTGGAGCAACACTTCATCCGCCAGTGGAGTATCGTGGATGCCCCATCTTGCGGGCGCTAAAGGCTGCGCCAAGTGCCAACCAGATGTTGCCGGAACAGAGTTATAAGGGGCGTGTTCTTCGCCAGGAGTTATGTGGACTGCCCCTTGTTCATCGTATCTGACTCCAGGGCCGTCAGGCGCATCTTTGCCGCCAAATATGTTATCGAGAGGAAGGCCTCCGATGAACAACGACACGATGAACGCAAATGCCACAAGCCCAATGGCTCCCCCCGCTGCCCACCGCAAAAATTGCCGACGCCGTTGTCGTCTAGAACGTCGCGCCGCGCGCACTTGAGTTCTAGACGGTCGGTTTTTGCCTCTGGCTCCAGATGCCATATTGCTTCACGCTCTGCTTTCGATCATCCGCATATTTGCTCTGGCGCCCCGATGGCAATTGCAACACGTCGAGCGCTGGCGGAAGTATTCTAATTAGTATGTGACCCTAAATTGTGCTAGTTGAGGGTCGCGCCTGTCAACTTGGAATAGGCTTCTATGTACCGTTCACGGGTTTTCTCAACTACGTTGTCTGGCAGAATTGGAGCGGGCGGTTCGTGATCCCATCCTGCTTCGTCCAGCCAATCACGCACTGGTTGCTTGTCAAAACTTGCCTGGGACTTGCCCGGTTCGTATTCGCCAACGTCCCAAAACCGGCTCGAATCGGGCGTTAGCAACTCATCTATTAGAATAAGCTCATCGTCTATCAGCCCAAACTCCATTTTCGTGTCCGCGATGATGATGCCTTTGGATTCAGCGTAGTCGCGGGCATACATAAATACTTCGATTGTTTTGTCTCGAAGTTGATTCGCGATTTCCGTCCCCACCATGTCGATAACTTCATCGAACGACATATTCTCGTCGTGGCCGATTTCAGCTTTCGTCGTCGGCGTGAACAGAACTTCTGGGAAAGGGTCACCATCGCGCATGCCAGATGGCATGGATTGGCCCTGCACAGTGCCGGACTTGCGGTATTCTGACCATGCGGAGCCGGTAATGTGACCGCGAGCAACGCATTCTACATCGAGCCGCTGAGCTTTCTTGACCACCATTGCCATACGCGCGATTTCCGGCGGGATATCCAGATCCGGGCGATCCGATGCCAAAGCGATCAAATGGTTGGAAATCAATTGCGAAGTCTGGCTGAACCAAAACGCTGAAATTTGATTCAACACCGCCCCCTTGTCGGGAATGCCGGTTGGCAGAACAACGTCGAACGCAGAAATGCGGTCAGTCGCCACCATCAGCAGCGTGTTGCCATCGACCGTATATGTGTCCCGGACCTTGCCACTGTGGAACGGGTTGGACAAGCTTGTTTCGCGAATCGCGATCATGTTGCGTTCCTCTGGTTCGATTTTCAAGAAATAATAGGGTCCGGTTGGTTAGCGGGACTTCAACCCATCCCTGTATTGGTCGTAGTTTTTCTGAATCTCAGGATGTTTGATGCCCAGAATCTGAGCAGCGAGAAATGCCGCGTTCCTGGCCCCCCACGAGCCGACCGCGACGCACGCCACTGGTATTCCTGGAGGCATCTGGGCGATAGCATACAGAGCGTCCACGCCCTTGAGGTCGCTGGTTGGCAAAGGCACGCCGATAACGGGCAGAGTGGTCCACGACGCCACAACGCCAGGCAGACCGGCGGAGCCGCCCGCTCCCGCGATAATTAGTTCAATTCCCCGATCTCGGGCCGATTCTGCGTAATCCTTGACCTTTTCGGGAGTGCGATGAGCGGACATGACCTCGACTACGTGCTCAATTCCCATCTGACCGAGCACGTCTGAAGTTTCTTGCATTGCGTCTTTGTCGGAACTGCTGCCCATGAGCACAGCGACTAGCGCCATAGTAGTATCTCCTAAATTTGCCGCGATGTCTGTTCGATGGTAACGGCCTTCGAAGACTATGCGGGATGTATTATCGTATGCGACGGCAGTTGCTTCTGCCAGTGTGCTACCGGTGCCAGTGACAGTCAACACTCGGCCGCCGCTGGTCACAGGGTTAGACGATGCTGTGGGTTTGGTGCCTGCGTGGAACACCATGCTCGAAGGGTCAATGGTATCCAGGCCGGAGATTTCGAAACCAGTTTCATAGGACTCCGGATAGCCGGCTGAGGCAGATACCACCCCCACACAAGCCAGATCGTTCCACACGACGTCTGTTTGTTTAAGCTCGCCCAGCGCAGCTCGGTGGAAAATCTCCAGCAAATCGCTTTGAAGTCTCGGCAGGATTACTTGAGTTTCCGGATCTCCAAGACGGCAATTAAATTCGATCACTTTTGGACCGGATTCCGTCAACATCAGCCCAGCGTACAATACTCCCAGGTAAGAAGAGCCGATTCGGGCCATTTCTTTAACTACCGGCTCCACGATGATGCGACGCACTTGTTCGTCCAGATCGTCGTTCCAGAAGGGCGGAGGACTGTAACTTCCCATGCCTCCAGTGTTCAGACCAGTGTCCTCGTCGCCGATCCGTTTGTAATCGCAAGCGGCGACCATGGGGGAAACATATTCTCCATCGACGAAGGCGAATACGCTAACTTCCTGCCCTGTCATCCACTCTTCAACAAGTGCCGTTCCGCCAGAGGATCCAAACGCTTTATTGTCCATCATGTCTTGAATTGCGGAGATGGCGTCGGCCGGCTCAGGCGCCATGATCACGCCTTTCCCGGCAGCCAGACCGTCAGCTTTGATTACGTATGGGGGTTCGGCGGACTCGATGTAATTTATCGCGTCCGCGCTGGTATCGAAATGTTGCGATGCGGCCGTGGGCACCCCGGCAGATGCCATGATCTGTTTAGCGAAAATCTTGCTACTTTCGATCCTGGCGGCGCGTTGGGTAGGACCAAAAACCAAAAATCCAGCTTCGTTGAATCGGTCCACGATTCCGGAGGCCAAAGGCATTTCGGGACCAACGACAGTCAGGTCGATGCCGTTGGATTTCGCATATTCAATCAGTGAGTCGATATCCTCTGCGCCGATCGGGACATTTTTCGCAATCTGCGCTGTTCCAGCGTTTCCCGGCGCCACAAATAACGTGGGATTGGATGGACTCTGGGCCAGCTTCCAGGTAATGGCATGTTCCCTGGAACCGCTGCCGACGACCAGAACTCTCATTTGACGTTATCCATCGCCGCCTGAAACCAACCTTCAAGTTCGGGGACGTCCTCTGGCAGTAGAAGCACGAACTGGACCCATCCGCGGATCGGGTTATCGAGAGACGGGGGGCGGAAAGGCGACACGCCGGCCAGAGTGAGACCTCGCAGCATGATCTCAGGGGCCAATCTTAGAGCAACAACGCCTTCCATAAGTATTGCGAAGGGCTGGCCGTTCAGCAGGTAGCTGACGCCTCCGAACTGATCCCCAGAAGTCACACCCTCAATAGCCAGAAAGTGGCTATCGAGCGCCGCTTTCATGTCATCATCGATGAGTATTTCGTCGTCGTAGACCAATTGCTATTCCCACTCAATAGTGCCGGGCGGTTTGCTCGTGATGTCGTACACGACCCGGTTCACATTCGGAACTTCGTTGGCGATGCGGTTTGAAATCCGAGCCAAAACATCGTAAGGCAATCGCGCCCAGTCCGCTGTCATTGCGTCGTCGCTGGTGACAGCCCGGATTGCGACGACATGATCGTAAGTGCGGTAATCTCCAGACACCCCAACCGTTCGGGACTCGGTCAACACGGCGAATGACTGCCATAACTCCCGGTAAAGATCGTTGGCTTTCACTTCGTCCATTACCACCCAATCAGCCGCGCGCAGAGTCTCCAGTTTCTCTATCGTGACATCGCCCATAACTCTGATTGCCAGTCCTGGGCCAGGGAAGGGTTGTCGAAACACCATCTCTTCGGGCAGTCCCAACTCCAGGCCAACTTCGCGCACTTCGTCCTTGAACAGGTAGCGGAGAGGCTCTACGAGGCTCAGCCGCATGTGCTCGGGAAGACCGCCCACGTTGTGGTGGGTCTTGATTTTGGCTGAGACTTTGCTCTCACTAGTTTTGCTCTCGATCACGTCAGGGTAGAGCGTGCCTTGTGTGAGGAAGTCAACCTGTCCCAGTCTTGCAGCTTCTTCTTCAAAAACTCGGATGAATTCCTCGCCGATGATCTTGCGTTTGCGTTCCGGGTCAACGACCCCCTTGAGCGCTCCGAGAAAATGCTCTGCAGCGTCAACGTAGGCTAAATTGACCTTCAAATATCGCTCGAAAGTCGCCCGCACGCGCTCTGGCTCCTCACGACGCATCAGGCCATTGTCGACAAAAATGCAGGTGAGTTGGTCGCCCACGGCTCGGTGAACTAGAGTAGCCGCCACTGCGGAATCAACGCCACCGGACAGAGCGCATATGACTTTGCCGTCTCCTACCTGAGCGCGGATGCTCTCAATAGCTTCGGCCACGAAATTCCCTGGTGTCCAAAGCTGATGACATCCGCAAATTCCATAGAGGAAATTCTGGATGATCGCTTTGCCTTCCGGAGTGTGGACGACTTCAGGATGGAACTGAATTCCGATTCTCTTGTTGTCATCACCCAATACTGCCATTGGTGAGTTATCTGAAAACGCCAACGCCGAAAACCCCGGCGGAAGCTCTGTCACCTGGTCGCCGTGGCTCATCCAAACCGGCATCGACGCGGGCAGGCCATCGAACAATGGGAAATCGGTCGCATTTTGATGGATCACAGCGTGCCCAAACTCTCGTTTGGCGCCGGCATTAACCTTGCCGCCAAGTTGATGGACCATCGCCTGCATTCCGTAGCAGATACCCAACACAGGCAACCCGGATTCAAACACCCATGCGGGTGCAAGAGGCGCATCATCTTCGTAGACGCTTGCCGGGCCTCCGGATAGGATGATGCCCTTCGGGTTGAGATCCGCCACAGTTTCCCACGGGGCGTCGTGGGGTATGATTTCGCAGTAGACGTGGGCCTCTCGAATCCTTCTGGCTATCAGTCGGGAGTACTGAGACCCGAAATCCAACACCAGCAGCGTCTCTTGGTGCGCCTCGATGGGTTCGCTCTGATCCAGTCGCTGGCCGCTCAATTCCTGGGCGATTTCCAGGTAAGCGGAGACCTCAAGGTCATCGCTGGCGGCGATTCGTCTATTGGTGGTTAAATTGGAGTCTTCAGGCATAGTGAAATCAAGTTCAGGCTAGCGCCTGTGCTATACTCGGGTCAAGCGAAAAAAGGTCGCTTCAGCGGCAGTGATTTTGACTTGATCCACCGATACGATCAGGTTCGCTCAGATGTCGTTCGCGAGACTCGCGACCGTATCAAATCGCGCCGGATTCATTGTCTAGCGAGAGACACGACACCTGTCGGCAAAGGCGATCTTCTCGTGACCAACAGCACACAAAACCCCTTAATTGTCGAAGCCGTCCAAGTATTGAAAGCGGGTGGCGTCGCCGCCATACCTACCGACACGGTTTATGGTCTGGCCGCTCGAGCATTCGACCGATCGGCGATTGGGAAAGTGTTCGACATAAAAGGCCGGAACTCCAAATCCCCATTGCCGCTATTGCTGGGGTCCATTGATATGATGGAGCAGTGCATCGCCGCATCATCTGATGCAGTAATGTTGCTCGCGGCGACGTTCTGGCCCGGCCCGCTGACCATCGTGGTTCCGAAGTCGGATCGAGTGTCAGACGAACTCACTGGCGGGTCGTCGACGGTAGGGTTGCGTGTTCCAGATCACGATGTTCCGAGGGCGCTGTCACTGTCGTTGGGAGAGCCAATCACAGGGACGAGCGCCAATTTCAGTGGCAAGCCAGCTTTCACGTCTTATTACGAAGTGAGAGTTGAAATGGCTCGTGAACTCGATTACATCTTCGATGGT
>DCAW01000119.1:0-385 GCA_002313895.1 Dehalococcoidia bacterium UBA1123
TGCTGTTCGTGAACTGTCGGGTGTTGACGATGGACGATCAACACCCGGTCGCCGAATCTGTCGCAATCACGGGCGACCGCATCACCTGGGTCGGCTCAGACCGTGATTCGGAGGGGTTGGTCTCAGGGGCAAATCGCGTCATCAATGGCTTGGGCCGGACCCTCATTCCCGGTTTTCACGACGCCCACATCCACTTTCTGGCATACGCTGCCAGTTTCCAGGCTGTCGATTGCAGACCGTCCTCTGTCTCGTCGATACTGGACATCAAGAACTCGATCGAGGACCGCGCAAAATCCACAAGGTCAGGCCAGTGGATTCGCGCTGTCGGATACAGCGAATTCGATCTTCTCGAAGGCCGCCACCCCACACGATGGGAACTCGATCA
>DCAW01000119.1:766-31523 GCA_002313895.1 Dehalococcoidia bacterium UBA1123
AGTCGCGCTCTAGATTTGGCGGGCATCACAGATTCGACGCCGGAACCTCCTGGATCGACAATTCTTCGTGATTTGAACACCGGCGCTCCCAACGGCGTGCTTCTGGAGATGGACGATTTTCTGGAAGGCAAAATTCCAGCACCCACGATCCAAGAGTTGGCCTCCGATGTAGCGGAGGCGAGTCAGGCATTGGCTTCTTTGGGGATCACCGCGCTACAGGATGCGACACCGTCGAACTCCATCTCGCGTTGGGAAACATTTGTAGCGCTGAAATCCGACGACGCATTGTCGCAGCGTGTGACACTCATGATCGGAGGGGAATCAACAACTAAGTTTCTCCGATCTGGAGTTGGACGAGACTCCAAAGACATGAACCTCAGAGTCGGCGCCGCGAAATTAATGGTGACAAAAACCTCGGGCAGTCTGTTTCCCGACGTGACAGCAATCCACGAGACAGTCAAAAAACTGGACAACAAAGGCTTTCAGGTGGCGATCCACGCGGTAGAATCTGAAGCTGTTTCAGCTGGAGCAGAGGCGATTGCTTTGACTAGAACATCAGGCTCACAGCTTCGCCATAGACTTGAACACTGCTCCGAAATGCCACCTGTCACACTTGAACAAGTTGTCGCATCTGGGGCAGTCGTGGTCACACAGCCTGGCTTCGTCTACGCCAGCGGACGGCGGTACCTGGCAGAGACCGCCGCTGCCAACCAACCGTGGCTGTATCGCATAGGCGGATTGAGGAAAGCGGGAACCATGTTGGCTTTTGGCTCCGACGCTCCAGTGATCGACCCGAATCCGATGCTCGGAATATACAGCGCCGTGAGCAGAAAGTCGCAGGATGGCGACGTCGTGGCGTTTGATGAATCCATCTGCTTGCACGATGCTCTGGAAGCATACACGCTAGGCTCGGCGTTCGCGGGCCGGATGGAATCACATTTGGGAGCAATCAAGCCGGGACTGCTTGCGGATATGGTTTTGCTCGACCGTGACGTCACGACAATTGAGCAAGCAGAACTCACTGAAATTCAGGTAAATAATACTGTGATCGGCGGCGCGATGGCATGGGACATCGAGGATCAATAAATCCTGGCCTCGCTCAATTTCGCCTAGTGATGACGTAGTTCAAAAGCTCTTCGAGCGAGTCGCGAGACGGGTTCCTGGGAAGCGACAGCAACGCTTCGCGAGAGACGCTGCACCGCTCTTCCGCAACCGCGAACGCTGCATCGATTACAACAGGCTGCTGAACCATGTCAACTGCCGTGGACAGCATGTCCCGGTCGTCCCGATCTACGAAGAACTTCGGTATTGGATTGTCATTAGGGTACATTTGCATTGCGATGAGCGCAGGCAGAGTGAGTATGCCGTGCGCCAGGTCGCTGCCTATCGGCTTGCCGACCTCTTCGGGCGTGCCTTCAAAATCCAAAATATCATCCACAATCTGGAAGGCCATGCCAAGTTCCCGGCTGTACTCTTTAAGAGCGTCAGATTGATCTACGGGCGCGCCGCTCAGGATAGCGCCGGTCTCACCGGCAGTTGTGAACAGAGATGCAGTTTTATCGTATATCCGTTGGTAATAACTCTCCATCGTTTGATTCGGATTGAATGAATCGGCAAGTTCCCTCAACTCTCCGCTGGAGAGTTCCATGATGGTCTCTGAGAACCTTTTGATAACGCCGATGTGCTCAGTGTCGCAGACAAATGTGGCAGAAGAGGCAAATATGTAATCTCCGACGAGAACCGCGATGTTGCGTCCCCACAGGTTGCTTATGGTGGCTTTGCCACGACGAAAATCAGAGTCGTCGACGGTGTCGTCGTGAATAAGAGTCGCTACATGAAGCAGTTCAACGGCGCTCGCCATTATTTCCACTTTCGTGCTGTCATGAGGGTGAAAATTGGACGCCAATAGAGTGATCGCAGGCCGAACGCGCTTACCCGAGGACTCGTAAACATGTCCTAATAACTCGGAAAGCAGGGGGAATTTTACCCTGACGAGACTCTTGAGTCTCTCCTCAACGCGCGCCAGTTGTTCGACGACTGGCTCGTAGATTTCTGTGGTTTGCAATTGGCTGGTTTCGCGCGACTCACTTGCCGAGGCGCGCGGTCTCCTCTTCGATTATGGAATCGTCCAGCTTGGTGAACAACGGCTGAGGCACGGGCAAAGCGGCGCCGGGTTTAATGGCATTTTGAGACCAGACCCAACCTTCATCCTGGACCGTCCCTTCAAGTCCAAGCATTGTTTGCAGTTTCTCTGAACTGAACGGCAGGAACGGATCGAATATCGTCTTCAGACAGTTGATTACCGTCATCCCAACCCAGAGCGTCGTGGCGGCGTCCTCAATGTCCCCTTTAACGGCTTTCCACGGAGCCTTGGCGTCCAGGTATCGGTTGGCAGCCTGGGCCAGGAACATCGCGGATTGGAGCGCGGCTCTGAAGTGGCACTCTCTCAAGTTCTGTTCTGTTTCATCGAATCGCTGTTGCGCTTCCGACAGCAATTCTTTCGCGGTGTCGTCCAGTTCTCCGGGCTGGGGAACTTTGCCGTCGAAATTGCGTCCGACCATGCTCAGAACACGGTGGACCAGATTGCCATATGTCGCCACGAGCTCGTTGTTGTTCCGACGCAAGAAATCGGCCCATGAGAAGTCGGAGTCGCTGGTCTCCGGCATGTTGGCGGCAAGCGCGTATCTAATAGGATCAGGATCGTACCGATCGAGAAATTCGGGAATCCACACCGCCCAGTTACGGCTGGTAGACACCTTCTGCCCTTCCAGATTTACGTAATCGTTAGCAGGCAAATCGTAAGGCAGATTCAGCCCGCCATAACCCATCAGCATCGCGGGCCAGATCACGGTGTGGAATGGGATATTATCCTTGCCCATGAAGTAGTACGATTTAGAATCTCCCTGCCAGAAATCCTTCCACCGGTCGGGTTCGCCGATGTTTTTGGCCCACTCGATAGTCGCAGACAGGTATCCGATAACCGCCTCAAACCAGACGTATATGCGCTTGTCCTCGTATCCCTCCACCGGCACCGGAACGCCCCAACTCAGATCCCGTGTTATGGCGCGGTCGTGCAGTCCACCTTCTAGATATCCGATCGTAAAATTCTTGACGTTGGGTTTGAAATGATCTTGCTGGCGAACCCATTCTAAAAGTCGACCCTCAAAGGCGCTAAGTTTCATGAAGAAGTGTTCGGTGGTTTTGATTACCGGCGGATTATGGCAAATCCGACACACCATATCGATCAAGTCTTCCGGATCGAGCAATTTGCTGCAGTTGTCGCACTGGTCTCCGCGCGCGCCCTCGAAACCGCAATTGGGACAAGTGCCTAACACGAACCTGTCTGGCAGGAATCGGTTATCGGTTTCGCAATAAGGCTGCTGCATCGTGTCTTTGTAAATATATCCCTGCTCGAGCAGCCGCAAGAACATATCTTGAGAGACTTTTGCATGGTTATCCGTGTGGGTTGTGGTGAACAGGTCAAAGGTGATGCCGAGACGCTCCCAATCGTCCAGAAATTCAGTCTGATACTCGCTGTACACATCCTCTGGAGTCACGCCACGCTCGTCGGCGGCAATCGTCACAGGCGTCCCGTGTGCGTCACTTCCTGACACCATAACCACATCGTTTCCCTTGAGCCTGTGGTATCGGGCAAAGATGTCGGCTGGCAGGTAAACAGCCGCTGCGCCGCCGACATGAATCGGGCCGTTGGCATAAGGCCAGGCCACGGCGACAAGAATGCATTCTGACATATTTTCTCGGGTCTCCGACGAGGGGATTTTCGGTAGTTAATGTTAGCATACCGATGGGCGCGTTTGGGGTTGTGTCCGAGGAAAACGGCTACACCGGCGGGTGGTAGTCTGACTCCTTTGTTAGCTCGACCCAGATTCGATACAATTCGCGACGGCCCAAGCCTGTTGCCTCAGATGTCTGGGCCACCGCGTCGCGGGCGCTGACGCGCTGGCGGTGCAGCTCTTCAAGCAACGGGCGCGGGTCTGCTTTGGGCGCGTTCTCGTCATCGGAAGTGGTTCCGCTGATTATGAGCGTAAACTCGCCTCTGGGATTTTCGAAGTGTTCCAACGCCTCGGAGATCGTGCCTCGATAGGTCTCTTCGTAGAGCTTTGTAAGTTCGCGACACACTGCAATCTCTCGGTCGCCTAGAACCGCCTGCGCGTCCTTGAGAGCCGATTTCAGGCGATGGGGAGTCTCGAATGCCACAAGCGCACGGCGTTCCGAGATCATTGACTCCAAAAGTCGCTGGCGTTCTCCCGACTTGCGGGGCAGGAATCCCAGAAAGACGAATCCCTCCATCGCAATCCCAGATACAGCAATTGCGGTCGTCAGCGCCGACGCCCCCGGAATCCCAATCACATCATGGCCTTTAGACGCCGCTGCTATGACCAATTCCTGGCCTGGGTCGTTGACGCCCGGAGTCCCTGCGTCGCTGACCAGCGCGATGTCGATGTCCTCAAGCCTGACCAACAGATCTGGAATCTTAGCCAGCTTGTTGTGTTCGTGGTAGCTGGTTAATGGAGTGTCGATATCATATCGCGTCAGCAATCGACGAGTGACGCGGGTGTCCTCTGCCGCAATGAGGCCGACCTCTCCCAGCACTCTCAGGGCGCGCACAGTGATGTCTTCCAGGTTACCTATGGGGGTTGAGACGATATACAACGTAGGCATCGACAGCTATTATACAGCTTGAAAAATCTCTGTTGACACTCCTGAACCACTCCCTTACAATCCCGTTGTTCCACCGGCGCCCGTCCAACGAAATCAGTTCCTGAAGTCACACAGATGCCAGTATCAGTCGACAACTCTCAGATCATTTATGACGCGCTGAAAAGCGTGGGCGTAGAATTGATGTCCGCCCTTCCTGAAACGTGGCTCGTCCATCTGGTGCGGATGGGTGAAGACGACCCGGACATGAAGTTGGTGCGGCTGAACAAAGAGGAAGAGGGAGTCGGCGTGTCAGCCGGGGCGCATTTCGCTGGCGCCAAGTCGGTCATGCTTATGCAGAACCACGGATTCCTCGCGTCGGTTAATGGCATCGTATCGCTTGCCCAACTCTATCGGATTCCGCTGTTGATGCTGATAAGTTACCGAGGACATATGGGTGAGCGCGACCCGTGGCAGACCGAAGGCGGGCTGTCCACCGAGCCGATTCTTCAAAGCATGGGCATCCCGTATCACCTGCTATCTGACCCGGCAAAAGTCGAGAAGGAAATCCGAGAGGCCCAGACTCTTGCTGAAAGCTCTATGAGACCCGTCGCGTTGCTCCTGACCCGCGATCTGATGTGGGAGGATTAAAAGTTGAAACGCGCGGACGCATTGGAAGCGATTTACGACGACCTGAAAAACAAGCTCGTCGTCACCAACATGGGCGCGGTGGCGGTGGAGCTTTACAACCTGGGGCACCAGCCTGGATTTTTCTACATGGAACACTCTATGGGTTTGGCATCGTCCGCAGGCCTGGGATTGGCGCTTTGCCTCCCTGGCAGGAAGATTGTCGTTCTGGACGGCGACGCCTCCGTGCTGATGAACCTGGGAACGCTGAGCACTATGGCCCGTTACAGTCCCCACAACTTGACCCATGTCATATTCGACAACGAAAGCCTGCTTTCTGTGGGCGGATTCCCTTCTGCAACCTCCACCGGAACAGACCTGGCGCTGGTCGCCAAAGGGGCAGGCGTGAAGAACACCGGACTGTATTCTGACATCGAGGGATTCCAGGGGGCATATGACGAAGCCGCCAACAGAGATGAGTTATCAGTGCTGGTGGCGAAGGTCAAGGCTGTGGGGCCAACATCTTTCGCAATGGACATTGGCCTGTTGGAGAACCGATTCGAGTTCGCCCGACACATCAAAGATTTGAGGTCTGAATGATGCAAGAGCTTTTGAATTCGTTAATCTCTGGCGTTCAGGGGGGCGGTCTTCAGGTGATCGACCTCACCCAACTGCTCAACGAAGACACGCCAATTCTTGAGCTACCCCCGCAGTGGGGACAGACGATCAAGTACAAGTCACACGAGATTTCCAAATACGACGACCGAGGCCCGTTCTGGTATTGGAACAATTTCGAGACCGGCGAGCACACAGGCACCCATCTGGACTCGCCCTCTCACTGGGCGTCCGGCGCCGACAAAGGCACCGTCGATGAGATTCCCGTCTCCGGCCTGATTGGACCAGCCGTGGTAATCGACATGGTAACCGAGTGCGACGTCAATCCCGATGCTCTTTTGGAACCTCGGCACCTCCAGGACTGGGAGACCCGCAACGGACAAATCCCCAAAGGCGCTTGGGTGCTGCAGGGCACCGGATGGGCCAGTCGATTCTCCGACGCCGACGCTTACAAGAACACCGACGCCGAAGGCATGTCTCACGTTCCCGGCATTTCAAAGGAAGCCGCCGAGTTCCTGACTCAGGAACGCGACATCCTGGGAGTAGGCGTCGAGACAGTCGGCACCGACGCCGGCATGGCTGGGACGTTCGACCCTCCGTTCCCTAACCACAACATCATGCACGGCTCCGGCAACATGGGTCTGACCAGCTTGACCAATCTTGATAAACTCCCTGAGAGCGGCGCAATCGTCATCGCTCTACCACTCAAAATCGAAGGTGGCTCCGGTTCTCCGGTCCGAGTCATCGCTATCGTGGCGGGTTAATTGTCCGACATGCCTGAACTGGATGGCGCGTTCGTCGTCGATCCGACTAAATTCGACAACATCACTATTGTGGGCTCGGGCGCGTACTCGCGCACGACAATCGATCGAAGCGTTGGATGCCAAAACCTTGTTCAGCGGGTCATTACAATGCGCCAGGGCGGTGAGATCGCGCTTCACAACGACGATGCCGAAGAGGTTTTGTTCGTCGTCAGTGGCAGAGGCGACGCGACCATCGAAAATCGCGGACATGCCCTCCTTGTGGACACCGGCATGTTGATTCCGCCCGGCCAGACGTGCGACGTGGTTAATTCGGGACGGGATGAGCTCGTCCTCGTGTCTATCGTGTCTCCCCAGCCGGGCCAAGCGCCTGTGTTTCAAGCTGACGCATTCTTGCGATCCGACCACAAGATCACAGTCCACGAGGCCGAGGAGAAGTCGATTCCTGCCGGAGGCGACAGGCATTTCAAACTGATGATTGACCCGCGTTACGGGTGCAGGAATCTCACTCAGTTCATGGGGATCATCGAAAAAAGCCAGGCGCCATTCCACACCCACACTTACGAAGAAGTAATCTACGTCCTGTCTGGCGAAGGCATCGTCCACATTGGAAATGAGTCCCGGGACATCAAGGCCGGGGCCTGTGTCTATTTGTCGCCAGGAACCTCCCACTGTCTGGAGAACCCCGGAACGGAGCCACTCAGGCTTCTAGGCGTGTTCTGCCCTGCCGGCGACCCCGGCTCTCACGAAGACCAGAAGGTTTGATCGGATTCATTTCCTGGTTAATTCTGTGAGCGCATCGACAAATATATCGATGTCCTCCTGAGTATTGTAGAAGTACGGCGACGCCCGGAGCGCGCCTGGCCTGAAATCCACGATGATGTCACGCTCCGCTAATCTGTCCACCACAGGGCCGGGATTGTCCAATTCGATCATCGTGATGCTGGCATGATGCTCGTCATCCGGCGGGACTCGAAGATCAAACCCGCGCTCCCTCAGAGACGACACCAGTCTGGATGTGAGTTCCGACGTTCGCTGGCGGATAGCATCGGCTCCCAATTCGTTGACGATACGCAGGCCTTCTGCTCCTGTGTACATGGCTGAGACAGATGGAGTGCCGGTCTCGAAACGACCAGCGCTGTCTTTGTACACCATCTCATGAGGATTGAAAGCGAACTGATCGCGGTGACCGAACCATCCCGTGATCGACGGCTCAAGCTCAGGTATGAGGTCACGGCGCACGTACATATACGTGATGCCCGGCCCTCCTAGCAACCACTTGAGACCGCCAGACACCAACACGTCGACTTCTACCTCTTGAACATCTATAGGGACCTGTCCTGTGGCCTGATAATCATCCACGAAGGCTATCGCTCCCGCATTATGGGCCGCATCGCATATCGTCGAGATGTCCTGGATGTACCCGCTCGTGAAATAGACTCTGCTGGTGGCGACCAAACGAGTGCGCTCGGAAATCGCTTGCTCGAACTGCTCCGGGCTGATCATGACCCGGTCGTCGGAGCGCACGACTGTGGTTTCGACACCGGACCTTGCTTTCGCGTGAAATCCGTGGGCGACAGTCGGAAAATCTAACTCGCCGGTGACAAGCTGATCGCCTTCCTGAAGGTCAATGCTGGAGGAAATAGCCGCCAGAGTTGCTGATATGCTGGGCATGATGGCTATCTCGTCCGCGCTGGCGTTGATTAATCGAGCGAACTGCTCTCGCAGGTCCTCCATTTCCGCAAACCACTCAACGTACCACGCCGCAGCGCCCTTCTCTTCCCACAGGTCCATGTACTTGTTCAGAGCGTCCCGCGACCGCCGTGACAAAAGCCCCAGAGAGCAACTATTGAGATAAATCTTTTTCTGGAGTGTCGGGAACTGCGCTCGCGCCGAGTCCCAATCCGGTGTAGTCATGAACGTATCCTCATTCAAAGTGTGCGGCAATTGTATGCGCAGAGCGCAAGCTGTCAAGGGCATTCTCACCCGACAGATTGCTTATGGGATGGAGTTGGCGTAAACTTCTGCTTGGCATTGTCTGACCAATTGCATGTTCCAAATTCAAAAAGCCCTGCAGAAAGGTAACCAATGGTTGACATCGTTGACATAGAATCCGTATTCGACAACGCCTTCACCAACAAATTCGGGTTCCCCAAAGAGAGACCGGCTACGAAGGTCAAAGGTTACCTGTTGGATAATGTGAAGGATTTCATCAGGCAATCGCCGATGATGGTGATGGCGACCAGCGCGTCTGACGGCAGCTGTGACGCATCCCCTAAGGGCGGGTTGCCAGGGTTCGTGAAAGTTCTGGATGACTCAACCCTTTTGATACCCGACGTCGCTGGAAACAATCTGTTCCAGTCTTACATCAATATGTCTGAGAACGCTCAGATCGGAATGGTGTTTTTCATTCCAGGAATCCGCGAGACGGTCCGAGTAAACGGGCGCGTCAAGTTGATCGACAAAGAAGAATTGGAACGCCTGGAGATCGAACTCGAAGTCAACAACCCGGATGACAACTCGAGAGTGCAACAGGGTATTGTCGTGGAGATCGAAGAAGCGTACGGGCACTGCCCGCGCGCGCTGGCATTCTCAAAATTCTGGGACACCGATCAGATCGAAGAAAACAAAAACATGCCCAAACGGGCATAGCTGATATGGTCGGTTCCAGCGATCAGGCTGGCGCATTATCAGACCTTGTGGCCATCGAGTACAGTGAAGGCATTTCCGGAGCGATGTGCGCGAAAGCGTTGGCTGACCTCGGCGCAGATGTCATCAAGATTGAGCCGCCCGAAGGCAACGCGCTTCGGCATTCAGGCCCCTTTCCCAACGGCGAGCCCGACCCAGAGGCCAGCGGCCAGTTCCTTTACCTCAATGCCAACAAGCGGGGCGTTACGATCGATCTCCATTCAGAGAACGGCCGCCAGCGGTTGGACAGCCTTCTTGAAACTGCTGATTTTTTCGTCACTGACATCTCGTCCGCTGACGCTAAAGCGCTCGAAATATCCCACGAGTATCTGGAAACGACGCATCCCTTGCTGATCTGCGCCAGCGTCACGCCGTTCGGAAACTCCGGTCCTTACAAGGACTATCAAGGAACGGATTTAATTGTTTGGCACATGGGAGGCATGGGCTGGGAGACTCCGGGATTCGCTGTCACTGACCCGCCAAATGAGCCGCCACTGAGAGGCCGAGGCAACATGGCGATGCTGTTGGCCGGTTGGACGGCTGCGCTTGCGTCAATGATTGCCCTCTTCTATAGAGAGAAATACGGCGTCGGACAGGACGTCGACATCTCTGCTTTGGAGTCAGTCGCGAACCACATTCGCGGCAATTTTTCCATGCACTCCTATGATCCTGGAAGCGTCCCAGAAACCAGAGAGAAAGCCTTCTTCAGTTGGGTTTGGCCGTGCAAAGACGGCCATGTGTCAGCGGCTTTCACCCTCGACCATTGGTGGGCCAGTCTCGTCGAGGTAATGGGCAGTCCTGAATGGGCGACCAACACAGAGTATGCCGGGTTCGCTGGACGGCGAGAAAACGCCGCCGTAATCGAAGTATTAGTCCATGAATGGATGAAGGATCAGACGCGAGCGGAGCTATACGAGAAGCTGCAATCAGCGGGTGTCCCCTGCTTCCCGGTCCAATCGACTTCGGAGGTGATGGACAGTCCGCACTACAAAGCCAGAGAGTTCTTCGTCAATCAAGAACATCCGAAGGCAGGATCGGTGACACAACCTGGGCCGCCTATCAGACTCAGCGAAACGCCATGGAAGCTGAGGCGTCCTGCCCCGATCCTTGGTCAGCACAACGACGACATCCCCAATGGAGTCAGAATTCCGGAGAAGGTCAGTGCGGTTTCGCAACTAATCCATCCTACCGGCACAATGAACCGACCGTTAGAAGGCATCCGAATCGTGGATTTCGGATGGATACTGTCGGTTCCTCACTGCGGAGCGTGGCTGGGCAGCCTGGGGGCAGAGGTGATTCGTGTCGAATCAAACGCCCGATTGGAACTGGGCCGTCGTGGAGTAATTGGCGGGGCCGATGGCATCAGCGGAGTAAACAGAGGTTCGAACTGGAATGGCCTTAATTACAGCAAGCTCGGCGCCACGCTCAACCTGCGAAATCCCGAAGCTAAAACGCTGGTCGAAGAGTTAGTCGCGACTTCTGACGTAGTGATGGAGAATTTCGCCACTGGCGTCCTTGAACGGCTGGGCCTCGGATACAGCCATCTCAGGACCATTAAACCCGATCTGGTCATGATCTCTGGTTCGACTATGGGAGTGACTGGGCCGGATCGCAACTCCACTGGTTGGGGTCCGAACGTATGCGCCTACGCTGGCCAGCCTTTCCTAACAGGCTATCAGGGCGGCTCGCCACAGAATTTGGGGGGCAATTGGCCTGATTATCTGGTTGGAACGATAATGGCCTTCAGCATCCTGAGCACGCTATGGCATAGAAACAAGACAGGCCAGGGCCAATACATCGAAGTGGCAATGGCTGAGACCATATCGAGCATGATCCCCGAAGCGTTCCTCGAATACTCGATGACCGGCCAGCAGGTCGAGCGCATAGGCAACCACGACCCCGACATGGCTCCTCACAATGTCTACCCGTGCCTAGGGGATGACGCTTGGGTCGCGCTCGCAGTCCGAAGCGATGAGGAGTGGCGATCGCTGTGCCAAGTTATGGGGCATCCTGAACTGAGTCACGACGCTAAATTCGCAGCGCCCGAATCAAGAAAAACGAATGAAAAGGAATTGGATCGACTGGTTGGTGAGTGGTGCGCAACTCGAACGAATTCAGCGATCACCGCCAGCCTCCAAGCGATGAAAATTCCGGCAGGGTCGGTGATGAACGTGATCGACCTGCTGGCCGATCCACACATGATCGCCCGCGGGTACGTTGTCGAGATGGATCATCCAGAAGTTGGCAAGCGCTCAGTCGCAGGCCTGCCTATCTCATTTAGCGCGATGCCCCAACTCCCTTATTTCTCCGCGCCGCTGCTAGGCCAACACAACGACTTCGTGTTCGGAGACCTGCTGGGGCATAATCCCGAACGGGTCCAGAAACTCAAACACAGCCAGGCTATCTACTAGGCGGAGATCGTCTGAGCGTAAATCTTGGGCGTCGGCGACGAGCCCAAAGGGCAACAAATTTCGATCCGATCTTTACCGGAGAAAATCCTCGCATCACCGGGAATCTCATGAAATGTAAAGGCGGGCACCTTTTGCCCGCCTTTACTAAATTGCCTAAGACTTAGTCGTCTACGCCTTTACGCTGGCCGTACCGACGATGACCACGGTGCCATCTTCCTTCTCGACCCAAACTGCAACGTTCGCGCGTTTCTCACCATCCACAACGGTTTCATCCGTGACCACTGCTTTGGGGATCACAGAATCGCCCGGCCATGTGATGTTAGTGAACTTCAGATCCATTTTGCCGCCTTCGTACCAGGCTTTGCCGAAGTGACGGTCTAGTAGGTCGCCGACGTACGACATCGTCATGCGTCCGCCCACAACCACCTCATCGAACCCCAGTTCGTTCGCCGCATCGATATTGGTGTGATAGTTGGCGTTCCCGTGGAAGAACGTTCCGCACATCTCCAGCGAGATAGCGTGAGGGCTGCCTTCGACGAATTCGCCGTCAGGAACGTTGAACGTTCGGACGCCGCCTTTGGCCTTCGGGTCGCGAAGCGCCACACGTCCTGACGTCTGGTCTTGCATGTAACTCTGGTGATGGCGGCCCTGCGCCATCAGCTCACCGTCAGGCGACCACAATGACACCTGCTGAAGAACGATATCGCGGTTGCGATGATCGTAAATGTCCATAACTTTGGACGTCACATTGTATTTCTGACCTGGGATTATGGGGTTGTTTATCTCCCATTGCTGTCGAATCCAGAGGTTGCCGAAGTTGTTGGGCATGCCTGCGCCTCGGAATCCTGTGTCAACCTCGGTCAGCGTCATTGTGGGCGCGACTGCTTGGTCATATATCGAACCCGCCGAGTAATAACTGTCTTCCACTTCCAGGCCATCATAGTAGTTCGCCAACATCTCGCTTGTAGTTGAGAACGTCCGGGAGCCCAGATCCTTCCCTGCATATGCGAAATTTTCGTCCCGCTGTTGGTCGGCCATCTAACCCTCCATACTCATTTTGTGTCCGTTAGCCAATTACAATCAAGATTACGACATGCCTCTGTTGTAAGCAACCAATCAGCTTGTCAGTCGCCAAAATCGGAATACCGATTCCCCAACACATTTGCTCAGTGCGCCTATCAACTACAAAATTACGCCCTGTCCCTGCAACTCCGCGATATCGTCCCAGGAATAGTCCAGCAGTTCGATAAGAAGTTCCTCGGTGTTCTCGCCCTGCGCCGGCGCCATTTTTCTAGTGGACACTGGCGTTTTGCTAAATGTTACCGGTGTCTGGAGCCACTTGGTTTTTCCGAGGGCGGCATGGTCAAAGTCGACAATGTATTCGTTTTCGATAACCTGGGGATCGCTCGCCAGATCCAACGTGCGCTGGACGCGCTCGAAAATCAGATCGCCAGCTTCGAGCATCCGCTTTTCCCACTCAACGCGGGTGCGGGTTTTGAATATTTCGTCCAGCAATGCGATCAACTCGGCCCGATTTTCGTACCGCGCGTCCATCGAGTTATAGCGATCGTCCTCCAGCAGTTCGAGCCTGTTAAGTCCTTTGCAAAATATGGGCCAATACCTGTCGGACTGACCCATCGAGAATGCAATCCACTCACCGTCGGAACACTCGTAGTAGTTCCATAATACGTTGCCGGCCTCTCGACTGCTTTGGCGCTGGAACTCCTGACCTTGCAGCATACTGATGCCGTTTTGCATCCCGCGAGTCCACATCATGCTGCCCAGATGGGAAACATCCACCTTTTGGCCGTAGCCATACCGTTCTTTGGCGATGATCGCGCCCAATACACCGTAGGAGAGCATGATGCCAGCTGCCTGATCGGCAACTCCAATCTGGTAGGGCACGTTATCGTTCGGCCCCGCCCACCACAGGGCGCCGGAACGGGCTTCGCCGGTCAGCGCGAAAGCGGGTTTGTGCGAATCTGGGCCTTCCGGCCCATAGCCGGAAGCGGAGCCATATACAATTTCCGGGTTGTGTTTTTTCAGATCGTCGTAGCCGACGCCAAGACGCTCGGCGACACCTTTACGGAAATTCTCAACAAATACGTCGGATTTCTCCACCAACTTATATAAGATTTCTACGCCCCTGGGGTTCTTGAGATCGAGAGCGATGCCTTTTTTGTTTCGGTTCATACCTTCAAAATAGGCGTTCACGCCCTCAGGCATGTCTGACTGAACCCCGCCGACCCGACCGAATTGCCGTCCGTGGTCGCCATCGAGAGACTCCAGTTTAATCACTTCGGCGCCCAGGTCCGCAAGCATCATCGTGGATACCGGACCGAACTGCCACATCGTCCAGTCGATAACTCTCATGCCTGTCAATGGCCCGATGGGCTGGCCGTTGCTGCCATTCACCACCCAAGTCTCCTACGCTAGCGCGCCTTCGCTTATAGCACAGGGGCGGCCCGAAAGCCGCCCCCTGCATTTGCCGTTAAACGGACTCTAGTACTGGCGGGACTGCCTTGAGCGACCGCCCATCGTGCCGTAGCCGACTTCCTGGTCAATAACTACGTCGAGAACTGCCGCCTTGCCGGACGTGAATGCTCGATCCAAAGCAGGCTTGATCTCGTCAGGATCGGTGACTCTTTCGCCATAGCCGCCCATGGCGTCCATGATCTTGGCGTAGTCAACTTCCTGATTTAGGTAGGTTCCGATAGCCCTGCCGGTGCGCTTCAGAACGCCCTGTGTCGTCTGGTTCCATGCGCCGTTATTGCCGACGATGGAAACGATTGGCAGGCCGTGGCGAACGTAACTCTCGACGTCGAAACCGGTGAGACCAAAACCGCCGTCACCGTACACGATGGCGACCTGCTTGCCAGGTCGGGCCAGCTGCGCGGCGGCGGCGAAACCACTACCGGCGCCCAGGCAACCGAACTGTCCCGGGTCGAGCCAATGGCCGGGTTTGTTGATTTTCAGAACGCGAGCGGCGAAGGTAACGATGTCGCCGCCATCACCAATGACCGTAGCGTCCTCGTCTAGAACGTCTGCAAGGTCGCCGACCAACCGCATCGGGTGAATAGGAGTGGAGTCGGAGTTAAGCATGTCTGTGTCCGCAGCCTTGAGCGCTGCGTCCTCAGTCATAACTTCTTCTACCCATCCGCGGCCCGGAGATTTGTAAGCGCGGATCTTCAACTCGTCGATGATCTGCCGAAGGATGGCCTTGGTGTCGCCAACGATGCCAGCGGTGATGTCACGGTTCTGTCCGATCTTGGAACCGTCCATCATGATCTCGATCAATCGAGGGTTCTGAGGGAACATATAGTCAGAGCCATAACCCAGGCGGAAGTCGATGGGTGTTCCGATAAGGATCACGGTGTCAGACTTGACCAAACCATAACGCCTGCCCAGACTGCCCAGATTCGGGTGACCGGAGGGGAGGCTTCCACGACCCATCGCGTTCAGGAATATGGGGGAGTCGATCAATTCGGTGAATTCAGCAAGCTCTTCAGATGCCTGCGTCCACCAGACGTCAGAACCAGCCAAAACCATCGGGCGCTCGGTGTTCATGATGATGTCAGCGATCTTGCTGACGTACTCGGGGTCGCCGTAAGCCCTGGATTCGGTCCTGTATTCCTGGGGGTAGTGCACATCGTCCTCTTCGGCTTTGCCGCCGACGACGTCTATTGGCATCTCAAGGTAAACTGGGCCTGGGATGCCCGTGGTCGCATGCCTGAACGCGATTGACACGTAGTCGGGAATTCGCGCCGCGCTCTTGACCTGTTCCGAGAACTTGGTTATAGGCTTTAGGAATGTGGCGCTGTCAAAATCCTGAAGACCGCCCTTAAGATGGTCTCCGATTGCGGCGTTGCCGCCGATCGTGACCATAGGACTGGGCGCCTGGAAGGCGTTGGCAATCCCTGTCACCGCGTCGGTGACGCCTGGGCCTGCCGTGATGATGCAGACGCCGGGCTTGCCTGTGACCTTTGCCCAACCCTCGGCGGCGTGCGCTGCGACTTGCTCGTGCCGGAAATCGATAACCTTGATGCCTGCGTCCTCACAACCCTCATATAGAGGATAGATGTGACCGCCATTCAACGTAAAGACGTATTCCACGCCCTCTCTTTTTAGCGCTTTAGCGAATAGCGCGCTGCCATTAATCTCTGCCAATTTCGCCTCCTAGAATATTTTTGCTTTCAACATTTGGTGGGTTACGCCAGGAGATCAAATACGGTCAGCTACCTAAAGTCAGGCGCAGGTTCAATCTCTTATAACGAAAACGCAGTCTTACAATATCACACCCGCGTCCCTGAGGTCGTTTATGTCGTCCCAGGTGTAGTCCAGTTCGTCGATCAGAATTTCTTCGGTGTGTTGACCCAACTCGGGAGCTTCACGGAATATGCCCGATGGAGTCTCGCTGTAAATGTTTGGATGGTTGCACATCTGAACCGGGCCGATGGTCGGATGATCGAACGTGGTGATGTAGTCGTTCGAGATAACCTGAGGATCGTCAACCAACTCGGTGATGCCTTGAACCTTAGCGTAGATAAAATCGTAGCCGGATCGGAAAATCTTGTCCCACTCGTCAAACGTCTTGGTGACGAACGCAGCGTCCAGCGCCTCGACCAACTCCGGGCCATGATCGTTCCTCATATCCATCGTCGCGAATCGAGGATCGTTAACGAGGTGCCCCAAGCCCATCACAGTCATGAAGGACTCCCAGTACCTGTCCGGCTGAAGGTGCATGAGTTGAATCCATCGCTCATCTTTGCACATATAGAGGTTGGCGAGGGCGTTGCGGGGATTCTTTCGCTCGTAGGCGCCCATGTCCACGCCGCCCATAATCATCGCCATACTGATACCGAGACCCAGAAGCCACATATTGGCGCTCAAATGAGAGGTGTCGACCTTCTGTCCTATTCCCTGAGTGTGACGAGCGACAAGAGCGGCCAACACCCCCTGGCAAAGCATGATCGCCCCAATCTGGTCGGACACGCCGCCAGACACACGGGAAGGCTCTTTGACACCGACCGGCGTCGCGGACATCATCAGGCCGCCGCGAGCTTGGCCGCAACCATCGAACGACGGCAACGCCGAGTCTGGCCCGTTCGGGCCATATCCCGACGCGGAGCCGTAAACCATAAGAGGATTGATCTCATGCAGTGTGTCGTATCCAATACCCAGACGTTCAGCGACGCCCTGACGGAAGTTTTGAACGAACACATCGGCAGTTTCCACCATCTTGTATATGATGTCCTTGCCCTGCTGAGTCTTGAGGTTGACCGCGATACCCTTTTTGTTTCGGTTGGTTGTTTCAAAATACGCGTTACGATCCCCAGGAAGACCGGTGCCCAATTTACTTGCCCGCCTGAGCGCGCGGCCTGCGTCGCCGTCAAGAGCTTCGATCTTGATAACGTCGGCGCCCATGTCCCCCATCATGGAGGTGGACACTGGCCCGAACTGCCACATCGTCCAATCCAGAACACGTATCCCCTTTAGCGGTCCGGTGGATTCAACAGAGCCGTTGCCTACCAAAATACACCTCCTGAAACGCGACATCTGACCTCAAATCAGGATGTCGCCTCACCCATATTGCGCGCGGGAAAAGTTAGGCGGATTGTAGCACACACACCGGAAAGTCGGTACTGCTATTACCGAAATCTCTCACAGGTATCGTTGGCACAATAGGCCTGAAGGTTGGCGGTCATGCTCGCATCCCTGTGATACAATTCCCGCATTCTATTTCTGATATGTGAATCAAGGATCAATGAGCGTTCTGGTGACAGGGGGTGATCGACATGGGCAAAGCGCTGGACGATATACGGGTGCTGGATCTGACTCACTTCGAGGCCGGGCCGTCCTGCACGGAATCCATGGCCTGGATGGGCGCGGACGTTATCAAGATTGAACAGCCAGGCACAGGAGACCCCGGCCGGCGAAACAGGTCAACGCTACCCGACGCCGACAGTTTCTACTTCATTCTGCTCAACGCCAACAAGAAAAGCGTTAGCCTGAACATAAAGTCGGACAGAGGCAAAGAACTTTTCCTCAACATGGTCAAGACGGCTGATGTTGTGGTCGAGAACATGGCGCCAGGAACGCTGGAGCGCATGGGCTTGGACTACCACGTCCTAAGTAAAGTGAATCCCCGCATCGTGTTGGCAAGGATCAAAGGATTCGGCACGTATGGGCCGTACGCCAATTTCAAGAGTTTCGATATGATCGCCCAGGCCGTCGGAGGGTCTATGGCCTTCACGGGTCATCCTGGCGGCCCTCCGACAAAACCCGGTTCGACCATCGGCGACACCGGCACCGGGATTCACGCCGCGTTCGGAATCATGGCCGCCCTTTGGCAACGAGAGAAGACAGGCAAGGGTCAGGTCATGGAAATTTCGATGCAAGACGCAGTGGTCAACTTCAGCCGCATCAAGATGCGCGAGTATTACGACACAGGGAATAATCCTGAACGCACAGGCAATGCGCTGCCCAGAACGGCACCAGGCGACATTTACAAGTGCAGCCCCGGAGGCTCGGACGATTACGTGTACATATACTGCCAACCTGGCCGAAGTCATATGTGGGATGCTCTGCTTCTGATAATGGGTCGGGAAGATTTGATTGACGACGAAAACTGGACTAACCCGGTCTGGCGCGGAGAAAACAAGGCAGAGGTGGATGCGATGGTCGAGGGTTGGACCATGCAATACACCAAGCAGAAGGTCATGGAAATTCTTGGAGAGGGCGGCATCCCGTGCGGCGCGGTCATGAACGCCATCGACATTCACAACGACCCCCATCTGAAAGAACGCGGCATGATCGGGACCATGAATCACCCGGTTCGCGGCAGTTTCGACATGCCCGGTTTCCCCGTCCAACTTCAAGACTCTCCCGTGGAAATAGAGCCGGCCCCCTTGTTGGGTCAGCACACCAAGGAAGTTCTGGAAGACATTCTGGGCCTGACCAACGAAGATTTGGCGGAACTTGAGAACGAGGCGATCATATAGTTGGCAACTCGAATCGTAATCGTCTCTGACACTCATTGCCGAGAATGGGATGAAGTGCATCCAGATATCCGTCGCGAGGTCGCCGAAGCCGATATCGCCATCCATTGTGGCGATTTCACGGGACAAAACGTCGTTCAAGGCATGCGCGATAACGCCAAACGGGCTGTAGTGGTGCATGGAAATTCGGACCCGCCTGACCTGCGAAGCTCCACGCCGTATGTCGAAGTGTTGGAGGTCGAGGGACACAGAATCGGCGTCACCCACCCAGCATGGGGAGGCCCCGAGTTCCCTCTGGAAGACCTGTTTCCCGATTTCCCTGAACCGGTCGACGTCATCGTGTTCGGTCACTTCCACGAGACGATCAACGAGAAACGCGACGGAGTCCTGTTCGTCAATCCGGGCCAGGGTTACAAATCGTTCATGGTTTCAGCGACGATAGCCGTCCTCACCGTGGACGGCGAAAAACTTGACGCCGAGATAAAAGTAATCGAGCCTGGGCGGTGAACCGACCAGGAAGTGATATTATTAAAGAATGAGCCAAAGTAACAGACAAACCAGGTCCAGCATCGGACGAAATTTCTGGATGTTCGTGGAAGCGCCTCAGAACTTTGAAATCACACGAGAAATCGACTTCTCGCTGTTTGGCATGGGGGCGAAATATCGTCGCCGGGCCGAGCGCATGCAGCCTCAGGATCGAGTGCTTTTCTATATCAACGGCGTTAGAAAATGGCCGGCGTCGGCGACCATCACCTCGACATATTTCGAAGACAATAGCCCGCTCTGGCATCCGACGACTCGTGGCGAATCATTCCAATATCGCGTCAAACTCAAACCGGATATCGTGCTCGACGAGGAAGATTATATCGACGCGATGATCCTCGGCCCCCGCCTGGACTATGTAAAGAGGTGGGCCCCCGAGAATTGGCCGCTGGCGTTCTGGGACCGACTGCATCTTCTACCTCAACGCGATTTTCGCCTGATCGAAGGCGAGATGGAACGCATTACGTCGCGCAACAGCAGGACGAACAAACGTGAGAACCCTGAGCCCAGAACGGACGACGACAACGATGTCGGAATGATCAACGACGAAATTCAGAATCAGGCTGAGACTCCACCTTCAGACCGTTCTGATGACGACAGCCCGACGGAGAACTGTTCTCAGCTCGAATAAGTTGGCGTCAATCGCCTACCGGTGTTTCCTCTTCCACTGGCAGTCCAAAGTTCTCGTCGAACAACTGGTGGGTTCTCGCCAAGAAGTCTTCGGGAATGTCTTCTGCGTCGGAGGTCTCGACAAGCTCTTCAAGCTGCGGAAGATTAGTAAAGTTGGGCAAAATCGACGCAACACCGGTGCCTGACAACCCGAACTTGATGGCAGTCTGGCCTATCGTGGCGTCAAGGTTTTCGATCAGAAAATCCAGCGTCGCCAGTTTCTTGAGGCCGGTGGTAAGCCAATCGCGACGCCGGTGACTGCGATGGTCTGATTCGTCGAACACCGTGTCCTTGGTGTAAGTCCCGTCAAGCAGTCCTGAAGCGTGAGGCACTCGTGACAAAACTCCCGTCTTTTGTTCCTCAATGATCGGGAAAAAATCCCGCGCGGGCTGCTGTTCCATGATGCTGTAAATAATCTGGATCGAAGGGACATGGCGCTCACGCATCGAGGCTTCGCCTTCCTCGAACCAACCTATGTCCGGCCCTAGGGCCACGCCATAGTGTCGAATTTTTCCTTCCTTAACCAACTCGTTAAGAACCTCGAACACTTCATCTTTTTCGATGGTGTCTATCCGAGGGTTGTGCAGTTGGTAGAGGTCGATGTAGTCAGTTTCCAGACGTTTGAGGCTCTGCTCACAGGCATATTTTATAAATTCTGGAGTCCACTTCTGAGGGCGTTCCTCGTGGCCGATTCTCTCAAAGGGCGAGTAGATATCGTATCCGAACTTGGTCGCTATAACGATATCGTGGCGTTGATCTTTAAGAGCTTTCGCGACGATTTCTTCGCCGTATCCGTTGCTGTAAGTGTCAGCAGTGTCGATGAAATTAATCCCCAGGTCGTAAGCGCGGACCAGCAGGTTAATGCCCTCCTGCTCGGTGATCTTGCCCCACCAGTTGGTGCTGACAGTCCACGCTCCGAAACCGACTTCGGAGACGTTCAAATCTGTCTGCCCTAGTTGCCTGTATTTCACGGATTGCTCCCTAATGATGCTTGCCATTGATCAATTACCGCTGGCAACGAATTACGCAAATCGCCTACAACTGCTCCCGCTATGCGGGTGAAAACTGAATTATCATGTCGCGTTGAGACTATTATACGGCTGTAGGCGTGGCCCGTAGAGCTTTGCGTATTTCGTCGGCTTTGGTCTCGTATTCCGAATCCGAAAGGGCAGGTGTCATGAACCCAAGTGGAACATCCTGCCCTAACTCGACCCATGACTTGCAGCCGTTGTACTCGTCCAAAATGGGCAGAGCCTGGGGTTGTTGAAGCTCATACACTCTCAAAAGAGCCACCGTTAACGGAGATTTGGGCCTCCAGTGCAAACGCGCCTGTGCGTAGTTGTCGGTCCAGATATGAAATTCGGAGAGCGTGTCCAGCACGGACTCATCCTGCAACTCGAATTTATCCGTTACTTGGCACCAGTAATCCAGGCTCAACAGACCGGGAATATCGTTGTCGCCGAATGTTTCCTTCAAGGAGATGTGATGGGCAGGCTTCAGAAGTTCGACTTTCTGATGCTCGTAGGTCGGGTACAAAAGAAATTCGGGATGCACCATCCTGAAGTCCTTGTCTTCCTTGTGGATGCCGCCCTTGCGGAGGATCATTATCTGCTCTCCACGGCTCAGCGCTTTAACGGCAACCGCCCACTCTTTTAATGCCAGGTCCGAAATTGGTGGGAGCAACATATCAGCGATTCCTCCGATGAAATCATGCAGGTTATGTGATTCAGGCTTGATTATAACTGAGGCCCATCCGTCGGGTCGAGGAACAGCCCAAATTTCGCTAAGGGCGGGTTTGAAACTCGCCCCCAACGTCGGCCTGTAACATTCTGATGACGATATCCACCCGTACGGGGTGTCATCCTCAACACCAGCGCGCCGGATTCCTAATGGTCATGCCCATGAGGGTGAGAGTGTCCGTTGGATTCATGACTGCTGACCAAAAGGTCTGTCCGGTCACCCCATTTTTCTAGGAATCGACGGTAGTTCTTCAGGCTCAATTCGTCGCGCTCGCCTTCGGCAAGCTCGCTCCAAACACGATGTTCATGCAAGACAACTGGAATGGACTGGTCTGCGACAATCTGGTGTCCTTGTTCCTTGAAATGGAAGCTGAAATCGATGTCAAGGTTTCGATAGAACCGAAAACTCTCCCTCATCAGGCCGACGTTCCGTAGAGTTTCACGCCGGAAGGCAAAGCAATAGGCCTGCATTGCGTCCATATTGCCGGACTCGCCCTCTCCGTCGTGGAAATGGTGAAGATCGTCAGTTCGCAGTCCAAATGGGCCGACGACGCCGACGTCATCTCTATCCAAGTAATGGTCGATGGGGCCGTAAATGTCCCCAGTAATCTCCACGCTGGTGTCCACCAATACAACGGTGCGGCCCAGACTCTGTTTGAGAACGATGTTTTTGGCCGCGCCTTCGCCCAAGGTATGGTCGGCATGAATGACGCGGACTCTTGGCTCTGTCGCCGCCAGCTCGTCCAGCCATTCCGATGTCCCGTCCGTGGAGCCGTTATCCAGCACTACGGCTTCGGCATCGCGGTCCCCCGCCCATTTGAGGGCACTTTCCACTATACGTTTCACGTCTTCCTTGTAGTTGTTCGCCACGATGCCGATGGTAACTTCATGGGTGTCGGGTTGATTCACCAGCGACGGCACTTCGGCGGCAGAAGATACGGTGTTTCGCGCTTCGTCCACTTTCTCCCAAGCGGCTTTGGGCCTGACACGCGCTCCCGATATTGTGTCCTGAAGCACGTAACCATCTGCGTCGAGTTGTCGTCGGATCCGGTCGGCCTCTGTGTACTCTTTTCTCCCTCTCGCGACCGCGCGTTCTTGAACGGTGGCCTGAACGCTTACGGGAACCTGATTCTGTTCGCTAACGGACTCCAGATCGAGGGCCAACACCTTGTCGGACTCTCGGATAATTGCCAGCTTAGTCTGCCCGGACAGTCTGGATTTCGCCATTGCCCAAGTGACCGTCAGAGCGCCCGGAATATCCAGATTGTCGTTCACTCGGTCGAGGAACTTGGCATTCCATTCCGCTACGGCTTCATCATCCACAGATTCGCCGGCGGGGAGACTGCTCCATTCCCACACACGGTTTTTGAGTCTATGCAAACCTCTCTGAGCCGCCTTCAAGGATGTGAAAGTGAAATTCAAACGAGTTCTGTAGCGCGCCGTCATGCAAAGGTATCGGAACGCCAGAGGGTCGATGCCTTTGGCCTCGATGTCTGAGAGAATAAACGAGTTGCCAGCCGATTTCGCCATTTTCACGCCGTCAGCCAACAGGTGCTGGCCGTGGAGCCATGTGTTGACAACAGGCTTTCCTGTGAACGCTTCACTCTGACCGATCTCGCCTTCGTGATGAGGGAAGATGTTATCCACACCGCCTGTGTGGATGTCGAACTCTCTTCCTAGATACTTGATCGACATGGCGGAACATTCGATATGCCATCCAGGGAAACCTTCACCGAATACGCTGGGCCACTTTACTGTTCTTCCCTCTTCAGCGGCTTTCCAGAGGGTAAAGTCTCGCGGGTCCCGCTTGTTTGGATCGGCTTCGACTCTGACGGCTTCGAGAAGCTCCTCTTCGTGAATGTTTCCTGAGAGCTTGCCATAATCAGGGAAATCCGAAACTGAGAAATAGACGTTGCCTTCGACAACGTACGCGACCCCTTTTTTCACCAAGTCTTCAGTGATCTCCAGCATCTCTGGGATGTGGTCAGTCGCTTTGGGCAACTCCATCGGGCGATGGATATTCAGGTTGGCTTCGTCGGCAAGGAATCTTTCGGTGTAGAACTGGGCGATCTGAGCAGGTGTCTTCCCTTCGGCGATGGCTGCGGCGATCACTTTGTCTTCGCCCTGTTCCAGAACTTCCTGGCGCATGTGGCCGACATCGGTGATGTTTTTTATGTGCTGGACTTCCAGACCTTGTAATTCGAGAATACGGCGGACCCAATCTGCCATCAAATACGACCTCAGATTTCCGATGTGAGCGTCACGGTAGACGGTGGGGCCACAGGTGTACATCTTGACAACCCCAGGCACAATGGGCGTAATTTCGTCAAGCGTTTTGTTCATAGTGTTATATATTTTTAACAATGTCGCTTCTCCCGTGTTCCCCGTCTCGAATGGACTGCGCCCGTGGGTTCTGTTTGTTTTACGCCTAGATTATTCAGTCCGTTTTCGCGTCAGATGGAATGTCCATCACCCGCAGCAAATTTGTCCCTCCCGTCACGCCAATGGGGAGTCCAGCCACAAGCACCACCTTCCCGTGTCCGTCAGGGATATGGCCCGATGCCAGCGCATGGCGTTCTCCCACCACGAAAAATTCTTCCACATTCCTGACGCCGCTGACGATGACCGGCACGACACCCCACCTGAGCGTCAACACCCGCTGAACGCTCTCGTGAGGCGTGAGGGCCAGAATGTGGGCCACCGGTCGGTATTTTGACACCCTTCCGGCCGTCGAGCCAGTCTCCGTGAATGTCACGATCAGATCCGCGCCAAGCTGGAATGCCGTGCGGCAAGCATCGTAGCTTATCGCGTCGTCAGTCTGGTTCTCAAGTTGAACTTCTTTGTTTCGTATTATGCTGGCGTATGGCAGGTTCGCCTCGGCGTGATGGGCCACGTTACGCATAACTTCAACCGCTGTGATCGGATTCTCGCCAGTCGCGGTTTCTCCTGAGAGCATCACGGCGTCGGTGCCGTCAAACACCGCATTGGCGACGTCGGTCACTTCGGCTCGAGTCGGAGTCTGTGAGCTGATCATCGACTCCAACATCTGCGTCGCGGTTATCACCGGTTTGCCCATCTCGTTGCACCTGGCGATCAACCGCTTTTGGTAAACCGGGACCAACTCAAGGGGAACTTCGACGCCCATGTCGCCGCGCGCAACCATGATTGCGTCGCTGGCGTCGAGCAGCGAATCGAAATTTTCCAGAGCTTCCGCGCGCTCTATTTTCGAGATGATGTAGGGCTCAGGTCCATGCTTTTTGAGCAACTCGCGGGCCTGCTCAATGTCGCCTTCCTCAGTGACATTGGAAAGAGCCACAAAATCGGCGCCCATCTCTGCTGCGAAGATCAGTCCTGCCTTGGCTCGATCGTCCAGAAACGGAAGGTCGGGCGCCCGGCCGGGAGTCGTGACGCCTCGGCGTTCCACGACCCGACCGCCGTGGGTAACGCGGCAGATCACATCCTCGTCTTGAACATCGGTGACAACAACCTGCACGTTGCCGTCGTCGATCAGAATTGTGCCGCCGATGATGGCGTCTCTATGGATTCCGTTTGGAGACACAGACAGAACATCTGGATTGCCCATCATGTCCCTGCTTGTCAGCACGAGAGTGGCGCCGGTGACAAGATCGATCACTCCCGGTTCCTGATAGCCAGTCCGATATTTCGGTCCCGGGACATCGACCATCACCCCAACGGACACTCCCATTTCGTCGGACGCCGCCCGAACCTTCTTCAAGGCGACCTCGTGAGATTCAAGCGTCCCGTGGGACAGGTTCAGCCGCGCCACGCTCATCCCAGCGGTTATCAGGCCTCGGATTTTCTCGTCCGTTTCCGTGGCCGGTCCGAGAGTGCAAACGATCTTGGTTTTGGGCTTGGTTTTGGTCAGTTGCATCAGTATCACAAGCTTCGAGTTACGGGCAGTTAATCCGCCAGTTTTTGACAAGGTTAATGTTACAGTAATTCAATCCAAGCCACCACTTCTTATTATTGTAAGATACGCCAATTTATTCAAGGTTTTCGACTACGGCCTGAGAGTGCGCGAAGCGCTAATGTTTGGGGCCTGCAACACAATGACAGGAATTTCGTTTACAATGGAAACCCCATCGGATGTTGCCACTTTCGGAGCGTCTAATCATGTTCATCGTAAAACAGTTGTACGACCTCCAGTTGCTCGACTGGGATATCCAGGATCGAGAGCAATCTATCGCTGAAGTCCGGGCGCGTCTCGCCGACGACTCAAAACGGATCGCGGCCAAACAGCGAGTTGACCGCATCGCAGCGCGACTGACCGAGCTTGGAACTCCAAGAAGGCAACACGAAGGCGCCATCCAGCAGATCGAATCGCGGAGAGCAAACATCGATAAACGCATTTTCAGCGGCATGGTAACCAATGCTCGCGAGCTTGAGGCGTTCGAGGAGGAGAAAGCCAACCTCCAACGTCAACATTCCGACGAGGAAGACTCACTCCTCGAGATCCTCGTCGAAGTCGAAGAACTCCAAGACGTTGATATAGAGGCAAACCGGACCTTTGAAGCTATCAACTCTGCCCGAGAAAGTGAGATAATCGAGTTGCAAGCAAGCGAGCAAGCCTTGAGTCAAGAATTACCCGCTCTATCCGAACAGCGAAACGATATGGCAGCCGATTACCCACCCGTCGCGCTCGCCACCTACGATCTGGTGAGAAAGAGGCGGGGCGGTCAGGCGGTTGCGCTGGTGGAACGAGGAGCGTGCCAGGGTTGCAGACTGACGCTGCCGAGCAACGAACTTCAGAAAGTTCGCACAACCCAAGACATGGTGCAATGCAGCAGTTGCACGAGGATACTGGTAATAGCCTAGAAAACCATGCGAGCCATCGGATACTTTCGCGCAGACGCGAACACGCAAAAAAACGGCGCCGCCAAGTCCTCTATTGATTTCCGAGATGATTTCGCCGAGTACTGCGATCTGAATCTTCACCAGCAGATCAAAACATTTGGCGACCTAAATGCCTCTGGAAACGGCCGTTACCCTCAGTACGACCAGATGATCGAGTTCATCAAAGAATCAAGGTCCAACTTCCTGGTTGTAATTCCAGACTCCACCCACATTGGCAGCGATCTGGAATCTGTTGCTCGAACGCTCATATTTCTTGAGAACAACGGGGCGAAAGTAATCTGCGATGACGAAGATTTCCCTGCGCCTCTTCAGAACGCATTTCACGTTCTCGGAGTGACCGGCATCTCGAAAACTCGGAGCGCCAAGATCAAGGAATCTATGCAGGCGAGGGCGCTGAAAGGCCAGGGTCTCGGAAGGCCCCCCTACGGGTACCGAAACGGCGACTCAGGAATCCTCGAAACCGTCAAGAATGAAACGGCCGTCGTCGAACTGATATTCAAACTCTACACCCAAGAGGACATGGGTCTGCGGCTCATCGTACAGCACCTGAATGAACGCGACATACCGACTCGTCGAGGCGGAAAATGGAACGTCGTCAGCGTGCGGGACATGCTGAAAAATCCTGTGTACATGGGAACCTACACCAGGTTTGGACTCCGCTTGCCTCGTGCCCACGAAGCCATCATCCCGCCAGCCACGTTCAGGGAGGCTCAGGACACCACAAGATCACGGAGGCCTGTGGGGCGAGTGTCACGAGCGGAACCGTTCCTTTTGTCGGGCCTTGTCTACTGCGGATATTGCGACAACAAGATGATGGGCGTCACTCGCCGCCAGTCCTGGCGCAACAAAGACGGCAGGCGTCATCGCGGGGTCTATCGGTACTACCAGTGCCAGTCCCGGAACAACCAGAGCATATGCGGTTACCATACATGGCGCGCTCCGCTGCTCGAAGGAACCATTGTGCCTCAGCTAACCTTGGCCCTTCAGGCAAAGCAACACAACCTTTCCGACTCTAGCAACGGAAACCAGAAACCTGAGTTGGAGGCCGTCTGGGAGGAGCGTGTGAAGAACGCAGAACGACGTTTCATTCAGATGATGAGAAAAACCGCCCGAGGCGCGGCAAAGCTAGACGAGCTTGCCGAGCACCTTACCGAACTGGACAACGCACGCGTGAACGCCAAAAAAGCCACCAGCCCAGGCGCCGACGAAGACGTGCTGGCAAATTGGCAAGATGTGGATTTTGATCAACAGAGGGATTTTCTATTGACTCATGTGGCAAGGATCGTAGTGAGAGACGAAATGGCGCGAGTGGAAGTCTGACCCAAATACGCAAAGTGAGGACCAATGGCGTTAATCCTGAACCCCGGCGCGTATCAAAAGTTCATCAGGCCGTTTCTGTTTCTCCTGCCTCCTGAGACCGCGCAGAGCTTGGCAGAGCAGGCTCTAAAATTTGCGCCCCTGTGGGAAGCCCTTTCATTTGGGTTGGATTACAATCACCCGGCCCTGAGGACCGATCTGGCCGGAATCGCCCTTCGCAATCCCGTCGGTTTGGCAGCGGGGTACGACAAGAATTTTGAAGTTTTGCCCTCTCTCACATCTCTCGGGTTTGGGTACGTGACCGGCGGAACCGTCACTCGGGATGTTCGGCCCGGCAACCCACAACCACGAGTGTTGAGGTACCAGGCCGACGAATCTCTGGTGAACGCCTATGGTTTCCCAAGCAAGGGGCTTGACCACGCCGTTACCGAACTTGAAGCGTCACTCCCCAACACCATGGCGCCTGTCGTAGCCAGTGTCTCAGGTTTGGATATTCAGGAGATCGTGACCTGTCATCATGGCATCGAGCCTTACGTGTCGGCGGTTGAGGTCAACATAAGCTCTCCAAACACGGCAGGACTCAGAATTTTTCACGATGTTAATGTCCTTACTGATCTGTTGAACGGCCTGAACGAATGTCGACGCAAGCCGCTTTTCGTCAAGATGCCGCCTTTTCCTTCTAGCACGAGAACGGGCGACGGGGCTGACGCCAGAGCGCTGATTTTACGACTAGCAACTCTTTGCGCCGAACTGGGCGTGGACGCACTCACGGTAGCCAACACTCAGCCCATTCAGGACGCTCGGCTGGCCGTCGGAAGCGGAGGCCTAAGTGGCAAGCTTGTATATCACGCCATGCTGAGAATGGTCAGTGAATTGCGGACAGCGGTGGGCGACTCCGTCGCGATCAACGCCGTGGGAGGCATCTTCAGTGGTCGGGACGCCTTCGAGGCTCTGAGCGCAGGCGCCGATACGGTCCAGATTCTGACTAGCCTCATCTATCGAGGCCCTGGAGTTGTCAGGTCGATCAACAAAGAGTTGAGCCACATAATGGAGCTCAAAGGATTGAAGTCGGTTTCAGAGATCAGACAAACCTCCTGAGTCCCCCGTTATTAGCGCGCTGACGCTCTATACAGGGGTTCTACCTCATCCCGCGTCGGCATTGCTTCCTGAGCGCCTGCTCTCGTTACCGCCAGTGCCCCAGCCGCGCAACCGTATCGCACCGATTCCTCAAGAGACAGGCCGTGAGACAATCCGACGCCAAACGCGCCGGCGAATGCGTCACCCGCGGCCACCGTGTCTTGAACTTCTACATCGAACGACGGCACGTGGCCTCGAATGTCCAATTTCGCATAAAAAGCCCCTTGCTCGCCCAGCTTAACGACCACAGCTTTCGCTCCGAACTCCAACAGTTTGTCAGCAGCTACTTCGGCGGATGAAACATCGGTTACCGCGACACCGGTGAGGAACTCGGCCTCTACTTGATTGGGCGTAAGGACGTCACATAATCTGTAGGCCTCGGTTGGCATGTTCAACGCTGGCGCCGGGTCCCAAACCACGGTGACGCCCAATTCGCGAGCCTTGCGAGCCGCATGCAGACACACTTCCAAAGGAGTCTCCAATTGCATCAATAACACGTCAGCGCCAACAAGGGCCGTGTCTAGAGATTCGGCCTGAGCATCGTCGCAGGCCAGGTTCGCTCCGTAGATCGCGATGATGTAATTTTGCTTGTCCGAATCCAACAGAATCATTGCGATGCCCGACGAGTTGTTCGGGTCCTCTGCGACGCCTGACACGTCGATGCCTTCTCGCCGCATTCCCTCCAGTAACACCGGGCCAAAAGCGTCCTGCCCCACCCTGCCAACCATCCTCACATGGGCGCCAAGACGGGCCGCGGCTACGGCCTGATTCGCGCCCTTGCCTCCAGGTGCGGTATGGAACTCCTCGCCGAACACGGTCTCTCCAGGAATCGGCATCCGAGCCGTGGAGCCGACAAGATCCATGTTGATCCCGCCGAACACCACTATCGTGGGCCGGTTGTCATGATTAGTCATCCGATCAGACCTCGATCCAACAGCCCCTCGATAACCTGCGCTGCTCCATCCTCTTCGATAGGCGGAGCCACAGTGTCGGCTACCTCAAGAACCTGGGGCACCGCGCCGCCGATAGCCACGGAGTAGCCTGCCCACTCAAGCATCTGCACGTCGTTGTATCCGTTTCCAAATGCGATCGTTTCCTCGCGCTGGATGCCGTTAGACTCGCACAGCCAGTTCAGTGCTTTGTCTTTGCCGCCGTCAGGATGCAGGATTTCACAGAAGTAAGACAACGAACGCGTGATGTACAAATCGGTCGAGGCGAACCGTTCCTTCAGTTCAGCCTCCAATCGCTCGATTGCGTCGTCGTCGCCCCGAACCACCAGTCGAGTCATCGAATCTAAGGAATAGTCGCCAAGATCGCCCACCGCTTTTATTTCGACATCATTCCGTTTGCCGTAACCTTCCGACCACTCGGTTATATCGGACACGAACACTGCGTTGTCCCGATAACCCATCACATCCATCCCGTAGGGTCGAAGCGCGTCCATTGCCGCGCGGGTCATCTCCTGAGTCAGAGGCATGTGCCACAACACCTCGCCGGTTAACGGGTCTGCCACATGCGCGCCCTGGAACGACGCGATGGGAGTAGTGATGTCCAGATCGGCTGACTGCCTGAGCGCGGACTTGAACGTCCTGCCGGTCGCCAGCGTGATTAGCGCTCCCGCCTCCCTGGCTCTGGACACTGCCTGCCGAGTCCTGTGTGACAGCGGGTATTCGTCACTTCGGATGGTCCCGTCGATGTCCAGAGCGATTAGTTTGTAG
>DCAW01000119.1:31906-32149 GCA_002313895.1 Dehalococcoidia bacterium UBA1123
TGTCACGGGTGTCCCATTGTCAATTCATCGAGAAAACAAAATGTTCAAGCTAGGTCCCAGACTGATTTTGTGGTTGATTATCCTGCCCGTTGCGATCTACATTCTATTGATGGCCATGCAACAGTAGCCACTGATTCATCACCCGCCATCGAGATTCTATATCACCGGCATCGCAAATTTCGACCTGAGCAGCCGATCCAGGAGGATCAACTTGGCGATAAAGCAACGTGTTCTAGTGACAGG
>DCAW01000020.1 GCA_002313895.1 Dehalococcoidia bacterium UBA1123
TCGAGGCATCATCACCTCATCTGCAAGTCCTGCGGTGGCGTGACCCTGCTGGAAGACCGATACGTCGCCAGCGTCGGGGCTGATGTTATGACGGATCACGGTTTCCAGGCCGATCTGGACCACTTTGCAATATTTGGACTTTGCGCGTCCTGCGTGGAGGACTAATCAGAATCCATTGTTCTTGGTCTCCGATCCGGGAACTCCATCCTCGTTAATCATGTTCGACAACTCCGCAAAACTCATATCAATCCGCTCTGCGTTCGGAGTGTTGGCCTTGATGCTGACGGTGGCGCTGATTGCATGTTCGGACGGCTCCAGCGAAGTCGATCAGGCCGAGTCCGATGGCCGATTGAGAGTCGTGACAACCGTATCGCCCATTACCAGTCTCGTTGAGAATATCGGCGGAACCCGGATCAGGTTGGAGGGCATCATACCGGAAGGTCTGAACTCTCATACATACGAACCGGCGCCATCGGTGGCGCGTTTGATCACCGAGGCTGACCTCATCGTTTTGAATGGTCTTTTTCTTGAAGAGCCAGCGCTGAACATGGCTGAAGCAAACAAAAAGGACGAAGCGGTTATTCTTCAACTGGGCGACAAAACAGTGACGCCAGAACAGTGGCAATTCGATTTCTCGTTCCCTGCCACCGCAGGAAGGCCGAACCCGCACTTGTGGCCTGATCCGATTTTGGGCCTGAAGTACGCCGAGTTGGTGCGTGATGAACTTTCCCGGCTCGACGCCGATAATGCCGACTACTACTCTGTTAACTACGAATCGCTGAAACTGAGAATCGACGAATTGGACCAGGGCATTGTCGCCTCAGTCCAGACCATCCCGGAAGGGAACCGACGACTGCTGACCTACCACGATTCATGGGCGTATTTCGCTTTGAGGTACGGCATGACGGTGATCGGCGCGATCCAGCCGTCGGGTTTCAGCGAGCCTTCAGCAAGAGATGTCGCCGAGTTGATTGACCAGCTTCGAGAACTGGAAGTGCCCGCGATATTCGGGTCAGAAGTGTTTCCCAGCCCGGTCATGGAGCAGATAGCCAAAGAGGGCGGAGCCACGTTCATCGACCAACTTCGGGACGATGACCTGCCCGGAGAGCCTGGAGACGCTCGTCATTCCTACTTGGGACTGATGCTAACGAACATGGAAATAATGATCGTGGCGCTTGGAGGGAACGTGCAGGCGCTTTCTCAATTCGACACCGGCCCTGTATTCGATGGCGAAAGTGGAGCGATATACCCACAGTAAGGAAATTTAGCCACAATGCTGCATCCATCGCCGCATCAATATGAGCATCACGAACCGGTTGTAGAGCTGCAAAGCGTCACCTGCGGTTATGGAGGCGTTGCCGTTGTCGAGCACGCCGACCTCAAGATTGCGCGAGGCGATTTCGTCGGCCTCTTGGGACCCAGCGGGTCAGGCAAGACCACGCTGTTGAAGAGCATTCTCGGCGCAGCTGACGTGTACGAGGGCGACGTGCTTGTCAATGGGCGGTCAATCAAAGACAAAAGGCCCACCATCGGCTACGTGCCACAATTGGAGACTATTGACTGGGAATTCCCTGTCACGGTCGAACAGGTCGTGATGATGGGTTTGATTCGTAAAAATCGTTTTTTCCCGTGGTTCCGGCAAGAAGAAAGAGACCACGCATACTCCATCATGGAACGTTTGGGAATCGCAGAGTTCGGCAAACGCCACATTCGACAGCTGTCCGGCGGCCAACAGCAGAGAGCGTTCTTGGCCCGCGCGTTGGTAAGCGACCCTTCTCTCCTGTTGCTGGATGAGCCGACCAGCGGCGTTGACATTAAGACTCGCGACGAAGTCATGCACCTTCTGGACGAGCTCAACCATCAGGACATCACGATCCTGCTCACGACGCACGAGATCAACGCCGTCGCAGCGCACCTTCCTTGGGTCGTGTGCATGAACGGCAGGATCGTTGCCGAAGGCCCTCCGAGCGATGTGTTCACTCCAGAGGTCTTGAAGGAGACTTACAACGCCGAAATCCACATCACCGAGTACCAGGGCATGAAATTGGTCGCCGAATCTCCTCATTACTTCGGGCGCAATGACCGTCAAAATCATGAACACGAAACAGTGGCAGGAGACTGACCGGCGATGTTCGACCCGCTCCAGTATGAGTTCTTTGTCCGCGGCCTGATCGTCGCGACCTTGGTGGGGGCGCTGTGCGGCCTCATCGGCGTTTACATCGTCCTGCGTCGGATGGCCTATATCGGTCACGGTCTCTCCCACGCTGTTTTCGGCGGGGCGGTGGTCAGCTACGTCATCGACCTGAACTTTTTTATTGGAGCCAGCGTCTGGGGTTTCCTGTCGGCGATGCTTATCAACCTGACCACCCGAAAGCGGTCAATAGGCGCCGACGCCGCAATCGGAATCATCACGACGGCAAGTTTCGCCCTGGGCATCGCGCTGATAAGCCGGACAAAAACAGCAACCCGCAGCTTCGACGCAGCGCTGTTCGGGAACATACTCGGCGTCGAACAATCCGATATGTACGCCATCGCGGCAGTCACGCTGGCTACCTTTGCCACCGTCATCATCGGATACAAGTACCTCCTATTCACGACATTCGAGCCTGACGTCGCGGGGTTCTACGGGGTTCCCACGGGGTGGATTGACGCTCTTTTCGCGCTGATACTCGCGGCGACAATTGTGGTGTCGATACAGGTATTGGGCGTCACGATGATCGCGTCCGCCATCGTCATACCACCCGTTGTCGCTAGATTGTTGACCAACGATTTTGGCAAGATGATGGGTTTGTCTGTCTTGATTGGCGCGTTCTGCGGGCTTGGCGGCATCTACCTGAGTTACTTCGTCAACGCTGCTTCTGGAGCGACGGTGGTCCTCTTCTCCGCCGCTCTTTTTGTCGTCGCGCTGGCATACAACACCGCCAGGGATCGCATCGCTGTCATGCGCGGCAAAGCGCGATTGCACGCAGGCTCGGTGATCGCGGCAGACGACTCCCACATCGGCGACTGATTTTTCTTCGGCTTCTCCATCCCCCATCTAGAACCGAGACCTAGAGTCCGGCTCTCTTACTTTGCATCTGGAGATAGGTATAGATGCGGTATAGGCTGGAGAAGACCGTCAGTGAAATGGGCGAACTCGTCGTCTGGCTGGCAACGCTGGAGGAGAATTCCGAGCAGTATGAATCCGGCGCCGGCGACACGGGGCAACGCGCAACGTAGGGTTCTCCGGCATCGCCAGCATCGAGTTCAATGTCAATGACGGCGCCAACACCAGCAACACAGCCAGTGTGGACATCAACGTAGGAGGAATTGGCGGGACTCCGACCTCGGTCTCAGCTCCGGCGCTGTCCTGGCCCGGAGCCGCCGCTCTAGTGTTTGGGATGCTGGGTTTAGTTTTGGTGTTCCTGATCAGAAATAGGAGCCGTTCACCTGGGTAATTTAGGTTTGAGACCCAAGGCGAGCTTAGGCGCGACGGAGGCTAGGGAGATGACTAAGCGACCCTACTCAGACGTTCGATCCAATGCATGACGCCGACGACCCTGATCCCGGATGGTAGTACGGTATGGGTATCGGGAGATCGACTAGGGCCCGTCCACACTTTGCACACAGACCGAAGGTGGTATTGGCGGCGTGACTCAGCAGCAGCTGCACACCTCTACCACCCCGTATAGGACGGCACCCCCGTCCACGGTTCGCCGACACCGCTGATGAATTGAAGGAGGAACGCAAGTTCATTGACGGTCTATGAATTCTTTTGTTGTTTTCGAAAATACCAAATGGTGTCATGAACACTTCTACGAGTCTGGTTTTTCTTTTATATCCTTATTCATGGCCCATTCAGGGTAGTAGTTATACATCTGTGCTCCGACTGTTGGACTTCCGAGTGGTTGGGGAGGCACGTGAAACCGACCCTTCTTGCCTTCCATACACTGAAACATGTATTCGAGCCCAGAGGAACGCAGAGTTCTCGTCGACGGAACGTTAAATGGCGCTACGACAGCCAAGGGCACCCGGTCCGTATCCAGTATCCACCTTGCAGCGGCAGTCACTACTGACCGTCCCAGTCCTTTCCCCTGGGAATCCTGTGAAACCTCCATTCCAATTTCACAGACTGGTGGCTCCCGATCGATCACTGTTGCAAGGGCGACGATCTTTTCATCTTCCCTTATTCCAAAGCCATCAGCTGCATCAGGATCACAATGCCAGAATTCCTTGAAGTCGACCTCCGTTAGTTCAACCTGACTGATTTTCTCGACACGATTATCTATACGATCACTCACCGTGGTGTTATCCCCAAAAAGAAACCAATTTGGACCCCAGACTGATATGCCATGGGACAGAGTTAATCTAGATAGTTCAAAGATCCCAAAGGTTGAGAATATCGTGTCTGGATGAAGATCATCGACCAACGGTTGCAGCTTCAATGCAAGATCTGCGTCATCAACTACCATAGCGCTTTGTTGTCCCAGCCGGATGGCGAGGAGGCCCGTTGGTTCACCCAGGGGTTGGCTACGCAAAAGCACCGGCATCGATTCGAGCCCAAAGGACGCTAACGGCACTCCTGAATATATTTCCAACCACGGACGTAGCTGTTTTTGCAATTTTTCAGTGATCATTAAAGGTCCTTGATTTCAACGCGTAGGACAATCCAATCCTCGGCGGGTTCCGCGAACTGCGGCAGCTATTCAGGATGGTGTTCCGCCAAAAACTGCAAGGTCTACTTTCATAATATCAATGATATCCTCGCTACAGTTTGCGTCCACGGCATAACTTTTCCCCCTGCCCTATTACCTATCTTACACCCACACCCGGCCTAGATCCTCAACGGAGTGTCG
>DCAW01000014.1 GCA_002313895.1 Dehalococcoidia bacterium UBA1123
TTAGGCGCGCTCAGAGTGTTGGAGAAAAGTATTGCCCTGGCTGTGCCTGAAGGGGATATCTACAGGCGCCATGCAAGAGGCGCTAGAAGCGTCGTTGGGACCCAGAAGCCAAAGGTCTGTCTGCGCCGTTTACAGAATTTACTCCGGAAGCTCCTCCCAGATGAGGCCGTAGCTGTGTGCGCGGGACTCGGGGATCAGGCCGGCTTCCTCGGCGGCCTGGACCGCGCAGTCCGGCTCTGTGATATGAGAGCAGTTGCTGAACCGACAGCCAGGCGCAAAGGCCAGAATATCCGGGAAGTAGTCCTGAAGCTCGATTCGCGTCAACCCTCCGAGACCAAACTCCTTGATGCCCGGCGTGTCGGCCACGTAGCCGCCAACATCCAGCTTCAGCAAGGTTGATTGGGTGGTCGTGTGCTGGCCCTGTCCGTTGACCTCGCTGACCGCTTTGGTGCGTAGTTTCAGCTCTGGCTGGACGGCCGAAAGAAGGGAGCTTTTGCCTGTTCCTGACATCCCCACAACAGCAGTGGTGCGGTCTCGCAGGGCTTCTCGGAGTTCGTCCACGCCGACGCCCTCGGTGGCGCTGGTGCGAAGGACCCGTTTCCCCAGGTCGTAGTAAGGTTGGACGGTAGCCTCGTAATCGTCGTCCTCGGTCATAAGGTCGACCTTGTTGATGCAGATGAGCGGCTCGATTCCAGTGCGTTGGGCAACGACCAGATAGCGGTCAATCAATTCCAACCATATAGTCGGGTTCCACCACGCGGACACGATCAGCAGAAGGTCAACATTGGCGGCGATCACTTGCTGTTTAGGCGCGAGAAACTGGTCTGGCCGAGCAAGAATCGTCTGTCGAGGCAGGACTTCTTCAATCACCAAACCGTTGGCGCCGTCCTCGGTCACCATCACCTGGTCCCCCACGGCCACGGGGTTAATGAAGCCTGTCTCGATCTCGGTCAGAATGCCGCGCACGGTGCAGTTGAACTCTTTACCGTCCATCAGCGCGCGGGCCCGCAACCCACCTGCGGCGATCACAAGCGCCTGCTGTCCTGTCGCGGTTTTCGCGACTGAAACGGCCTGTTCGCGCTGCCGGGCGTCAGTCTGTAGCACGGCTTTCTCGACCTCACGGCGTCGGTCGTGCTCGTCTCGGGACATCACTCGCTCCAACGGGTCGTAGTCCAACTCGTCCTCACCTCGGAACGCTTCGTCGGTCCAGTCCTTGCGCCGGACACGCCTGCGCCTGCCCTTTCCGCCGGTCCTGAATCGTTTGCTTGCTTCGCTTTCTTTGGCCAGTTGCTTTCTCCGGTCTGATTCGGCCACGTTAACATGGGGTTGTTCGACCCTCCTGGCATGTTCAGGAGGCAGATTATTCTCGGACGTCAATTTTGATTCCTTCGTGCCGGATGGTTGGTAATCAGTGTTGACATTCGACCAACGGTTAGTAACACGTGCCCAACAATGAAAGCCATGAATCTCACGGACTCATAGCCCTTGTCGTTCTTCCTCCCTGCTCGATCAACGGATAATTCGATGTCGGGGCTTGGGAGAGAAAGTCCCTGTAACCAAAAAGCCATGAGCTGCGCGCTTTGCCGCTCATGACTCATCCGGTATGGAGTGTGACTAACCAAATTCAAATGATATGTAAGTTGAACCTGGGTTAGTGTCTCCGCCCGCTGAGACTGCGGCAGGCAATGCGACACGTACCAAACTGTGTATTCCGCACAGAACGTGACATGTATAGTGCCTCCTTTTCTCAGCGTTGTGGCGCGGTTCGCGCCTGTTGCGGAGATTATAACGCCGCCTCTGGGTATAATCAACCTGAATTATTCCAATTTTTCAGGATTGAATGAAAACCAGGCCTAACGCGAGAATCGAAATGTTCGTAGTCAGAGACCGACAGGATCATGAAGATTACTGAATCAACAATCCTCACCCCTGGTCGCTATACCAGAGCAGGGAACCACAACCCTGAACTCCCGATCATCGAGGTTGAAGCTGACGGCGTCGTGTTGGACATGGCTGGAGCGGTTCTGGATGGCGAAGATTTCTCAGGGGTCGGGATTCTCGTGCGCGGGCGGTCTGACGTTACGATCCGAAACGGAATGATCCGAGGTTTCTACCAGGGCTTGCAGATTGAGAATTGTCAGAGAGTCACGATTGAGAACTGCGTCGTTTCGGATAATCACAACCCTGTGGACGCCGGTTGGCTAGCGGACACAGCGAACCCGAGCGAGGACGGTTTCGGGGGCGGAATACATCTGTCGCACGTCACGGATAGTCTCATCGAAGGCAACACGACGACTAACAACTTCAATGGACTCGACCTCGTGCGCTGTGAGAGAGTGACTGTGCGAGGAAACGATGCCTCAAACAGCGGCAACGTTGGACTCCACCTGTTAGCGTCCTGCGACAACATTATCGAGGACAACCGAGCCGACCACTGCATTCGTTTTGCTGGGCGTTTCTGGAACGACACTGCGGACTCGGCAGGCATCTTGCTGGAGGAGTTTTCCCATCGCAATCGGATCGTGGGCAACAGTTTGCGATCCGGCGGCGACGGTTTCTTCATTAGGGCCAACAATCGACACCCCAGCAATGACAATTTTATCGCTCGAAACGATGGCAGTTTCTCTCCTAACAACGCCTTCGAGGCCACATTCTCGGATGGCAATGTTTTCGAGGGTAACCAGGCTTCGTTTTCCAATTACGGATTCTGGCTAGGTTATTCTCGAAACACGACGGTCAGGGACAATCGCGTTATCTCCAACAGGACTGACGGTGTGGCCATCGAGCACGGGTGCAACAATACAATCGAGGCTAACGAAATCAGAGGCAATCTGTGCGGCGTCAGGCTGTGGTGGTCTCCATCGCCGATAGGCGATGATCCGTCCGAGAACTACGCGGTTCGGGAAAACACTTTCAGCAAATCAAGACAGTATGGTGTGCACTGTCTCGACACGCGAAATGTCGAAATGTCTAGCAATCGGTTCAACAACAATTCTCAGGATTTCCGGCAGGTGTGGGAATATTTGAAAGGTTAGGGCAGCAAATACTCAATCGTCGCCGGGGTCATCTCCAGTGACACCCTGGCTCTCCAGGCTGGCGTACTCAGAATCGCTAACGCCAAGATGTTGTTTCAGGACCGCCTCGCTGTGCTGTCCTAGAGTCGGGGCCGGCCTGTGGATGCGGCCTGGTGTTTCCGACAGGCTGAATGGCACACCCGCAATCGAGTAGGGACCTGTCGCCGGGTGGTCAACTGTCTCAAAGAATCCTCTAGCTTTGTGTTGAGGGTTTTCTGGGACCTCCAATGCCTTCATCACGGCTGACGAGGGGATTTTTTGCGCCTGCAATACCTCTGCTGTTTTCGTCGAGTCTCGATTCAGAGTCCAGGATTGGACGATGGAATCGAGCTTTTCGGTATGCTGAAGACGGTCTTCGGCGGTGGCGAAATGAACATCTGAAGCCAGTTCGGGCCGGCCCATGACCTCGCAGAGCCTTTCCCATTCGGTGTCCGAACGCACTGCTATCGCAACCCAGGAATCCTCGCCTCGGCACCGATAGAATCCGTGAGGAGCCATGCGTCTGTCCCGATTGCCCATCCGTTGCGGGACGCGCCCACCTACTGTGTGCTCCAAAATCTGATCGGTGATGTAAGTTGTGGCGGTCTCCTGTTGGGAGAGGTCGATGTACTGGCCTTTTCCGGTGCGCGCTCGATGTCGAATCGCGATTAGCAGGGCTGCGAAGCCCATCATGCCGGATATTGCGTCTGTGTGCATGGTCCCGGAGTTCATTGGCTGGCCGTCTGGGTAGCCCAGCAAGGACGATATGCCCGACATTGGCTCAGTCGTCCCGCCGTTGCCGGGGTACATAGCGTAGGGACCGGACGCCCCGAATGACGGCATGCGCATCATGATGATGGTGGGGTTGATCTGCCTCAGCATCGGATATTCTAGCCCGAAATTGGGGATGACGCGGGCCGAGTAGTTCTCTGCCAAGAGGTCGGATGTTGAGACCAGGTCCAGAAAAAGGCTTTTGCCTTCCTCCGAGTTCAGATCCAGAGTGATTCCCAGTTTTGATGTGTTTACGGCATTGAACAGCGCGTTGCGATCGTAGGGCCGCGTTCCCGGCTCTCCGTTGGGATACTGGCCCCGGTTGTGAGGTGGGTATCCGCCGCGCCAGACGTCGGGCCTGCTGAGCGCCTCGACCTGAATGACCTCAGCTCCCATGTTCGCGAGAAGCTGGGTGGTCAGCGCTCCTGACCAGGCCTGGGTCAAGACGACGGCGCGGAGGCGTTCGAGAGGCAGTTTTGAGCTCAAATCACGTCCTCGTTTCGCCACTGGTCAAGTTGTTGGTCGCTGTGCCCAAGCATCTGCCCGAATACTTCTGAGTTGTGCTGGCCGAGGCTTGGAGCGTAAGTCCTGATCTCCCAGGGGGTCGCAGACATCTTGAACGGCGCTCCCGGCATTTTTTGTGTCTCACTTTTGCCGTTCTGGGATGACTGGCTTATGGGGACGAAAAAACCGCGTTTTATCATATGTTCGTCGTTTACTAGCTGTTCGATGTCCAGAGTCATGCCCACGTTGATGCGAAGAGGGCTGAGGCCGTGATAAAGCTCCTGCATGGTGAAGCGTTCGAGCCGGGGAGTGATGAGTTCGGCCAACTCGGCAGTATTGGCCCGACGATCCTCTGGCGTGGCGAATCGCGGGTCGTCGGCTATTTCCGGCTCTTCGAAAAACAGCCACAGATGCGCCCATGTCGGCTGGTGCCGCACGTTCAACGCCACGTAGCCGTCCTTGCAGGGCAGAAGTCCTGAAGGGAGTCCGGGAAACCGCCGTTTTTGTGAAACGCCGGTGTGCTGAGATGCCAGTAGCTGAGGGGCGAAAGCGGCGGTCACTGCCTCCAGCGTCGAGACATCCACTTGCTGTCCGACGCCGCTGATGTCTCGGTAAATTAGAGCCGTGGCAGCTCCCAAAAAGGCGCATGTCCCGGCGTGGAAATGGCTCTGATTGCCAGGTTCTTTCAGCGGCTCTTGATCTGGAGTGCCGTTAACATAGCCGATGCCGGATGCTGCGTACTGAACGATGTCCGTTGCCTGATAATCACGCCACGGGCCGGTTTGACCGAAGGGGGTGATCGAGACCAGGATGGCGTCGTCTCGTAGCTTCCGAATCTCGGAATACCCGAAGCCCATCTGGCGCATGGCCTCGGGAGGGTAGCTCTCAACAACGATGCCCGCTTCGGGGATCAGTTCTCGCAACAGGCTCCGGCCTGCTGGCGTCGTTGCGTCCAGCGTGACGCACCGTTTGTTGGTGTTCAGGTACTGAAAAATGCCGCTGGCTTCGGGGTCGTCTTCATCGTCGGGAAATGGGCCGAGGCGTCTTGATTCGTCTCCTGTTGGAGGTTCGACCTTGATCACGTCAGCCCCGAAATCGGCGAACAGTTTGGAGCAGAACGGCCCAGCAATGCCTGTGGACAGGTCAATGACTCGAACGTCGGAGAACGCCGTCATGCGCTGGGGTTGTCTCCGAATCGGGCGTCGCGTTCGCGGGCGCGAGCGATTCCTGTGGGGCCATCTTCCTCTTTGTTCATCTCCCTACGGTATCCGGTGGCTGAGCTATAGACGTGGAAGGAGCTCATGATGCCGTTATGGAATCCAGCCTCGTCCTGCGCCATATTGATCGACATTTTGGCCAGCCTGACGGCCATCGGGTCTTGGAGCGCGATACGCTCTGCCAGCGCCATTGTTTCCGATTCCAGATCAGCCCGCGAGACGACCCTGTTGACGAGACCGATTCTCTGGGCTTCGTCGGCTGAAATCCAGTCGCCGGTGAACAGGTATTCTTTAGCTCGCCGAAAACCGATCTCCCACGGTAGGCTCGCGTACTGGACGTGAGGGCCGCCCCAACGAACGGTGCGGTCGGAGAATCGGGCGTCGTCAGATGCGACTATGAGATCGCAGGCGGTGGCGAGAATCAGGCCGCCCATGATGCAATAACCCTGCACCTGAGCGATGGTCGGCTTGGGGAAGTTCCTCCATCGCAGCGTGTTGGCGACGTTCAACTCCCAAGACCTCTTGTAGGCTCCGGCATATCCTGGTTGAATGGGCCGTTCTTTGCGGTCTTCCATCTCCTCGGCGCTTCCCAGGTCGTGACCAGCTGAGAAATGTTCTCCCGCTCCAGCGATGATGACCACTCGCACGCTATCGTCGTCAACGGCGATGTCCAGAACGACGTCCAGCTCCTCACGCATGATCCGGCTCTGGGCGTTGAGAACGTGAGGGCGGTTGACCGTCACCTTCAGAACCGCGTCCTGTTGATCCACCAGAAGGGCTGAATACTCGCCATACGTCATCGGAGGTCTCCTGTCGAAGGCTACAGTTGGGGTCGTCGCGAGGGAATGTTACAGGTTGTCGCTTCGGATGTCCTGACGCAGGAAATCATTGCCTGCCATTGGGGCGGATTTTTCCGCGTCTAGCAAGGCAGGTAGGGCGTGATCGAGCCAGTCTCTAGAGCATAGCCCTAGGCCTAGAAACGGTGTCGGGCCGGCGGCGACATCAAACCACCCGGCCATTTGAGACTCTTCCAACTTCGGCGTGCCATCCGGCGGTGTAGTTTTTTTGATTCGTGAGAGCACCGCAAGGACTGCTTAGATATGATGCCTGCCCCAGGGCGGAGGCCAGTGCGCCCCGCTCAGGTCTTCCAGCGCCAGTATCGGAGTGTCGCCATCGTCGTCCCATCCCAGGAGTTTGGGGAGCCACGACGCAGTGGTTTGCGAGTACATACGATGTTTGAAACGCAGCCATTCCGATGTGTCGAGGGTCGTCCCGATCTTGGCGAAGGCCGACGAACCGTCATCGAATCTCACGACCGACCGCTCGGCGGGTATGTATCCACGGTCTATCCGCAGCCACGAGACCGGGCGTCGGCCCATCAGTTTGGCTAGTCTTTCGGTACGAGGATGTTCGTTGATGCCCATTGGATGTCTGCGCCGGTTTATTCTGGATCGAGTCACGCTCAGATTTTACCACCGATCGGCCCGATTCGAGAAAGCACGCACGCGGAAATTTGTCGCTCACAATATGAAGGTCGTCATGCCAGGCAATGCAGCGCTAATAACGCGGGCTGAAACCAGTATGTGACGATCCGCCCGAAGAACTGGGTTGGCAATTCAATGTCTGTAGCCTGCTTGGCTAGCTTTTGCGCGGTCTGCCTCGCCGTTTTTGTGTTTCAGCTTCCCAGAAGTAAATGTCATCATCTACCCGCTTGACGACAAGCTGTTTGCCTTTCAATTTTGCTGCTGTTCCAAGACGCCGTTTGACGGCGGCTGAAGTGTCGCCTTCCACCAGGCTCAGTTTCCCTGCTTTGCCTGGCTTCAATTGACTGACGTACCCGAAATATTCCTCCATGATCTCGCCACGTTTTCCAGTCAGGGCGCACCGGACCACTGCTTCCTGCATAGGGATTAGGTCGAACACCGGCATTCTTGGCTCCTCTCATTGAAGTCTCGGCAGGCCACGCTTACACAGATCGGCCACTTGCGCCAATAATACTATTAACGACTCGAATTGGCGAGCGTATTGCTTACGAATTAACAATAGTAGTTGCAATGCCTGGTTAACTAGAATGTTACGGATGATTGCGATCGGATTTTAACCTACAAGAGAATCGGATGACTTCTACGAATCAGGCCGTCAATAATTACAGGAATCATTCGTTGTCAGAGTCCGAAGTTAACCGGCTTGCGATGCAATCTGCGTGAGCAGCGAGACGCGGGTTGCGTTTCGGGCACGAACCGCCATAATGTAGGACAACTAAGCTAACGGACGGCCCAAGGAGTAACGCTCGGTGAGATTTGGCATCTTTTCGCAAACGCCTGGATATGAAGGTTCTTCTGTGGCCCGACGGCATTGGGAGACGGTTGAAGAGGTCGTGCTGGGAGAAGAACTGGGTTTCGAGACGGCGTGGCTGGCGGAGTCGGTGTTCTACCCGACGCGACCCATGTCCAACCCTCTGATGGTGGCGATTGCCGCCGCTCAAAAAACCGAACGCATCAGATTCGGCACGCTGGCGGCTCAGGCTCCGCTGCATCATCCCTTCCACATGGCAACTCAGGCCGCGACATGCGACATACTGACCAATGGACGACTCGACCTGTGCCTCGGCGGACGCTGGGGCGCGCCTGCCGGAGTGCCGCTGGGCAATCCCTCAGAGGTGTTGGGCCAGGAGAGTCGCGACCGCGTCGCCGAGGCCATCGAACTTATCAAGCTGGCGTGGACGGAGGAAGCTGTTAATTTTCAGGGCGAATACTGGAGCGCAGAGAATCTGGCCGTTTTGCCGAAACCCGTGCAGCAGCCTCACGTCCCCGTGCAGTTGGCCGCGAATAGCAACGACACCTTCCCGTATGCTGCCAAGTTAGGTCTAGGCGTAATAGGAACACACCTGAGCCAACCCGATTTTCGGCTGGTTGACCGCCTCGCCGAGTTCGAGGCGTCGAAAATCCCCGATGCTCCGAACCCGCAGAATGCCTACGTCATGGTCTCGCTGTTCGTGGCCGAAACCCGTGAAGAGGCCCATCGCCTCACCAATCAGAACTGGCTAGAAAGCGACTTGCAGGACGGGCTGGCGCTGATGAAGCGAATGGGCGTCGATCCCTCCCGAACGGACTTTGCCACTGGCGCGGTGGGTTGGCAAACATGGAACTTCGAGCGCGCCAAAGAGGTCTGCATCTATGATGACGTGTCAGGCTGTATCGAGCGATTACAGGAGCTTCAGGAGCGCATGCCCACCATGTACGAGTGCATCCTGGAATTCAACCGCCGAGCCCGCATCCCCAGCGAGCGAGTGCAGGAATCAATGAGGCTGTTCGCTGAGAAGGTGATGCCGGCGTTGGAGGCCGTGTCTTCAGCGAGATAGTCGTGGTTGATCCAACTATTCACGTTTTTCGCCGATAGCCATGATGTGAGGGCTAACGCACATCATTGAGCACTCGTGTTCCACGGAGCGGACGAGTTCCAACAGCAGCGTTCGGCGTTCCGGGATGGCCCATCGGCTCTCGAAGTCGTTGGCGAGCCATCTAGGTCCCTGAATCGCAGCCATTTCGATCGGGTCAAACCCGCTGTCTGCGATTTCAGTTTCCAACTGGTCAGGAGTGTGCATGAAAGACGTCGTGAGGTAATCGGGCACGCCCCTGGGGTTGCGGTGCTGGCCGTTGTTGGAGTCCCTCGGAGGATATTTACGAAGTACGGATCGTCGATTGTTCCATCGGTAAGGCCGTCCATCAGAGTGACGAATCTGCAAACCACCGACACGAATATCAGACCATCTGGACGCAGAACCCTACGAGCTTTTTGGAGGACGATAATCCGGTCGCTTCGTTCACTCAGGTGGTATAGCGGCCCCATCAACAATACCGTGTAAAAAGATGCGTCCCCTTGTGTCAACGAACGTGCGTCACCGATGTTGATTGATGCGACCGGATTTCCGGGTTGGTTCCTGGAAGCATCCATCGCCTGAAGGACGTGTTTTTGCACTGGGTCTATCAGATGAACTTCGTGTCCTAAAGATGCCAGCCATAGAGAGTAAACGTCCGGGCTGCCTCCCACGTCCAACACTTTTTGAGGTGGGGTTTGCATGTGCCGTAAGATAAGCTCC
>DCAW01000081.1:0-2155 GCA_002313895.1 Dehalococcoidia bacterium UBA1123
TTATTCCACGGCCACTTGAATCCACGCGGCGTTATTTTTTTGTCGAGAAAAGCGATGATATCCGCGAAACGTCCGAGCCCCCCTTCGTAACCAAAGACACACTCAAAATGCTTGAAGGAGTATTTTTTGAGCATCTGAACGATCATCGGAGCGCTGACCGAGTAGGTCAAAACCCGCATATTGTCGAAGCCCTCGAACAGGTTCCAGTTGAAGGGTTCCGAGTCGAGGAATCGGGCGCTTACGACCTGCAACCCTCGCTCTGCGGCGGACTGAGCATCATCAAAGTCAAACCGATTTTCCTGAGAGCCATTCAGCATAATATCCCTGCCTTGTTGCAACGGCTCAGTTGCGACTATTCACCAAACCTCGAACGAGAATCTCTTTGTTGGCATCAATACACAATTGCTTGACAAGAGTATCTCTATTTCCATGCCACATTTGAAATTCTGATCTGGGAAGCGTCTTCGCCAAGGGGCGCCCCCTTATCGCGATCGTTAATCAATGCGGCAATAACATACACCCGCACGAATGGATTGTGACATTTTGAGTGGAAAAGTCTAAAACTAGATGTTAATGGGCAGTCCCGCCCTCGTGTAGGCGTAGTAGGCGACGATTGCCAATAGGGCGAGTACCACAATTAGCCACGGCATTCTGCGGAACCGGCTTCCGCTCAGATCGCCATAGACCTCTTTGCGTTCGGATTTGCGTATCTGCTTTAGCACCTTGCGGCCCACATTGCCGAGATATTTATCCGATTCAAGGCTAGCGGCCGGTATGCTGTGGTGGCTGTCGGGGATGGTCACTATGACACCCTCACGATTCAGCCTCACATCAGATGTGGGTTTGTATATGACCCCTCGATTGTCGTAACGCTCTGTCTTGCTGGTCATGACTCGTATTTTAGCCTTGCGAAACCTGGTCCCTACAACGACCACGGGATGCAAATTGTCTGACGAGGCATCGTCGAAATTGATAGCGGTATTTTCCAGCAGGCGATTCTCTACCCAGTAGATATCGCCCCGTTTTACCTTGCTGTTCCGATTCATTAGAACTTCTCAATTGTAGTAGCGGCGGCTTGGAGAATCGGGACTACCGTTGCTCCATCTGACCTTGCCCCTGGATATGTGCCGTTGATAATGAGCGTGAATAACCCTATCAATCCCTGACAGGAACCTGCGCCAGCCCGCACACCGTCGAGGTTCCGATTTTGCCCAGCTTATCATACAGGTCGATTGTGCCGACTGATATTCCGTCATCGGCGCCGTGGTAAGAACTCTCCACGCCTATCCAACTGCCCACCGGGATTCTTTGCAGGTAGAGCGACACGTCAGCGTTGATGAAGTTTAGGCCGTCTGTTCCTGAGTTTGCGAATGGATTGGCAACATCGGCTACCTGAGCCACTCGCACAAGCTGGCTTGTCGGCTCGCCTGCGATCAAATCATGCGTCTCTCGAATCCATGCGCGGCGGCGGCTTATTTCATGTTCGTGATCAACAGATGCGGGTTTTCGACCAAGCGGTAGACCTTCAACATCGATTGTTTGCCACATAGGCAAATGCTTTTTCGCTGAAGCGGCTCTTTGCGTCGATTTTGGCATCGGCGCATCATCCTCAGGAGCTTGAATATCCCAATCGGGAGGAGACCATACTGTTCCTGGAGGATTCTGGCTCCTCTTCAACATCACAACACTCCCTCGGCCGATTTCGATGATGCCTTTATCAGGGTCGTCTGTGGTGATATGCACGTCAATCACCTTGATTCGCCTGCCCATCCGAATGACCTCTCCTTTCACGTTCAAAGGGGCCATCGGAGGCATCCTGAACAGGTCTACCGTGATCCTGGCAACCTGCAACTCTTCAAGCTCTACTACGGAACTGTGGTGGGTCTCAACCTCATGCGCGATCAGGCCTGAAATCACTCTGCCATGTAGCGACTTTGGGTCCCACGGCCCTCTTGCATGAATGGTTGGATGATAAAGGGAAGGGTTGTCTTGATCAATTTCAAAAAATGCCTGGGGCAGTCGTGGTTTGCTCAAAATAGTTGTGTCTCTCGTAAGTAGTTTCACTGGTTGCAAGTTATTTTATGGTCGGCCTCAAGGTGCGGATTATAGCTGAGAATGGGCCGGCAGCTAACCTGTCATTCTTCACCGCGGTTCA
>DCAW01000081.1:2486-4478 GCA_002313895.1 Dehalococcoidia bacterium UBA1123
AATGACGGTGCGGATTCATATTGTTGGTCGTGTCGATGGCAACCAACATAGTGGATTCTTATGAAATCTGACAGCCTAGCCGCCCTGAGACCTGTGATACTGCTCCACGGTGGCTTCGGTGATCGGATAATACTTTCCAGGCGCGACGTTCTCTGACTTTATGAGGCCCTTGACGTACTCTTCGACGGCCTCGTGTTCCTCCACCCAGTCGATTATCTCCTTAGCGGCCACTGCTGGAACCACCACCACGCCATCGTCATCTCCGACGATGAGATCGCCGGGGCACACGGCGACACCGCCGCACTGGATGGTGCAATTGGCCTCAAAGGGGTCTATCTCGCCCGCTCCGCCCATCGGAGTTCGGTCGCCCGCGAATATGGCAATGCCGTAATCTTTGGCCACGATATCCAGGTCTCGGATGGCGGCGTCGGTAACCATTCCGGCGGCTCCGCGCATCTTAAGTTGCAGAAGCTTCACGTCGCCTCCGATGGCTGCGTACTTCTTGCCCATTCCATCGCAGACCAGGATGTCCCCAGGCCCGCAGGAACCCATCGCCACGTACTCCGGCGAGTCGGCTCCCTGATGCACCTCGGCCATGATGTCGGGACGCGGCGGGATGAACCTCAGAGTCCTGGCCCTGCCCGCAATGGTCTTGCCCGGAGTGAACGCCTTGACCTCGCGCATGAAGCTGGGGTCATATCCCAGCCTACGAACTCCACCATACACGGTCGCAACCGTTACTTTTTTGTATCGATCGATGATTTCCTGAGTAATCTCTGCCACGTTGTTCCCTCCTGAATTGCTGATCACTGACGGCTGACCGCTACTTCTCCCACGGACGCTCGTGTGCCAGTCTCTCAAAGCTCTGGGTGTTGTAATACTTGCCCGGCGCGACATTCTCGCTCTCAATCAGAGCCTTGATATACTCCTCGGCCTGCTCGTGTTCTTGAACCCAGTCTATGACCGCCTCGGCGATTCCGGCGGCCACAACCACGATGCCGTCATCGTCGCCAACAATCAGGTCGCCAGGCCGAACAGCAACACCGCCGCACTGGATTGTGCCATTGGCCTCGTAGGGCCAGACATCTGGGATTCCGACCGCTCCAGTCCTGCCTCCGGCGAATAACTTGAATCCGTACTCCTTCACTGCGTCGAGGTCTCGGATAGCGCCGTCGGTCACAAGACCTTCGGCTCCGGCCATCTTCAGTTGCAGGATTTTCACGTCGCCGCCGATGGACGCCCAGGACTTGCCCATCGCGTCCATCACCATCACGTCGCCCGGCTCGCAGGAACCCATAGCAACGTATTCTGGAGACTCCGCGCCTTGCTGAGTCTCCTTTTGTATGTCGATGCGCGGAGGCACGAACCGCAGGGTTTTGGCCCGTCCCACCAGGTGTTCGCCGAGTGTGAACGCCTGCACCTCTCGCATAAAGCAAGGCTCGTAGCACTTTTGAATGACACCGCCATAGACCGTCGCCACAGTCACGTTTCTGTATCGTTGGACAATCTCGTCAGAGATTTTTCCGTCCGTCAATTTGCGCCTTCCTCTGAGAGGTTTTGTTTTCATGAATTTGCAGGCTGTTCACCGCGCATGGATTCTATCATGAGGAAGAGCAACCAAGAACCTGGATTCAAGCGTGGTTCGACACTGTACAATGGGCTCGCTCAACCACTCCGAAGGGATCATGCCATGAAGATCACCGACGTTAAGCCCATCCCCACTCAGCCCACCGAGTATTCGCGACGCGCGAACCGCACATGGACCTTTGTGCAGATCGACACCGACGAGGGCATAACCGGCTACGGCGAGGCCACCAATTACCCCGGAGGCGGCAGTCTTGTGGTCGCCAGCACCATCAATCAGGTGCGAGAGACGCTGATCGGCGAGGACCCTTTCGACATCGACAGGCTGTGGCACAAGATTTTCCGACGGTACACGTACCTGGGCAGTCGCGGGCTTGTTACCGCCGTCATCAGCGGCATCGACATAGC
>DCAW01000081.1:4858-11468 GCA_002313895.1 Dehalococcoidia bacterium UBA1123
AAGTTCCGTGACAACATAACGATGTACGCCAACGGATGGTTCACAGGATGCACGACTCCTGAGGATTTCGCCGACGCCGCAGCCGCAACAGTGGCCCAGGGCTACACGGCCCTGAAGTTCGACCCTTTCACCCACGAGATGCAGCCTTTCCACACGGGTTACGTGTCAGGGACCATCTCTGCCGGCGGCGAGGAGTTGGGGATGGACAAGGTGGCGGCAGTTCGAGAGGCTGTCGGCTCGAAGATCGAGGTGCTGATCGACGCCCACGGACACTACAACGTGCCGACCGCCATCCGAATCGGAAACCGGCTGGCGGAGCATTCAGTGACCTGGTACGAGGAGCCGGTGCCGCCGGAAGGCTACGCGGCGCTTGCCCAGGTTCGCCAGAGCGTCGCCGCGCCCATTTGCGTAGGCGAGCGACTGTTCACTCGGTACGACTTCCTGCCCATCTTCGAGAACCGGCTGGCCGACTATATCATGCCCGACGTGGTGTGGACAGGCGGTATAAGCGAGCTTCGGAAGATTGCGACAATGGCCGAAGCGTATTACATTCCGGTCAGCCCCCACAACGCGATGGGCTCAATCCAGATAATCGCTGGCGCCCACACCATGATGACCGTGCCTAACTTCTACCGGCTGGAGTTCAGCATCGCCGCTCTGGAGAGCTACAACGCCGTGCTCGACAAGCCTCTGGACATTCGAGACGGCAACCTGCTCCTGCCAACCGGTCCAGGCCTAGGCTACGATCTGGACACCGAGTTCATGGCCGCCCATCCGGACCCGGCGTGGAACGGGTAACAAGCGTTAAGAGTTGTCAGTCAGAATGACTGGTGGCTGGCGTTTATCTCCAATTCCGCAACTCGCGCAGGTTGACGGAGCCGTCAAGGGGTGGAATCGGCAGGGATATGAGCACACAGAATCCAAGATTGACGATGCCAAAGAAGAGAAGGAAGTGGCTGTCCAGCGTAAACAGATAAATTGCAATCGCAACTATGCCGAAAGCAAGGTTCAGCGTCGGCCCGTCAAGCGACCGACCAACGTGGACGAGACTACCCTGCTCGACACGATCTTCGAAATGCGTAACACCAACTGTGACAGTCATTATCAAAGCCGTCATCGGCGCATTCACCTTGCGACTGCCGATAATGTGCCCCAGGCCGTGAAAGAAGTTGCTCAACATAATCAGCAGCCCGTAGCCGAGACCCACCAACACCTGAGAGCCAACCTGATCGGTCAGCGAGAAAATCACCGCGACTGCGATTCCCGCAATCGCCATCAGGGGAGTGTTCAGCCGGAAACGGTGTGTCGAGAGGAAATCGACCTCCAGGAGCGTGAACAGCTTGCGCTGGCGAGATTCCTCAATAGTTTCAACCGCAAATAGTGTCATCGGGCGCCTGTTCTTGCCATATGAGATAGAAGCAATCCAAGATCGAACATAATGGACGACAGTCTAACCATCCTGTCTCAACGACTCCCGTATCTCGCGGCCTCGATCGTATGCGGGGCGTTCCATCGGGTGGCGCCAGCCCTCTTTGATATGGGTCGGCCGCCAGCCAGCAAGGTACTTGAGCAGGAAGTCTATCCAGCCCAGCTCGGTCTGTTGAAGAACATGGTATAGCTCGTGGCCCAGCAGGGCGATGCCCCGGTCGGTGTCCAAATCGGAGGCTTTGGGCGTCATGTGTATCGTTTTGTTGATCGTCACTGCCGCCTGTCCAGACAATCCGAACAGCGTTCCAATAAGCGACCCTCGAAGAACTGTCACCTGGCCGGGCAGATTATCGCCATACCACCGGACCAGATGGCTTCTAGTCTTCTCTGAGATATCTACTCTTGTCGCCATCTTTTACCTTCCCACTATTGGCCCGTCGAAGCAAGGAATTTTTCGACGTGAGGCACAACCATATCACTGCGTTTGAACGCGGCGTCGTGATCGAGGCCAGTCAGGGACACAAAAGACGCGGTAGGGCCAGATTCTGCCGCTTTCTGCGCGTATGGATGGATCAAATCTTCACTTCCTGCGTATATCAATACGGGGGTGTCCATGGTGGGCAGCAGGCTCTCCAGTCCAGGGGAGTTACCAATGGCGGTCGTAAGGGCTGAGAGGGCCAGAGCGTCGTTAGCGAGGAACCGTTCTCGGTGGTCTTCAGGTTCCATCCTTCCGTATCGGGACTCCACGCCGGCAAGGTAGCGTTCCATCCCGTAGCCGAGCCTCCGCGCGCGTCTGTGGTAGCGGTAGGGTCTGTCGTTGTCAGGGGCGCTGTTGCCCAGGATGAATGCGGTTATCCGCTCAGGTGCAATGCTGGCGAGACTGTATCCCATTCGGGCGCCCATCGAGTGTCCCATATAAGCAGTTTGGTCTATGCCTAGTTGGTCCAGAACCGCCAACATGTCGGACACCATCGTATCCATAGCGTACGCTTCTGGAGCATGAGGCTTGTCAGAGCGCCCGTGGCCTCTGGCATCGACCACCATCATTTGATAACTAGACTTCATGGCGTCAACGTAGCCGTGATCGTGCCAGTCCTCCAGACTGTCGCTCCAGCCGTGCATCATCATCAGAGCAGGCCCGTGGCCTTCGACATGGTAGTGTATTCTGATTCCGTTGTTGAGGGCGTAGGGCATGCAGACCGTCCGAGTAATGGAGATTGAAGTGTATTTTATGGGGGCGGCAACATGACCGCAACAACTTTGGAAACCGTATTCCTCAATACAGTTGCACCTATTCCGTGTCAGGTTGCGTCAGTCGAGACCGAGACAGTGTCAACAACTCAAACTCCAAGCGTAACTAACATCGCGCCGATTGCCTTGATTGTCATGCCAACGCCAACTAAAACACTGATGCATTCAGGGCAAGCAACCGAACTTCACATCCTGTCATCTGGAAAGTTCGACGGGACCGAGACCGCCGACACAGGCTCAACTGGAAGCCGCACGGCAAGTTACAAAGGCACGAGGTTCGTCCTCAAGAACGACACCTCGCTGTGCATGCACGTGGGTTTTTGCGGCAACGAAATCACGACCGTTTGGAAGATGCTTTCAGCTACGTGTGATAGCCGGGTCCGCGGTCAGTTGATGGCAATGGTCGAGCGATGCCGTTCAGCCGCTTTATCCTACTCATTGGAGCCTGACCTTCCAGTCGAGATCGTGGTGACTCCAGACGGCGCATTGTGGTTCAGTGGAGGCATCACCGTAGAGCGGTCGTACGGCCAGCCCTTTGAGGCACGAAACAGGGCCACGCTCTGTCGATGCGGCAACTCGAAAAACAAATCCCTCTGCGATGGCACACAGAAGGAGATCGGTTTCTCTGGATATTTCTCGTCAAAGTCTGAAATCTGACGGACGAAAGCTGATTGCTGACAGCTTTAGTCGAGGACAATCTCCAGGGGCGACACGGACACTCCCGACACAGGGTCGAGATCGACGATGGCGACCGTCTTGGTCTGTGACCCGGACGGCGCGCCGGAGTAATAAGCAGGAACGCCGTTCTGCGATACGTCACGGAATACGTGGACGTGTCCCAGCGCAACGTAGTCGCAGGGAGCCATCGCTATCTCGTCTGGAGATATAGGCGAGGCGCGGAAGGGGTCCGGTGTGTCCATGTACAGACCGTGAGCCATGCCGACGTACCAGTGGTCGTCCGACCGATGAGGAACGCCGGCCATCGGACGGAAGCCCGGATGGTGGTCATAAACCGGCTTGCCCCATACCGACAGGCCATGCTCTTTTAGAAGCACAATTTCGCCTTCAGGTTCCTGCATCACGGTCACGTCCCGCGGAGTTATCCCCAGACGAGCGCCGTCTGTCAAAACCGTGTCATGGTTTCCAGGCAAAACGACCACCGGCATTCCAACGTCACCCAGGATGTCCCATACCTGATCCATCAGCGACTGTTTGATTCGGCCATTGTCGAACAGGTCTCCAGCGATCAGTGCCACGTCCGCGCCATTCTCCATTCCGAGTTTCAGGCCTGCCTCAAACCCTCTGAATGCTTCATCGGCATAGACATCGCTGCTGATGTGCAAGTCGGACATGTGCAGCAATCTGAGAGGGCGCCGTCTGACGCTTGAGTCGCTGGGGTCGATTTCTGCCATTATTCTCCTCTGGGGCGACGCTTCATCGCACAAGGGAATTTCAATCTCAGGTCATATTGACGTTAGAGTGACAGGCTCAATATGTCAACATCGGATGACTATAAGTCTATTCTCGCCATTCTTCAGTTGCGACTTCAGAATGGCGTGGGCCGATGACAGACCAACTGTTTAACTGAAGACCGATAGCTGACGGCTACTCGAACTGAATCACCGTGCCGAGTTGGAACCCGAACTGCTCGGCCAGCCCCGCGTTGATCTCTAGCGCGAAAAGCACTGGCCCCGTCGACTGATATTGTGTTAGCTGATCATCCCGCGCACCCCGCTGGGTCCGCATGGTCTGGATATCAACTTTGGAGCCGTTTCTGTCAATGAACCTCACGTCCACATCGAACAGCATATCCCTCATCCAGAAGGTCGCCGCGTGCCCTTCAGGAAACACGAAGAGCATTCCCGAATCCTGACCCAGCAGAGTGCGGTTGGAGAGTCCGAGAGCCAGTGTGGTGTCGGCGGCGGCAACCTCAAGGTTGAACGACACGCCACCGATAATGGCAGTGTCGGGCAGGTCCAACTGTTCGGTCGGGACCGTGTTTCCGCTCTCAGAGGGAGCGAAGGAGAGGGGCCGTCAGCGAGTGTCGGTCTGCCCCAAAGAGGCGATGTTCACATTGGAGTACGATTTCCCTCATTCACCTGCCGTGGTCTGGGATTACATCACAAAACCTGAGTACAGGGCCATAATGAATGTCATCGGCAAGAGCGACGGTTGCATCTCCCAGGGGACGACCTACCAGTGCGCCCACGGCAACAACCTGTACCTGAATACCATGCTAGATTGGCGCCCGACAGAGCAGTACACCGTGCAGTTCAGCTCTATGCTGCCGAAAGTGATATGGCTCTGGACCATCAAGCTTTCTCCAACTGGCGAAGGCTCCAGAGCAACTATGACTTTTGGTCGCCCAAACGGACCGGCAATCTATCTCATTCTGGATAAGTTGGGTTGGCGACTCTTCAGGAAACGCATGGCCAGAAACAGTTTTCTGGCAAGTTTCCAACGATTCGAGGCCACGCTTAAACAAGAGTTGGGGCAGAGCGCACCCGAATCCAGAGCATCCGTAGAAATCGCGCCCGATCAGGTCAGGGATGCGGTGGCTGAAAGCCTGCGAAGCTAAACCTTCCTCTTAAAGACGTCGCTGCGCAGCGATTCGGATAGCCCCACAATGGCTCACGCTATATCGCGCTCCACCGGGAAGCCGACGATACTGCCCCATTCGGTCCAAGAGCCATCGTAGATTTTTGCATCCTCGATGCCCAGCACCTGGGTTATGGCGAACCACGCCAGCGTCGCTCGATGGCTCAGGCGGCAGTAGGTCACGACCTCATCATCTGTGCCTGATTCCACGCCTGCTTCTGTGAACTTTTCACGTAGCTGGTCTATGGAGAGGAATGTGTCGTCGTCGTTGAGCAGTTCTCTGTAGAACAGGTGGACGGCTCCTGGGATTCGGCCAGTGCGTTCGGCCCCGTGGTCGAACCCTCCAGGAGGGCTGACCCTCTCGCCCCGGTACTCTTCTGGCGAGCGCACATCCAATAGTACTTGCCCTGGCTCTCCCAACCGCTCACGCACCTCGTTTCGTCCCAATCGACTGGAGACGTCGGCGTCTCCTCTAGGGTGAGATACGGTCACAAATAATGGAATTTCAGTGGTCAGAGGTCGGCCCTCGGCGGCCCAGCGAGTGCGGCTCCCGTCCAGCAAACGCACATTTGAGTGTCCGGTCATCATCAAAACCCACAACGCGTAGGTCCCGTACTGAACAGGGTCGCCGTAGAGGACGACTGTGGTTTCTGGAGACACGCCGATGGCTCCCAGGCGTTTCGCCATCTCGCGGGGAGTTGTGAACTCTCTATCGGTCTCGTGCCAGAGGGCGTCCTTCCAGAACCAGAAGACCGCGCCAGGGATGTGTCCCTCGTGATATGCTTTGCCCTCCGCATCGGAGGACACCTCTAAAATGCGAATTTGAGGGTCGTCGAGCCTGTCAGCCAGCCATGCACAGTCCACCAGTTTATGTGTATTTGTGCTCATGAGACTCCTGTTAGTATTCCAAGTCGGTCAGGTCTCATGATAATGGGATGCGGGCAGGAACACAAAGCGAGCGAATGCCCTGAGCAGTCAACTATGGCGACGCTTGGGTTAGTTACAGAGCCAGGCCGATTCCGGTCAGAGCCTCAAGACTACGGTTCTCAAGTTTGATGAGCCTTGAGTTGATTCTGAATGCCACCCCTCTCGAAGGAATAGGTTTGATGCCGTCGATTTTCCGAACCGCCCTCTGGCTAAAGGTCTCTAGTCGGTAGTTTTTGAGGGTATCTTCGATGCTCAGGCTGAGGTGGGCATCAGTGATTTCAAGTAGTTGATCAATGAGAAATCGGTCTGAATGCGATGACCGGAAGAGACATAGGATAGTCCCTCCCTGTCTGGAGATTTCAATAGAGCGCTCGAAGAAATTGATCATCAGACCATAATCTTCTGA
>DCAW01000081.1:11800-12117 GCA_002313895.1 Dehalococcoidia bacterium UBA1123
AAATACGACCATGTCTGTCCCTTCCCGAAACATCCTTTTCATAAGCTCCCAAAGCACAGTGAAGGTCTTGGATGGGTCCAGACGTCTTGCGTAGAGGTTGGCCAACGAAGTTATCTTGAACTGAGTAGATACCAGTCTGGCCATCGTGTCCAACAGCTCGTTCATGTCGAAGGGTTTGATCATCTAGGCATCAGCTTTAACACCCTTCTCACGCAGGACAGCATTGTCCTCAGGCACTCACGTCATGATTATTACGGAATGTCGGACACCCGACGAACGTACCGTGTGAACATGTGCCCGTCCAATTCTGGCATCAT
>DCAW01000081.1:12459-18779 GCA_002313895.1 Dehalococcoidia bacterium UBA1123
GCATCGCCTTGAAACCGTCGCTGGTGCAGAAGGTCTCATAACCTTTGGATTTCAGCGTTTCAACCAACATGTTTAACAAGAGATACTCGTCATCTACGACAAGAATTTTCTCAGCCATCGTTACCACCTACCACCTGATTGGAATGTCGGCAGACAACACCCAACGTTGCGCGCTCATTAATCTCACAGTGGACAAGCATAGATGTAGTAAAACGTCCTACACTATCGGCTGAAACACACTTTGGTTTACTTTCAACGAACTCTCACTTCACCGTAATTTATGAATCTGATCTCGTCATGAATCACACAGGGGAGGGCGTGTGCCCTCCCCTGTGTGATTCTATGCAGTCCGTCCACAATTACGGACGTTTACGTTGCCATATCCCTAGGCGCTCGGGCTGCCCCGGCGCTCTGAAGCTCCTCGTTGGAAAGAGGTTGTTCTTCCAGAAGTTTTGCAGTCAGGTCCGCAGGGGGATGGGCGTCGCGCAACGCCGGCAGAACTTCCTCGCCCATGAGCCGGATGGAGCGCATCAGCTTCTCATGCTCGATGCCTCCGAACATCATCCAGTTGCTGATATGGGTCGCTCCGACATCGGAGAATTTCTTGAATTTCTCGATGACTGTTTCCGGACTCCCAAAGAACAGGCGGTCCCTGAAAGCCTCGTCGTCCAGTTCTCCTTCGTAGGGGATGGCGTTGACCTGTCCGTTGACCACATCGTGCCTGTTCAGGCCTCGCTGGGCGCGGTTCTGCCAGCGGGCGTACTTTAACGCCTCGAAGGCTTCCTCATCGGTGGGCGCAACATGGGTGATACACTGAAGGCCAAAGCTCAGGTTGTCGATGGGCTTGCCGTAGGCGGCGCGAGCGTGAACCAGCGATCCGAACTGGGCTCGGACTCCATCGTAACCCATCTGACTGGATGACAGCGGCAGCATGTCCATCTTGGCAGCCAGATTCATGGAGTCCACACTGGTGCCAGCCAGCCACATTGGAGGATAGGGTTTCTGCAGTGGTTTGGGAAACACTGTTATTGGGTTGGGAATGTTGACGTACTCGCCCTCATATGTGAAGGCTTCGTCCGAGGTCCAAGCTTTTATCAGAACGTCCAGAGTCTCCTGGAACCGACCTCTGGACACGTCAACATCACTCCCGAATCCGGCCATCTCGTAGCCCTGATAGCCACGCCCGATTCCGGCCATGAAACGGCCATCGATCAGGTTGTCGAGCACCGCGATTTCCTCAGCCAGCCTCAGAGGCTGCCAAACAGGAAGGATCACCGCGGCCGTGCCGATCTTTATCCTGCGGGTGCGCTGGCCGATGTACAGGGCCTGCATGAGCGGGGCCGGCGAGTTTCCGTAATTGGTGAAGTGGTGCTCAGCGATGAGGCAGTAGTCGAAGCCTAGAGCCTCAGAATACTGAATCTGCTCCATTCCCTCCTCGAACAGGATTTTCCAATCCCTCAGAGTCGGGTTGGGCCATTCGTAGAACAGGCCGAATTGCATATGTTTCTCCTCGTCCGTTGTTTGAAATAAGGGCAGAGATTATCGCCACGTTTACAAGATGACGTGTTCATCCTGCAGAGCCGCAATATCGTCCCAGGAGTAGCCGAGAACGTCCACGAGGATGTTCTCGGTGTCCTCTCCAAGCTCAGGGGCCATCTTTCGAGTGGACACCGGGGTTGCGCTGAATCCCACCGGAGTTTGGAGCCATTTGGTGTCTCCCAACACCGGATGCTTGAAGTCCACCAGGTAGTTGTTCTCTATGACCTGAGGGTCGTTCGGCAGGTCCCACACGTCCTGCACACGCTCCCAGATCATGCTCCCCGTCTCGTTCATCAGCTTCTCCCACTCCTCGCGGGGTTTGGCGATGAAGATTTCGTCCAAGAGTTGGATAAGCTCCACTTTGTTTTCAGCGCGAACTTCCATGTTGTTATACCGTTCGTCCTCCAACAGGTCGGGGCGGCTGATAGCCTTGCAGAAGTCGGGCCAGTAGCGATCGCTCTGGTTCATGGAAAATGCGATCCACTTGTCATCCTGGCACTTGTAGGCGTTCCACAGAGCGTTGCGAGCGGACCGGCGGTCCTGGCGTCCGGGATTGTTGCCTGTCAGCAGGGCGATGCCGTACTTGTTGCCCCCCAGCCACATCATGCTTCCCAGGTGGGAAACATCGACCTTCTGGCCCTTCCCAAACCTCTCGCGAGCCATTAGCGCTCCGAGAATTCCGTAGGAGAGCATGATGCCTGAAATCTGGTCAGCGATGCTCTGAAGGTTGTAGGGGTTGCCGTCGTCCGGGCCGGCCCACCACAGGGAGCCTGACCGAGCTTCTCCGGTGTATGCGAAGGCCGGTTTTTCCGAGTCCGGCCCCTTGGGGCCGTAGCCCGTCCCCGCGCCATAGACGATCATCGGATTGCGCTTGACGAGGTCGTCGTAACCAAGGCCCAAACGTTCGGCAACGCCCTTTCGGAAATTCTGGACGAAAACATCTGACTCCTCAACCAGCCGATACATTATCTCTTTGCCCTTTTCGGTCTTCAGGTCAACGGCAAGGCTCATCTTTTGTCGATTCAAGGACTGGAAGTATGCGTTGAGGTCGCCGGGCAGAGTCGAAGCCGCCCCGCTGACCCGATGGAACTGGCGAGCGTGATCGCCGTCCAGCGATTCGACCTTGATGACCTCGGCTCCCAGGTCCGCCAGCATCATCGTGGAGACCGGGCCGAACTGCCACATGGTCCAATCAATCACCCTCAGACCTTCCAGGGGGCCGTTCTTGCCTGTGGGTTGTTCGTTCATTATGCTCTCCTTGAGTCGGGCCTTGAATCGGAATGAGTGTTCAGGATGAAGCCTTCTTGCTGGTCGATGGGGTTTCGGATTCTGGAACCTCCCGGCGGTCCCTTCCCTTGAATAGGGACGCCAAAGCCCCGACCACCAGCAGACTGCCCATTATCAGATACGCGATGTGGAGGCCAGAGTTGAAGGCGCCCAGCATGCCGGTCTCTTTGCCGGATTCGATAACCTCGTCTATGTTAGCGTCAAATCCCTGAGATGCCATAACCGCTGTCACGATGGCCGTGGCCACAGCAACGCCCGTAACATTGGCCGAGTTTCGGGTCAGGTTGACCAGCGCGGCCACGATCCCATGCTTGCTTGGGTCCGCAGCGCCGAATATCGAACTGTTATTGGGGGACTGAAACATACCAGAGCCGGAGCTTTGGAGCACAACCCCGATTAGTATAACCGCCAGCGACGACGACTCGTTAACAGTCGAGAAAACGAACAATCCCGATGCCGCCAGCAATAGTCCTGCGACGTTGAACATCCGATAGCCGTATCTGTCGGACAAAAGCCCGCTCAGAGGCCCCATGATTATTCGGCTGATAGCGTTGGGAACCATCACCAGTCCCACCTGTCCGGGGCTGTATCCCAGGGCGGCCTGAAGAAAGAATGGGAGCAGGAACCTCACAGAAGTAACGCCCAGGAATGATATGAATCCCGTGGCAACTCCCAGGGCGAAAACTCTGTTCTTGAACAGGCCCAAATCGAGCATTGGCGACGGCGAGCGGCCCTGCCACCAGATGAAGACCGCCGCGAGAATCACAAACATGATGCCCGCTGTCACAATGGTGGGCGAGAGCCAGCCGGTCCGCGCTCCGTTGGTCACAGCCAGTAGGAAGGTCAGCAGAGCCGCCGAGGACAGGACAGCGCCCAGCAAATCGTATGTCCTGACGCGAGTGTCGGCGCGGAAGGCGCGGCTGTCGATGATTATCAGTACGGCGATCATCGTCAGCAGGCCCATCCAGATGTTTATGAAGAACACCCATCGCCATCCCAGCGCCACGACCAGGAACCCGCCGGCAACCGGCCCGATGACCCCTCCAGTCCCAACGACGCTGGCATGAGTCCCGATGCCCTTGCCTCGCTCGCTGGCAGGAAACACCGATGTCACCATCGCCAGTCCGGTGCCCTGAGTCATGGCCGCGCCGATGCCCTGCATCCCCTTGAAGACAATCAAGGCCGCGATGTTGGGAGACATCCCCGCCAGCGCTGCTGCGACGATGAAGATTATCAATCCAGCGACGTAGACCTGCTTGCGTCCAACGATGTCGGACAGCCTGCCCATAGGAAGCAACAACGCGCTGACGGTCAACCCCTCGGCGATGACCACCCACTGGACTGTGGACAAATCCGTTCCGAAGTGTTGAGCGATGGTCGGAACGGCAACGATAACACTGCCGTTATTGATAACTGATGTCAGAGTGCCCAGGGCAACAGCGGCGAAGACCCACCACTTATAATTCTCCCGTTGGGAGAGGTTCATCGCGCGCATTTAATTTTGGATCGCCCCCACACACACTGCCTACAGTATTTTGCCTCACAGGCTCACAATCCTATCAGAGACGTCAAATCCTGCCTTCAGGGCCGCCAATTTTTCAACTTCTGGACACTTAGCTGCCACAGCAGACCGTCGAGAGCATGGCAGATGGATGTCATCCGAATAAAATGAATCGCAGGAAACCTAATAGCGTATTGCTGACGAAAGAAGCATGTCATACTTGGCTTGGGAACAATGATTGGGAGCAGAGTTAGGCCTTCGTTGCTTCAGTTCCAGCAGGTCCCATAGATTGCCGTACAGGTCTTTGAATACCGCAACCGTGCCGTAGCTCTGCTCGGCAGGCTCCCGGATGAAGACAACGCCTTTGCTCTTGTAGTTGTTGAAATCACGCCAGAAATCATCTGTGTGAAGGAATAGAAACACGCGACCGCCTGTCTGATTTCCGACTCGCGACGATTGTTCCACCCCGTCAGCTTGCGCGAGCAACAGTTTGGTCCCGCCGTAACCAGTCGGTGGTAGGACTGATCGTGGCCGGAGTAACTCAGTAAGCTGGAACCGTGACCCTCATTGTGACTACTGAAGCACGGCCTGTATGGCAGGCTCCAGGTCTTCCGGCCCCACGAACCCCTCAAATTTGGCCTGCACAAGGCCCTCGGCATCCACTACAAAAGTCCACGGCTCGGTTCTCAGCCCCCACTCCGTCAGTGTCGGCGAGATTTTGCCACGGGTGAGGTCTCCCTGAATCTCATCGGGGTTGTCATAGACCTCGATGTGAAGAAAGTTCATGTCACTGGAGTGACTGCTTTTGAGGTCTTTCACAACGCCCAACTGAGGGCCGCATGTCGCGCTTTGGCAGTAGGCGGGAGTCGAGAAGGTCACTAACAGAGGCTTGTTCTGGTCCAGCGCTTCAGCAATGGTAATGGAGTACATGTTGGGATCAGGGTCCGTGTCCGTCGTTAGCTCTTCAAGGTCAGAGACATCCTTCGAGGTCTTGTTTTCGCTGCGGATTGCAGACGCGCCGATGGCCGGTGCCAGGCTCTGCTCTTGGACCTGCACCCTCGTGGTCGCCGGCGCCAGAGAGCCGTTGGACTGGGTCAGCAGTATCCCGAGACCCCATTCGCCTGCCTGGTCAAAGCTCAGTTGGGCTATGTAAACGCCGCCGGAGCCTCCAGGCCACTCACGGAATGACGCTGTGACCGTCTGCTTCGGCCCATCGAGCCCTGCGTCGGTGATGACGAAAGTCTGGACCTGAACCTCGGCGTTCTTGATCGGCCCCGTGCCCTGTTGAATCACGCCGAATGAGACCCGGTTCTCACCGACGGCCAGGTCAGTGGATGCCAGCGCGACCGCAAGCTGGGGAGCCTCAGAAGCTGAGGATGCCGACGCTTCGACATTAGCAGCAGGCGTCGGATCGGGTTCAGTGGATGACCCTCCGCAGGCCGCAAAGGCCAGAGACAGCAGGGTTAACGAAATGGTCAAAAACGTCCGGCGAAAATTGAACACCAGTTTGGAACTCCTCCCGATCTAACTATTATCAGACGCCCGAATCGCAGGGCCACGCGAAATTGTCGCATGCACACTGGCAATACGCCAGAGGCGCCAATCAGGAGTTTGATACCAAGTGGGCGGCGTCGGTGTAAAGCGCCATCTATCGACCGTCGTCCGATCCAATTTGACACCCGCTGGACCCGTGGCTAATGTATCAGCAGATGATGATATAGGACGAATATGCAGGCAACTGGCACTGAACGAGACGCGCTTGATGCGGTGACAGCTAGGTTCTTCAAGGGCCTGGGAGATGTCAACCGACTGAAGATTCTGGAGTTCCTGAAAGGGTGCGAAAAGGCCGTCGGCGCGATCGTCGAACATGTGGGCCTGCCCCAGAATCAGGTCTCGATGCACCTGCGCTGTCTGCGATGGTGCGGCTACGTCGACACACGGCGCGATGGCCGCTATGTGCTGTACAGCTTGGGAGACGACGGGGTTCTTCAGG
>DCAW01000081.1:19112-43069 GCA_002313895.1 Dehalococcoidia bacterium UBA1123
TTCTTCAGGGCAGCGAGGTTCATATCATGGCCTGCGACGTTATCGGCGAATGTGACGATAATCTGTCCAACGTGACCGGCTGGCGTTCTGTTACCGACTGATCTTTCCCGTGGCGAAAACAATCGGATTCAAGATTTATCACATATATCAACGTTTCTTGATATGAGTATTTCCGTGAGAGAAGGTGGGATGCCGTAATGGTTACAGAAACCGAATTGCAAGAGATTATTGCCAAGTGGAAATCTGGGTGGCGGGGCGAAGGACAGTTGGATGGAATGAGCCTGACGACTCAACTTCTGGATGCCATCGCAGAGGGACAGCCCGTATCGACAACCGGGTTCGCGCAGCGCACAGGTCTCGACGCCGAAGCCGTCGATGAGATTTTTAGCGAAATGCGTAATGAAGGCTCGGAATTCAACGCTGAGGGCGACCTTGTCGGGAAAGTCCTTACGCAGATTCCCACGCCTCACCACTTCAACCTCAGCGGCAAGGAACTGTACGCCTGGTGCGCTCTGGACACCCTCTTCCTGGCAGGCCTGATGGGGCGGACTGCTCAGGTCGAGTCCACCTGTCCGGCAACCGGCCAGGAGATACGACTGACTGTGGCCCCCGATCATGTCGAAAGCTCGAATCCCGATGGGATTGTCCTGTCCATCATCATCCCCGGCAAGTTGGAAGACACCGGTCCAGGGTCTATCAGTGGGCCACAATGCGCCACTTGAACAGGCATGCACTTTTTCAGCTCCCGTGAAGGAGCCGAGAGTTGGGTTGGCGGCAGGCCGGGAATCGCTGTCCTAAATCTTGACGAAGCGTTCGAATTGGCCCAGGAGGTATGGGTCAGGCCCAGCGCAACCGCTTAGAAAATCACAACACCGAGGTTAAACGCATGGAACGTAAACCATATCGAACATAACCTGCCCACCGACGCCTGGCGGTTCTACTACGAGTGCATGAACTGCCAGGCGGTGTTGAGGCCGTTAGATGGCGACTGTTGTGTTTTCTGCTCCTATGCCGATACACTCTGCCCGTCCAAGCAAATGGAGGCGATGTCCAGTGCAGAAATTCCTACGAATTGAGACGCCCTTTGTGGCGATGTTGAGCGGCCTATTGCCACTGCCCTGGTGATGAGTGGTTAGCGGCCTGCTCGGACTTCTGGGAGCTTCCGGGTCCGGGTTGGCCTTCGCGCCCGCGTTGCGGGCGCTGAGTTGGCCTCTTCTGTTCATAACCCTACTCATGCTGAGCCGGGGGTGGTATCTGCAAATCTCGCAACGCGCCGACCTGAGCACCAAGTGGCCCAGACGAGCCATCACGACGTTGGTCTTATCTACAGTGTTGGCGGTAACGCTCTGGGGCCTGCGATTTGCGGATCTTCTGGGGGAGAGTCCCATATAAAATCAAACCACCGAATGACAGTTTAGCGTTGTCATGCTGAGCGGAGCGAAGTATCTAATCGCCTGCTCTCCAACTGCTGACTTACTGACGACTGGATTCTTCGCCGGCGGTCTCAGAATGAAAAGGCGATGTCAAGCGCCTTAGTCGTCTCCGCCCACGGCGGGGGCTCCTTCCCTCGCTTCACCAGCCTCGATGCGGAATTCCGGCAGCCATTTCAAGAAGCTGTGCAGGTACCAGTTACGGTCCCCTGGCAACTGCATAGTCGATGGCACAAGCACGGTGCGGACGATTGTGGCGTCCACCAGGACCGCCACCGCCAGCCCGAATCCGAACTGCTGAAGTGGCACCATCCGACCGGCAGCGAACACTGCGACCATGATGACCGCTGCGCCCGTTATCAAACTCGTCGTCGTCGTCACTCCATGCATCACTGACTCCGAGTTGTTCTTGGTCTGGTTGTACCGCTCCTGAATGCGGCTCAGCAGGAGGAACACCTGGTAGTCCATCAACAGGCCAAAGGTATGGCGAACAGCATCAACGGCATCCAGGTTTGGATAACATCCTGAGTGAATCCGAAAAATTCGGCTCCGTACCCCTCCCGGAACACCAGAACCAGCAAACCGTAGGCAGAGCCGACCGACAGCAGGTTCATGATGATGGCCGTGAACGGTATCACGATGGAGCGGAAGACGATCATCAGCAGGATGAAGCTGAGTCCCAGCACGAAGGCGAACACAATGGGTTGGTACCACGCGGCGATGTCGTTGAAGTCGATGTCATCCGCTGACGCGCAACCGACGTACACTGTGGCTTGAACGCTACGGAAAGCGTCAGTGATGAAATCGTCTCTCAACTCCCTCACTGCATCTGTAGTTGCCTTGCTGGTCAGGTCACCAGATAGATGGACTGACAGAACGCCGAGAATGTTGGTATCGTTCATCTCAAGGTCGGATTCACCGAACCTGGCGATCAGGGCGTCTATTGCGCCCAGAACTTCCGGCGACTGGAGGTTGCATCGATAACGATATCCGCAGGAGCGTCAAGCCCGAATCCGAAATCATCCTGGAGGGCGTGGAAGCCGTCCTTGAGACTATCACCGGATTCTGACCGACAACAGCGTCCGAGGGTACTCTTTCGAGCAGTGCCTCCATGACTACAAGCTCTCACTGCTTCAGAGGTTCCGCGCGCTGGTCTCCACGATCGCGGTTATGCCCTTTTCGAATGACGCAATCCAGATGCACGTTGACATCTTGCTACCTCGCAACATCGCCGCTATCCTTGACCACAACGCGGGCGATCTGCTGTCATAGTCAGGGGCAAGAACTCGATCCGTGTGAAGGACAGCTTTCAGCCACAATGCCATGCTTCACCCCGTTCAGCATGGCAACCGATATTTTCATCATCGCCGCCGCCAATCACAACTAATATAAGAGATTCTCATGAGTGTTAATTTCCAAGAGCTAGCCTATCGTTCCACGCCGATGGGGTTGCTGACCCTGCGTCGTCGCAAGGAACTCATTCTCGGTATAGACATATACGAGATAAAGCTGGACGAAGAATTTCTCATGTCTAGCGTGTTCACCGTGGCTGAGGAAGCCCTTGCAAATCTGGGGCTGGAAGGACTCTCAGAGCCTGAGTTGGACGTAGTGGTCGGAGGGTTGGGATTGGGCTACACCGCGGTAACGGCCCTTGAATACCCACAGGTCCGGGAACTTTTGGTGGTGGACACTATGCAGGAGGTGATCGACTGGCACCAGCAGGGCTTGCTTCCCCTGGGCGAGAAACTCACATCCGACCCTCGGTGCCGACTGGTCCACGGCGACTTCTTCGCCATGTCAGCCTCGTTGTACAAAGGATTCGACCCCGAATATCGAGGCCGTCAGTTTCACGCCATACTACTGGACGTAGACCACTCCCCCCGCGACGTTCTGCACCCTAGTCATGCGTCGTTCTACCAGGCCGACGGCCTGCGCCAGATGACGGCGCACCTCCGTCCCGGTGGAATCTTTGCCCTGTGGTCCAACGACCCGCCAGACGAAAAGTTCCACATGGCGCTGTCAGAGGTGTTCGCTCACTACGAGACCCATGTCGTCACCTTCCCCAACCCCATCCAGGGCACGGTGGAAGCCAACACCGTCTATGTCGCTCGAAACATCTGAGCAAGGAGTCAAGTCTCAGGTTTTCAGGGGTCAGGGCGGGGGTTTGCAGATTGGGGCAGGGTGTTACTGGAACCTGAACACTTTGACGGCCACCAGTGACGTCAACGCAATCCACAGAGCCATGATTCCTATCTCCAGCGGGAAATCTGAGAACCCCTTCGCCTCCAGGGTGGCGCCGCGCACTGCCTCGACCATAGGCGCAAGGGGAAGGAACTGCACGACCGAAGTAAGGACTCCGGGCAGCGCGTCTGGCGGGAAGAACACGCCTGAGAACATCAGCAAGGGCAGCACCACCAGGTTGCCCAGGCCGCTGGCCGCCTGCACGCTCTTGGAGTAGGAACCGACGATGAACCCCAGGTTCAGGAACACCAGATTGCCCAGCAGGATGAACAGCCCGATGACCAGGAAATTCCCGGTTATCGGCACGCCATAGACCAGTCCTCCAACACCCAGGATCAGGCTCGCCTGAATCAGGGCCATTCCCAGATACGCCAGCACCTGAGCGAAGAAGAAAGTTCGCACCTTCAATGGCGTAGCCAGCATGCGGCGCAGAATCTTCTTCTCTCGATAGTTGGCGATGGATGTGGCAACGCCGATCACCGAGAAGCTCATGATTCCCCACACCGCGATGCCCGGCAGAAGAAAATCTATGAAGCTGAACTCCTCGATCAGTATTCCTTCAGGGGCCAGGACTAATCGAGCAGGAGCGCCGGCAATATCCAGGTTCACCTGGTCCAAGAACCGAGACACAGTGCTCAGAATCACGCCGCTGGTCTGGGTTGTTTCGTCGTAGATCAGAGCTATCTCAACAGGCGGAGTTCGATTGGCCTTCGACGTCAGGTCCCGAGGAATTATTATCAGGAAGTTCAGATCGTCGTCTGCAATCTCATCCTGGGCGACGGCCTCGTCCTGACGAACATCCACATCGAAGGACTCAACTTCTGCGAGGTTATGGATAAGCTGGCGGGAGATGTCGTCCTGAGCGTAGTCCACCACCGCTATCGTAGTCGTTGAAACCCTATCCTGGGCTATCAGGCCAAAGATAACAACCATGACCAGGGGAAACGCCATCGCCCAGAACAACGCCTGGCGGTTGCGGACGATCATCTTTACGTTGGCTATTGTGAGTTGCAGAAGAAGCATAATAGGTGGTCAGGTATCAGGTTTTCAGGTGTCAGGTAAAGTTTGAGTTCAGAGGTCAATCGCGCAAGGCTCTCCCCGTCAGCGAGAGAAAGACGTCTTCCAGGTTGGCTGGGGTGACCTCCAAATGGGTTAGCTTGATGTCGTTCTTTGCCACCCAGTCCATCAGGGCCGGCATGGTGGATGCGGCATCGGAGGAGCGCAGTCTGAATCCTTGATTCTGGTCGTCCAGAACTTCGGTTACGCAATCGAGATCAGCGAGGCCGTTGCTTGAAAACTCGTTGAGCGTCGATGCTCTGACCTCATAGGGCACGGGCAGGGAGCGCACCAGGTTGGTTGGAGTGTCCAGCGTCACAATCCGGCCCTGATCCATGATAGCCACGCGGTCGCACAGGAACTCCGCCTCCTCCATGTAATGAGTGGTCAGGACGATGGTGCGGCCCTGGGAGTTGATGCTCTGAACGAAGTCCCACAGATTGCGGCGAGCCTGAGGATCGAGGCCGGCGGTCGGCTCGTCGAGGAACACGACCTCCGGGTCGTTGACCAGCGTGGCGGCGATGGTGAACCTCTGCTGTTGGCCTCCGGATAGTTTTCCAACAGTGGTGTTGGCCTTGTCCTCCAGCCCGACGGTGGATAGAAGTTCGGCGGGCGGAACTCGTCGGCTGTAGAACCTGCCAAATAACTCAAGGATTTCCGTCAGCGTCAGGTAGTCAAAGTAAGCCGATGCTTGAAGCTGGACTCCGATGCGTTCCTTGACGGTGTTGGGGTCTCTCGCAATCTCTGTGCCCAGCACGCTGATCCTGCCGCTGGATGGTTCCTGAAGCCCTTCGATGCACTCTAGAGTCGTAGTCTTGCCCGCCCCGTTAGGGCCGAGGATTCCAAACACCTCGCCCCGCCGGACGCTAAATGATATGTCGTCCACCGCCACCAGATCGCCAAATCTTTTGTTGAGGGACTCTACGCTGATTACTTCGTCCACAGGTTCACTCAAAGAGTCGATCAACCTCCACTTGGATGCCTTCGAGGGTGGGTGACATGGCCGTTGTCCTCTCTGGATAGACCCGCACGGTCTCGAACTCGGTGTCCCCGGCTTTGAGAACCTCTAAGGTCCTCTCTTGAGGATCAATCAACCAATACCCTCGAACTCCAAATCTCAAGTATTGTTCGAGTTTTATGTCTCTATCTCGGGTTTTTGTGCTCGGCGAAAGTATCTCGATTACCAGATCAGGCGATCCCTGGATGTTACGGTCGCCGATTATGTGAAGCCGGTTGTTCGAATTAAACGAGATCTCGGGCTGGAACACATCATGATCGGACAGCACCACATCCATAGGGGCATAGAACAACTCACCAAGGCTCTGTGATTCCACAAACTCGTTCAGCGCTCTGAGCAAGTTTCTTGAAATTCTATGGTGTTGTGTTACTGGAGATGGCGCCAAGATAAGCTCCCCGTCGATTAGCTCATAACGTTTATCATCACCTTCCGGTATGCTCATATAACTACGGACGGTTAGCTTTATGAGTTTGGGTTGGAGCATAAGGCTCTCCTAATTCAGCCGTAGGCCGCCACCGTTGGTTCCTTCGAAATCGCGAGCACTGTACACGCCCAGGTCTCGGCCTTGGTGGACGTGGACGATGATCTCCTGCCTGATAATGCCCACCGCGTCGAGAAGCTCCTCGTCGATGGCATCAATCAGGTCCTGAATGCTGTCGGTGGTCAGGCTTTCGCTGACGGTGAGAGTGGCGTGGACTATCACGTCGGCAAAGTGGATGTCCAATCTGCCCACAGTGGCCTCATCATCTAGCACCGTGTAACACTCCGAAAAAGGGGTCCGGGCTTCACGCTCAAAATTAAATTTCGCCATGTGTTTCGTCTTTGACCTTGCTGATTGTGTGCTCGGGTGATATAAGGCAGCGCGAACCGCGTCATTCTGAATCACGATGAAGAACCTGATCGCGCACAAAACCGTTGCGCTGCAAACGACTAGATAGGCTAAAGCTACGATTGGCGTTCTATGAGTGTTCTGCTTATAACACAGATATGATGGGTATCCAAGCATTATAATACACCCAGTACGTTTGGAGCCTCGGCGCGGTGCCACCTCAGACGTAGGGCTTCAAGCATGTAGAGAGCTTGATGTTGCCGTGGGACTCACCGAATCCGCGGCCAAATTCCTCAAAGAGAGACGAACTGTCGTTTGGCATCGTCGGCGAAAGGCCGTACAGTTGCGCCATCCCAACATGGTGTGTTTATGAAAGCGCTGGATTCCATCTGGGGAATACTGGTGTAGAAACGGAACAGAATCCATGAGTTCGATTGAAGAGACTGAGCAGTTCTTCGATGCCTGTGAGACTGGAAAGGGATGGGAGGCATGTCAACAGTACTGCCAACCGCAGGCGACATTCTCAGCCCAGGCGGATGCGCTTGATGGAGTCGACACCGTTGAGGCCTACACGGAGTAGATGAAGGGTTTGCTCACGCCCGTGGCCGACGGCCGCTACGAGGTGCGTTCGTTCGGCGTGGACGAGGATCGCAACAACGTGACGGCATACGCCATATTCCGAGGCACTCATACTAACGATGGTGGGCCTGTGCCTCCGACGGGAAAGGAAGTGGAGGCGGACTACGTCTACATCATGGAGTTCGAGGGCGAACAGATCCGCCACATGACCAAGGTCTGGAACAATGTAGTTAGTCTGAAGCAACTCGGCTGGATGTAGTGATGCTAGAAGTCTTCTCGAACATAGGATGGTGACAGGCTCCTCCGCCTCGCGATATGGCACACGCTCCTCGAACCAGGCCAAGGGCATCCTCTGCCAGGCCTGCGTCCGCCAGTGTCATTGTGGGACGCGTGATTGACGCCCGGGTAGACGTTCTTCCGATGGGTAATTCCGGTTAAGGCCGAATCTGCCCGTCTCCGATGACCGTCCACTTGTAGGAGGTCAACTCCTCAAGACCCATTGGGCCTCGGGCGTGGAACTTGTTGGTGCTTACGGCGACCTCTGCTCCCAGACCAAACTGTCCGCCGTCGTTGAATCGAGTGGATGCGTTGACGAACACGGCGGCGGAGTCCACCTCGTTCAGAAACCGCATGGCGTGGGTATAGTCCTCTGTCACGATGGCGTCGGAGTGGCCGGAGCCGTAGGTCTCTATGTGGTCCAGAGCCTGGTCCAGCGAGTCCACAATTCGGACCCCCGCCCTCAGCGACAGGTGTTCGGTGGTCCAGTCCTCTTCGGTGACGGGTATAGCTTTCAGGCCGTCCACAGTCCCCAACATGGTGAGAGCGCGGCGGTCGCATCGCATCTCGACGCCGACCTCGGCGAAGCGTTTCGCGATCTCCGGCAAGTATGAGGGCGCGGCGGCTGAGTGAATGATCACAGTGTCCAGCGCGTTGCAGACCGAAGGTCGTTGCACCTTGGCGTTGAACACGATGTCGGCGGCCATGTTGACGTCCGCCGACTCATCAACATAAGTATGGCAGACTCCGACGCCACCAGTGATGGCAGGAATGGTGGCATGTTCGGCAACTCGGTTGATGAGCGCTTGCCCTCCTCTGGGGATGAGCAGGTCAATCAGGCCCTTGGCTGTGAGCATCTGGCCCACGATGGCGCGGTCGGTGGATTCGATGAACTGCACTGTGTCCGCTGGGAGGCCTGCCTCCGCGATGGAGTCGCGAACCAGCCCCGCCAGCGCGGTGTTAGAGTGTATCGCCTCTTTGCCGCCCCTCAGGATTATGGCGTTGCCCGACTTCAGGCACAGTACGGAGATGTCTATTGTCACGTTGGGCCGGCTCTCGTATATGGTCCCGATAACTCCCAGCGGGACGCGGCGCTTGCCTACCTGCAATCCGTTGGGCATGGTCTTCATCTCTATCACTTGGCCCACCGGATCGGGGAGCATCACGACGCCGCGAACGTCATCTGCCATGCCCTCCAAACGGTCGGGGGTCAGCAGGAGGCGGTCCAGGAATGCCTCGTCGAGACCCGCCTGTTGTCCTGCCTGATAATCCTTCTCGTTGGCCTCAAGAATCTCTTCCTGTCGAGACTTCAGCCCGTTGGCAATGCTCAACAGAGCGTTATTCTTGACCTCGCCCCTAGTCTTGGCAAGCTCGCGAGCGGCCTTCTTCGCCGCCTGAGCTTTGATGGTCAGTTCATCCACTGCCGTCTGCATTTTTGGCGCTCCTGGTTTTTCTGTGTTGGTCTGAGAATGAAATGGCAATGGTAGGGTGAGTCTGAAACCCGCCTCTAAGCCAAGTGGCAAAGGTTGCCTGTTTTTAGGACAGGATAACCATGTTATCTCGATGCACCACTTCATCGCCGTAGTGATGACCCAGAGTGTCGTTTATCTCGGTGGATTGCATTTGCCGGATTCTGTCGATCTCGTCGGAGTCATAGTTGGTGATGCCGCAGGCTATCTGTCCGCGATCCGGGCCGACGATAGACACGATGTCGCCACGCCTAAATTCTCCCAGCGTTTCCACCACTCCAGGAGGCAGGAGACTGCGATTATGAGACACCAGAGCGCGAACCGCCCCCTGGTCAATGACGATAGTGTCGGACTCGTCCATGTGGCTGAGCATCCAGCGCTTTCGGCTCTCCAACCTGGTGGTAGCGGCAGGAAATTGCGTACCAAGGCTCTCGCCATCAGCCAATCGGACAATAGCGTTGGAGGTGCGGCCTCCAGCGATCACGGTGTCCACTCCAGAAGCCGTGGCGCGTTTCACTGCTTCGAGCTTGGTAGCCATTCCGCCTCTGCCCATGTCGCTCCACGACGGGCCGCCCATCGCTCCAACCTCGTCGTTCAGTCGCTCCACTTTGGGAATCAGCTTGGCGTCGGGATCAAGATGGGGGTCGCGAGTGTACAGCCCCTCCACCTCTCCCAGCATCACCAGAAGATCAGCATCGACAATGTTGGCAACCATCGCAGAGAGGGTATCGTTGTCGCCGAACACTTCTCCGCCCGAAAGCTCATCGACGGCCACTACATCGTTTTCGTTGATGATCGGGATGACCCCCGCGGCCAGCAGGCCCAGAAGAGTGTTTCGGATATTCAGGTAGCCGTGGCGGTCGCTGAGGTCTCGTCTGGTGAGCAAGGCTTGAGCAACGGGAATGCCGTGCCAGTCGAATAGCTGGTCGTAGGCCTGCAACAGCTTGCCTTGGCCCACTGCGGCCAGAATCTGGCGCACAGGGACGTCTCTGATCTGCTTGGTATCTTCCAGCACTTTCCTACCTGCCGCCACTGCACCCGAGGACACGATCATCATCTGGCGCCCCTGAAACTGGAGCCGCGCAACCTGACCGACGAGTGAGGCCATCATCTCCAGGTCGAGCCTGTCTGTCCCGCCTGTGAGCAGGGTCGTGCCGGCCTTGACCACAATACGATTGTACTTGGGCTGAGACTGGCCGGACGCGCTGGAATTCTGCTGGTTCAGTGACATTTTCTTGTATCTAAATGTTGGGTCTTTCAGGTTGCAATAGCGCATCCATTATAGCACCGGAGGTATAGGGCTAGACGATTGCAATCCGGCGCTACAGCGTTCCCTGACACCTGATCGTCAGACAACCTGTTTCCTACCCATTCAGGTCGCCTCACCTGTTCGGATGACACATTTGTTCAACAAAACAACTAACCATTTTTTTAGCTTCCATCAAAACAAGAAATCAACCTACTCGACATAACATTGGGGATAACTCCCCCAAAAACGGGGATAACTCGATCCCCATGTGGACAACTCGGGCAGTTGGGCAAGTCTAAAAATTGATTTTGACAGCCACACACTCAAACATTCCAAAGTTATACGCACTCCTTCCACAAGACCTCCATGCTACAATTGTCGCGTGTCCCCAGGTCGTCAGGCACAGCTGTCCCCACAATCCACGGCATTATTATTATTACTGTATAACCCAGAAAAATGATTGATAGAGTATTTATCCTCATTAAAAGCGGAAAAGGCGGAGATGGCGCGATAAGCGGGCGTCACGAGAAGTACGTGCCGCGTGGAGGCCCAGACGGCGGAAACGGCGGAGATGGTGGCAGTGTCTATCTTTTAAGCGACTCCAACGTGAACACTCTGCTGGAGTATCGCTACAAGAGACATCACACTGCAGGCCCTGGAGGCAAGGGCCAGGGAGCGCTCAAGCACGGAAGGAACGGCAAGGACATCACGCTGACTGTGCCTGTGGGGACTCAGGTATGGGTGGGTAAGGACTCCCCCCAACTGCTGGCCGATCTCGACACTCCGGGAGAGCCGCTGCTGGTGGCTAAGGGCGGACGCGGCGGAGCCGGCAACGCTCGGTACGCATCTTCCACTAACCAGTTTCCCATGATCGCTCAGGCCGGAGAGCCTGCAGTCGATGTGGAGGTGCGGCTGGAGCTAAAGCTGTTGGCCGACGTTGGAGTCATCGGCGCTCCCAACGCTGGCAAGTCGAGCCTGCTGGCCGCGCTGACATCGGCCCGCCCTCGGATTGCAGACTACCCTTTCACGACTCTGGAACCTGCTTTGGGCGTCGTTGAGCATCGAAACGAAGACTTCGTCATGGTGGACATTCCAGGCTTGGTCGAAGGCGCTCACGAAGGGATTGGCCTGGGTCACGACTTCCTGAGACACGTCGAACGCACACGGGTTCTGATTCACATGGTGGATGGTTCCCTTGACGACCCTGTCGCTCAGTATCTTCAGATCAATAAAGAATTAAAGCTGTTCAACGAAGACCTCGCTCGCAAACCCCAGATTCTGGCTGTAAACAAGATCGACATTCCAGCGGTCGAAGAGTACATGACCCTGCTTGAGGAGGCGTTCGCCGAGGCTGTGCCCGACGAGAAAGTTTATTTCGTCTCCGCCGCCGGACGCCAAAACCTCGACCCGCTGATGGACGCGACTGTCCAAATCCTGCAATCGGCGCCGGTGCGCTGGGAAGCAGATGGCCTGTCCACGCCCACAGATGAGTTGCCCGTTCTGCGTCCAAGGCCTCGGAGAGCCGTCCCCAAGGTGTCAGTGAATCGGGAGGGCGAGTACAAAGTGCAACTGGCAGACGCCATACGCATCGCAGGCATGGTTGACCTCGATCGCTGGGAGGCCAGGATGCAGTTCTACCGCAGGCTTCAGCACACGGGAGTCGTCAAGGCTCTGGAGGATGCCGGAGTTCAACCGGGGGACACTGTCCACATCGGTGAGTTGGAGTTTTTGTGGCAGTAACGTCCGATGCCGAGCCGGCCCAACCGTCGAAGATAGGACTGCTGGGCGGCACATTCGACCCAATCCACATAGGCCACCTGCTCATCGCCGAGGACGCCAGAGAAGCGCTTGGGCTCGATACTGTAGTTTTCATTCCCGCCGGAAGACCATGGCTCAAGGCCAATCAGAGTGTCACTGACCCGCAACACCGCCTTGCCATGGTCGGGTTGGCCATCGGTCCGAACCCTCATTTCCAGGTGTCTGACATTGAGATTCGTCGTCAGGGGCCTACGTATACAGTGGACACCCTAGAACAGCTTCAACAAGATTACAGCCCCAATACTGAAAAATTCCTGATTCTGGGCATGGACTCGCTGAACGAATTGGCGCGATGGCGCAGCCCTGAACGATTGTTTGATCTCTGTGTCGTCGTCGGAGTATCCCGACCCGGCCAGGAAGAAATTGACATCGACAAACTGGAGTCTATTGCAGAGGGCGCGTCTGGAAAGATAGTTCTTATCTCAGGACCGTCCATCGGAATCAGCGGCGCCGATATCAGAAATCGAGTTGTCCACGGCAAGTCCATCAAATATCGCGTGCCAGAGGATGTTGAATCCTATATCCTTGAGCACGGCCTTTACACGCGCCAATAATTCGGAGGGTACACCCATGCCATCAGACAATCAGACACTTACCCAAACGGTGCCTGCGGCCTTTTGAACTGGTTGAGGAGATGCCGTCGCCCGTGAGGTGAACAAACTGCAAGGGATCGTGAAGTTTGCTTATAACGAAAGAACGAAAGAAGCGACAGTCGTTTTCGACCCCTCCCAAGTGGACCGGGAGACAGTGAGCGCGGCCATCACAAAAGTCAACACCGGCATGTCCGACGACGATGACGACGCGGAGAACGCAAGCAAAGTGCTAGGCGACCTTTAGATGGACACTCTCAATCTCGTCCAGATGCTGGGAGACAAGCTAATGATCGAGCTTCCTCCGGTGGGCTTGGCCTTCGTGTCTGAGCAGCCGGAAGACATGGCCGCCACGCACCGCGAGCCTCAATCCTTCTGCACCCTGTGGCGGTGGGCTGAGGAGCGCGTGTTTTATGCCGCTGGCAAACAGCACTTGGAGTGCGGTCTCGGAGGTCTGGTGTCTGGTTTCCTGACTCCGGAAGGCCGAGAGGATGAGCTGGCCTCGCTGTTGGACGAAATGTGCGAAGGCGGCGAAGGAACCCGAGAAGAGATAGCTGAGACGACCAAGTTCCAACACGGAGCCGCCGGAGCAATCTATGGCCCGCTCTGGATGATGCCCGTGGAGCCGGATATGGCATTGATGTGGGCCACCTTGCCCCAGATGGGCGTGCTTCAGGAGATCGTCGGGACCATCATGTGGCGCAACAATCCCCAGGGCGCTGTGTTTCCTCGTCCGGCCTGCGCGGTCCTGCCCATCGCTTCGATAAACGACAAACCCGCTCTGTCACTGGGGTGCATTGGGATGCGAGAGTACACTAACGTCCCGCCGCACATGTACCTGATCGCCCTTCCGGGTTCCCATCTGGAATCGCTGGAACAGAAAATGCAGGAAAGGGACGACATCCCCCAGCGTCTGGAGTTCTACCAAAAAAGAATGGCAGGCGGAGGCGGATAGGAACACGCCATTCTGAGTCGTGTCGGAACCTTTGTCTTCGGCGGTGCATGGGTAGATTGTCCATCTGTAATGTTGATTTTAGACTTCGCCGCGTATATCCGGTAGGTTCAAAAAGTAAATGCCCGATGGTCTGAGGTTCGGCCTTGTATCTCAAAGAGGGATGATGTGAGCGAGTATTACGGCAAAGAGTACAACTACGATATTTTTAAGCCCAGCAATGGAGCTTTTGAGGATTTCAGGTCGATCTTCCACGCGGGAGATAGGCCTCCGGATTTCACCCTTCCGTTGCTGGATGGCGGCGAGATCACCCTCTCCAAGCTGAGGCGCAAGCCTGTAGTCATCGAGTTCGGCTCGATAACTTGACCGCCATGCCAGCGGGAGTTCCCGCTGATGGACGAGTTGGCCCGTGACTACGCTGACAGCGTGCACTGGATATTCATCTACAACAGAGAACCGCATCCCGACGATTATCCCGATCACCGGGCGCATCGAAGCGTCGAACAGAAGTTTCAACACGCCCGAGACATGAGAGAACGGCACAACACGCCACGCCAGATTCTGATCGACGATCTGGACGGCACAGTCCACCGAGAGTGGGGCGGACTGCCCAACATGACCTGGATCATCGACCATACAGGCCATGTGGCGTATAAGGCTGGCTGGACGGTGGCTTCGGACATCCGTCAGTCTCTTGAGGACGTGGTGAGAGTCCGGGAGCTCAAGCGTCAGGCGGTTGAATCCGGAACAAGAACCCCGCCGTACTACGTGGAAACGTTGTCTTTCAGGGCCAGCCTACGACCGGCGATCAAGCCGGCCGAAACAGCTGTCTCAGTGGGAGACGGTTCCTAGTTCCGTTCTCGAAAAACCCGACATACGGGACGAAAGCATTGTCGTTAGTCTGTCGTCCGAATTTGGGTTGGACGTTTTCCAGATAGCCTTTCTTCCCTTGGGCGCGGACCAGAACACAGCCGTCTGTTGGGCCAGCGCTGACGACACAACAGACTATTTCGTGAAATTGAGGCTGGGAGACTTTGACGAAGCCGGAGGCGGCCTGCTTCTGTACTCATTCATTGAGGGCCACAATAGCTACGAGGCTAGCCTGTCGGACGACCATTGGGTTGAGTTCGGCGCAACCCTCAAGCGCATCCACACTGCCTTTGCGCCGCCATCACTGATCAGGCTCATCCAACGTGAAGCCTATTCCCCACAGTGGCGGGATGCCGTAAGGACATTTCTGGAGACCTCAGAGGCTGGCGCACGGGACGATCTAGTCTCAGTGAAGCTTCGAGGGCATATAGTGTTTGCGGCGGTCTGAACTCATTGTGAATTGATAGATCGCAACCGCAAACCTTAGAAGTTCGTATTTACGACTAAGGACAACGTTTCGCCAGCCGCGCAAGGTTTACCTATACAACAGACGAAGCCTACACGTACACTCTTTAGGATTTGCTTGAGCGATGCCCTTTGTATGGATAATCCTGGACAACATGGATAAACTTTTATGACAACACAAAAATCCACACCGGCTGGCATTGAGAGCATAGGCCAGCGGTCAGCGGTTCGAAACACGACAGACGTAGTTGCTGCTGACCGACCCCGAGATCAGGTAGACCTTCAGTCAATCCAAGAGTACGCAGAGTTGAAACACCTGGTTACACAACGCGGACTCCTGAACAAGCAACTTGGTTACTACGCCTATAAATTCACCTCAACCCTGGGGCTGCTGGCCCTCAGCATTGCGGTCCTCGCCCTCGTGGATGTCTTTTGGGTGCAGCTCATAAACGCTGGATTTATGGCCTTCGTCTTTGCCCAATTGGCATATATAGGCCACGATGCGGGCCACAGACAAATCTTCCAGTCGGCTCGCAACAACGAAATCGCAGGCCTTTTTATCAGCTTCACGTTGGCTCTGGAGCGCACATGGTGGGTCGAGAAGCACAATCGACATCACAACAACCCCAATCACGTGGAACTGGACCCGGATGCAGACTTTCCGATTCTGGCATTCACAAAAGCGCAGGCCGTGACAAAGAAAGGGATTTTCAGGCTAATCGTTGGATATCAGGCGTTTTTGTTCATCCCAATGTTGCTTTTGGAAGGTCTGGGCCTGCGGCTGGTAGGAACCCAATACCTGTTCACCAATAAACTGAAATACCCGGTGGCAGAGCGGCTGCTTATGATGGGCCATTTCATAGCGTATTTCGGCCTGGTGTTCTTTTTCTTGGACGGCTGGCACGCGGTGTATTTCATCATAGTTCAGCAGATGCTGTTTGGACTGATTCTAGGATCGGCCTTTGCGCCAAATCACAAAGGCATGCTCATGGTGGGCGAAAATGAACAGATGGACTTCCTACGACGTCAGGTTCTGACTGCTCGAAATGTGCAGGGTCACCCCATCACAGATATGTGGTATGGGGGCCTCAACTATCAGATCGAGCATCACCTGTTTCCCAACATGCCGCGGAACAATTTGAAAGAGGCTCAGATTGTCGTCAAGGCCTTCTGTGAAGACCACGCCATCCCGTATTACGAGACAAACGTGGCTCAATCAGTGAAGGAAATCCTCCACCACCTGCACCAGGAAAGCGCGCCACTGCGGGGGGGCAGAGCGTAGAGTTTCTTCTGGGCAAATCTGATGGCGCCGAGATGCGGACGCGGTCAGCTTCATCCAACAACCGCGTCGACGATCTTGGAGATCGTGACCTGCTCCAGTTTCAGTCGCGCCCGCTCTTGATGCACCTGAGTCCAGGGGCCGGGGTTCAGCACGACCACGAGATCGGTTGATGGGCTGACCCAGATGTGTTTTGCGCCTGCGCCCCAGGCCGCGAAGGAGTCACGGGGGAGGTCGGGCCACTGCCTGCCGTGTTCGTTGACCCAGAATCCCAGACCGTAGCGCCATCGCCTCTCAGGCTCGTTGGCTAGGATGTCCGGGTTGGTTGTGGTGGCCTGCTTCATGTACTCTTCAGGCACGACTTGGATACCGTTCCAGTTGCCCTTGTTCATCCACAGGTGGCCGACCCTTGCGGCGTCCAGCGCGGTGCATTGGATACTCAGAGAGTGGCCGAAGATATTCTGCTTGGCTCCGGACGCGTGCTCGAAGTTGCCGTAGCCGTAGCTCCAGGTTCCGCCTATTGGGTCGCGCAGTTTCTCCTCCACCAGAATGCCGCATCCGGGGAGACGGTCCGGGTTGGCGCTGTCGTACACGCCATACGCGGTCGCCAGTGAATTCGTTATGATATTCATTCCAAAAGTCTGATAGTGGAACTTTTTGCCCGGTTCCTCGCCCGGTTTCATGTAGCCTGACGTGTTGCCGATTAGCTGGCGGAATGTGATGTCGCGGTCCTTGTCGAAGGCGTATCGGCCATCTTTGGGGCCTGCACCCTCCTCCACGTCCATCAGTTCGGGGTAGTGATCTATGGCTTTGGCGTCCAGGCTGGAGATTTTGCCCTCGGCCTCAGCGATTCCCAGAAGGCAGGAGTAGAAGGATTTGCTGGCCGATGCCTGTCGAAGTTTCTCCGAGGCGTCTATGGCGTGGTTCCACTCGGCGGCGATGTATCCATGCCGGGCGACAACGACCCTGAACGGTTCGCCTTTGGCAAGTTCCAGCAACCAGCTTTCGGCGCTGGCGAGCTTTTCTTCAGAGAATCCCAGATCAGCAGGATTTTTCGTTTCCCACTGCGCGCCAGGGAAGGTTTGAGGCATGGTTTGCTCCTTCGGTGTCGTCGCCCGTTAGTATACCGAACGCGGAAGGTCGACGCTCGAACCGTCGGAGCCTAGAAGCATGGAGAGCGTCAGGGCCATCACTACCACCAGAGTCCACAGGGCAGGAGCGGCTGTAAGCGCCTGCTGTCGCCTTCGCTCCACCCGTTCCGTGGCGGCCTGTCGTCGGGTAATCCACCAGGGGTTTTGGCCGGCATCCATCGCGTGGAGCATCGCCCCCAGACCCGCGCCTTACATCAAGTGTCCAACCAGGGAAGGAAAGGTTCCGGCGACAGCATCCGCGCTCCAGTTCGGCACTGTCCCGACCAGTATGGGGAACAGTGTGAGCGACCCGACAACCCACCATATGAACCCATTAAGATGCGCCCAATCCCAACGCCGAGCCAAGATCGTAGCTCTGGTCTATGAATAATGGAGACAGAAGCCACTACCCAAACCCGACGACCGGAATAGCGACAACTCCAGCAGTGATTAGCAAAAACCAGAGCAGGCGATTCATGATCGGCCTCCTCGTGTCTTAACATCGGAAACTCAGACTGCCACCGCAATTCCCGTCCCTAAATGTATACGACTCGAACGGCGAACTGCCTCAAATCTGACATGATTCGTTCTTCGCAGGTTGCGGACCAGTCTCAAATTGACGATAATCACAGCCATCTCCTACCCTTGGGCTGGGTGCGTTGGGGCATCGAGAATCAGGGATTTTTGTTTTCGGACATTATTGGCACACGGGCATACGTTGTCGGACACGAGAATGTAGCGCCCGTCGCCAGAGGCTTGAAAGAAATCCTCGGAGAAATTCACCCAACCTCCACAGTGGTAGGAGTTCCTGCCCTCGGCGGTGCGAATACTTTGGTGGAGATTGAGGCTGTGGCAGTGCGTGGAAGCTAGACGGAATGTGGAGAGAGCAAAACTCGAACGGAGAGTGATTCATGGCAACAATCGAAGAACGTTACGTCCAGAAATTCAGCAAGTCGGTGGACTGGCACGAGCGTGGAACGGATGTGTTCGCCGGAGGCGTCACCCACCAGACCCGATTCACGTCGCCCTTCGCCGTTTATATCGACCACGCTGACGGGCCATTCAAGTACGACGTGGACGACAATCAGATCATCGATTACGTGATGGGCAACGGCAGTTTGCTCATGGGCCACAACCCGTCAGAGGTGGTCGCTGCCGTGAACGCTCAGGCGTCACGAGGGACGCACCTGGGAGGAGCCACGACTCACGAGATCAGATACGCCGAAGCGGTCAAGGACCTCATGCCAAACCTGGAGCGGGTGCGCTTTACCTCGTCGGGAACCGAATCCACCTACCTGGCGATTCGGTTGGCCCGCGCCTACACTGGCAAGACCAAGATAGTAAAATTCCGCGAGCATTTCCACGGCTGGCACGACTACGTGACACCGGAGTCCGGTCAGTCGCTGGGCGGCGTTCCTCAGGCTGCGCTGGACACCGTGATCGTCGCGCCTACCGACGTTGCGGCGGTGGATCGTATTCTCACCAACGATAGCGACGTGGCGGCTGTGATAGTCGAGTGCAACGGCGCTCACTACGGCACCTTCCCTTTGCTGAATCCCCAATTCCTACAGGACATAAGGGATGTGACCTCCAAGCATGGCGTCGTGTTCATCATGGACGAGGTGATAACCGGATTCCGGCTCTCCTCCGGTGGAGCGCAGGGACGCTGGAACCTGGAGCCAGACCTGACCACGATGGCGAAGATCATAGCCGGAGGCCAGCCTGGCGCGGCGGTGGGCGGCCGTGCCGACATTATGGAGCTTATGTCATTCAGGGACGACCCGGAGTGGGACTCGGTGGGCCGGGTGCCCCAGGGCGGGACATTCAACGCCCAGCCCGTCACCGCGGCGGCTGGGACAGCGACGCTCCACGCCATCGCCACTCAGGGAGTGAACGCCAGGGCCGACGCGATGGCTTTGCGACTCAAGGACGGCCTGAATGAAGCCTTTATCCAGAACGAGGTCACAGGCCACGCCCACGGCATCGCGTCGATAGTCCACATCAACCTGGGCGCCGAGTGTGACTGCGACCGCGGACTCTGTGCCATGCCATACGAGCATATCTACCAGACCATGCCTCAGGAGATGACAAGAGCCATGCGTCGCGTCATGCTGGTCAACGGGGTGGATATGATGGGTGGCCGTGCCTTCCTAGTGTCATCAGCCCACGAGGAAGAGGTCATCGACAGGACGCTGGAGGCTTTCTCCGCTTCGCTCAAAGAGCTTCGAGAGGAGGGTGTGGTCTAAACGTATGACCAATCAACCACAACAATTCAGATTGTGGGCGACATCCGACTGTCACGTCGGAACGGACATCCAGCACGGTTACGAGAGCCTTGCCGAGGCCATTCGACATTCGGAGTTTGGCGGCGCCGAGGGCGGGCCGTCCTTCGAGTGGGACGTGGGTCTGCATCTCGGTGACTTCTCCGGCACTCAGCTTTCCCCTGACGACGCCGAAGGCCGAGAGTTGGTGCGCCAGTTCGGCGAGTTGAAAAATCATCAGCGGGAGCAGATATACACCCTCGCAGGCAACCACGACGCCACCCACCACGACGAGCCGACCCAGTGGTGGATTCAGAAGTGGGTTGACCCAACAGGCGAGAACACCGAACACTCCGGCGTTGACCCCAGCCGCATGCCCTATCCGGTGGACGGGACATGGGAGCGATACTCGTTCAGAGCAGGCAACCTCCTATTTCTGATGATGAGCGACCGCAACGACTTTCCGCCTCCGGTTGGCCGAGGCGAGCGCGGAGGCTATCCAGCGGGAGCGGTCACGGGCGAGACCTTCGATTGGTGGAAGTCGATGGTTGAGGACAATCCGGACTCGATAATCATCTCGGCCCACCACCACATGCTCAAGGAAACGACAGTGGCGTCAGGCTCATATGAAGGACTGACCAGGGACGACGACGGCAACCTCAAGAGCCATTACCATGGCTACTTCCCAGCGGGAGGGCCAGAAGGCACGTCGTACCTGTACTTCGTGGACGACAAGCCTGACGCTCAGGCTTTCGAGGGCTACCTGGCCGAGAATCCGGGGGCCATCGATCTTTGGCTGGGCGGCCACACTCACACTCACCCCGACGACCGGACCGGCGGAAAGTCTCACATCGAGCGAAAGTGGGACGTCACATTCGCCAACGTCTCGGCTCTGGCTAAGTATCATGCAACCTACACCATGCCGATGAGTCGGCTTTTCACGTTCACTGAGGGCAGCGCCGAGGTCACTATCCAGTGTTATCTTCACACCTCGGACTATGCGCCACAGGGCTGGTATCCGCCGTCGGAGCGCACGTTTGAGCTTGGCAAGCCGTTTTCGATTGCGAATTGAACGCTGGCAACAAAACAGCCTCACGTCATGCTGAGCGAAGTCGAAGCATCTCGTCGTTTTTCGGACAATTGTCGCTCTCCCGACAACCAGATCCTTCGTCGCGACTCAGAATGAAGTATTCCTGACAAATGGCCGAATCGACACAACACAGAAAATTCCAAAGATTGGTCCAGAAGTTCGAACCTCAGAGCAAGCTGATTCGCGTCTGGGGTTTGAAAGGCGGAGTCTCAGCGCAGACCACTAAGATTGAGATTCGACAACCTGACGGCCAGTCGAAGAAACTCGTCGTCCGCAGGCATGGCCCTGGAGACCTTGAGCGCAACTCCAACATAACGACTGACGAGTTCAGGTTGCTTCGGATAACCGGGGAGTCAGGACTGCCAACGCCTACGCCCTACTATCTCGACACGTCCTGCGAGATTTTCCCGACCCCGTACTTAGTATTGGATTATGTCGACGGCGATACAGAATTCGCGCCCCCCAGCCTGGACGATTTCCTCCTTGAATCAGCCACACAGCTATCGAGGATACACCGCGCAGACATATCTAACGCCGACTTATCGTTCCTGCCTAGCCTGCAAGACAGATGCGCCGAAAAGATTGGCACAAGACCTGCAAAACTCGATGAATCCATAGGTGAAGGCCGCATCCGAGAAGCGCTCGAGTCGGTTTGGCCCTGGACTCCTTGGAATGAAGCCGCGCTGATGCACGGAGACTTCTGGCCGGGGAATATCCTGTGGAAGGACGGGCGGGTTGCCGCCGTCATCGACTGGGAGGATGCGGAGCTAGGCGATCCACTGGCCGATCTTGCCATTAGCAGACTCGAAATTCTGACAGCTTTTGGAATCGACGCCATGAAAATCTTCACAGAGCGCTACGAGTCCATGATGTCGCTCGATTTCACAAACCTGCCAATCTGGGACCTTTATGCTGCTCTGAGACCAGCCTTCAGGTTTGCTGACTGGGCAGAGGATGATGTTGCCGAAAGAGCAATGCGGGAGGGACACAGGTTGTTCGTAGCCCAGGCGTTCGAGACGCTATCAGCGCGACATTGAGCAAGGACAAAAAAGGGATGCACGAGTGCGCCCCTGTAAACGAGTTTCAAAATGCCACAACCTGCGTTGGCTAGCCGGCCATCGAGCAGGCACAGCCGTTAGGGCCGCAACCCGCGCATCCGCCGCCCGCGCCGGCCACCGCGCTCATGACACCGGAGTCGTTGCTGGTGAACGCTGAGAACACCGATAGCTGACGCTCGGACTCGGACTCGCATATCGGGCACGGGGCCTCGTCGTCCATCTGGCTGATGCGCCTCAGCTTGTCGAACTCGTGATCACAGGCTGTGCATGTGTATTCATATATGGGCATGTCCGCTCACCTAGTCATGGAATTATCGAGAAAGAGTCTCGCCTCGTCGACCTTAACTCTATTCTAATGTTGGGGTTACTTGCGGTCAACCGGAGCGCTTATAATGAATCGTCGGTCGGAGAACCCAGATATCGGAACGTCACAGCAGAGGCCCCCCATGCAGAACACCCAGGACACCCAAAACCTACCGGACGAACGAGGCCGCTTCGGCGAGTTCGGCGGACGCTTTGTTCCCGAAACGCTGATGAGCGCAGTCGAAGAGCTTGAGCGAGAGTACATCGCCGCCCAGGCCGACGAGGAGTTCCAGGCCGAGATGCGGCACCTCTCCGAGCATTTCGTGGGGCGGCCAACCTCCCTCTACTACGCCGAAAACCTGACCAACGAGCTTGGCGGCGCGCGCATCTATCTCAAGCGCGAAGACCTTGCCCACACTGGAGCGCACAAGATCAACAACGCTCTGGGTCAGGGCCTGCTCGCCAAACGCATGGGCAAGAATCGCATTATCGCCGAGACCGGAGCAGGGCAGCACGGCGTCGCCACCGCCTCGATATGCGCCATGCTCAAGCAGGAGTGCATCATCTATATGGGCGAGGAGGACATTCGCAGGCAGTCTCTTAACGTCTTTCGCATGAAACTGCTAGGCGCAGAGGTTCGCACTGTGACCTCTGGCAGTCGGACGCTGAAGGATGCCATCAACGAGGCCATCCGCGATTGGGTGTCCAACGTCGAGACGACCCACTACCTGATCGGCAGCGTTGTGGGTCCGCATCCGTACCCCAAAATTGTGCGAGACTTCCAGTCGGTTATCGGGCGCGAGGCGCGGGGTCAGATGATGTCCACGGTGGGTAGGCTCCCCGACTATGCCGTTGCCTGTGTGGGCGGAGGAAGTAACGCTATTGGCCTGTTCTACGAGTTCATCAAGGATTCGAGCGTCAAGTTGTTGGGCGTCGAGGCCGCTGGGCTTGGCGTTGAGACAGGCAAGCACGCCGCCACCATGACCGCCGGCGAGGTCGGCGTTTTGCACGGCAGCATGTCGTACCTGCTCCAGGACGAGCACGGCCAGGTCACTGAGGCCCATAGCATCTCAGCAGGCCTGGACTACCCAGGCGTAGGCCCCGAGCATAGCTGGCTCCGTGACTCGGGACGCGCCGAGTACGTGAGCGTCACCGACTCCGAGGCGTTGGAGGGCTTCGAGTTGATGTGTCGCGCCGAAGGCATCATTCCAGCCTTGGAGACTGCCCACGCCATATACTACCTGACCAAGCTGGCCCCCACGCTTTCCAGAGACCAGATCATCCTCATGGGCTTCAGCGGACGGGGCGACAAGGACATGCAGACAGTGGCCGAGGCTCTGGGCGTGGAGATTTAGGTTTTTTGATCTGGCTGTCATGCCGTGTCGGGGCGAAGCATCTGGCCGTTCGTCGCGCATCGGTGGCTAACATTCCACCAGAATACTCACACACATTCAAGGTGATGCTTCCAGACGCCTGAAAACCTGATACCCATCATCCCCAAATTTCATCGGTTGACCGCCCATCGGCACATTGCTACACTCGCTCTCATTAGTCGTAGGGGCAACACTCCATGCCGTGTCCACGTTGCGGGAAACGAGTCGAATCTGATGCCAAGTTTGTAGAACTTCAGCGAAAATGGGACAGTAGCGGACCTGGAATTAATGGAGACTATTTGCCGGTATAGCGAGCTCCTAACAGAGGCATAAGTTGACCTCTGGGAAGGAGCGCACGTGATCGAGAACACCCAAGACAAGAATCAGTCTGCTGAAGAACGAAGCTAGGACACTCAAAGATTCGTTCGGCAGGTCAGGTCAGCCACTCGCAGGAAATACACCGCAGAAGATAAGATCCATATAGTCCTCGAAGGGCTTCCGACGTGAGGTCACAGTCAACGAGCTGTGTCGGCGTGAGGGGATCAAACCCAATAACTTCTACTCGTGGACCAAGGAGTTCATGGAGTCAGGCAAGCTGCGTTTGAGTCGTGACACGACCCG
>DCAW01000060.1:0-801 GCA_002313895.1 Dehalococcoidia bacterium UBA1123
GCTCCCGCAGGGGACTGGAAAGGGTATGTATGGGTATCGATATGATGCCAAATCTGGTCGGCGGGAGATCGTCGATGAGCAGGCCAACATCGTGCGCGCAATCTTCGAGCAGTTCATTGCGAGCACGAGTTGTAATCGCATCGCCAAAGATCTGAACGAAAAAGGGGTTCCAGCTTTCGCGGGAGGAATATGGCACCCGCTGACGGTGAGACGGATCCTGCAAAACGAAACCTATACGGGTCGCACAGTGTACAGGCGTACTCGTGTGGAGAAGCGTCGTGACAACCGCACCGGTCGAAACGTTCGGCGCCTGCGGTTGCAACCCGAGACTGAGTGGATCGAAGTGCCAGGGGCCACACCTGCATTGATTGCGGTTGAGACGTTCCAGAAAGCGCGGACCATCCTTGACGATCCAGCACGTCGTCTTCGCGGCAAGCCCACGGCCAACTATCGCTTACGCGGCCACATCAGGTGCTCGAAGTGTGACACCCCCATGGTCGGCCAGGCGCAAGCTGGCGGTCGTTACCGCTACTACCGCTGTCGAAGAAGTTACACGGGTTATTTCGAGGGTAAGTGTGATTCGAAGTACGTGCGGGTCGAAGTGTTGGAACGGTCAGTGTTGAGTGAAGTCGCAAAAGTGCTGTCCAGTCCGGACCGTATCCTGGCCGAGGCCAGGAGATTGGCCGGACAAGAGACTGACGCGACTGCTATTGAAGCCGCAACTAGAGAACTCCAGCAAGTGGAGGAACAGCAGCGGAGGCTCACAAGACTCTACGTGTCAGGCACGATGCCGGAAGATGT
>DCAW01000060.1:1194-3359 GCA_002313895.1 Dehalococcoidia bacterium UBA1123
GCTTGAAACTCAATCCACATCTCCGATTGACCTGGACAAGCTGTCAGAGAGGCTTCCAGAAGTTGCCGACAGGCTACGAGAGTGGGTGCTTGAGGCTAAGGATGGAGATATCGCCTTGATCCTGAAGGCGTTAGACCTTCACATCAAGGCGTCTTCGAAAGAGGTTCAGATCGAGGGGACGATACCCCTGATCGAAGATGATACAGGCACAAATTTGGTCACCATTGTACAAACATCGGCATCACGACATGGATATAGCCCTCTTTCGACAGCGGGCGGATTACGCCGGGGGATGATGAGGTGGTGGTCTCAAGGGCGATTTCGCCGGAGCCTAGGACGTCCAGGACCTCGGAGAGGTATTTGCTGTTGAAGGCGATTTTCGACTCGTCGCCCTCTACGGAGGCGTCGATCTTGCCTTCGTTATCGCCCAACTCTTCGGCGCGAGAGCTGATCTCTATTGTTCCGCTGGAGCCGTTCTCCGCTGGCAGCACTTTTACTCGTACGATTCCACTACCGTCACGAGCGAAGATGGACGCGGTACGTGTCGCGCTCAGGAATGCCGTCCGGTCCACCACGGCGCGGGTGTCGTGGCCTTCTGGGATTAGCTGGGAGTAGTTAGGGAAGGCCCCCTGGATAAGCTGAGAGACAAGCTCAACGTTTTCTAGCCGGAACAGAGCCTGGCTCTTGGAAGGCGTGACGGTGAACTCGATGGTGGTGTCATCGCTTCCGATGAGTCGGTTGACTTCCTGAAAGGCTCGTGCGGGCATTATGAAGCTGACGTCTTCGGACACTGCCTCAGCAAGCTTGCCCTCGTAGACTGCCAGACGGAACCCGTCGGCGGCGGCGAATGTGAAGCTGTCTCCCTTCAAATCCACCTTGATGCCCGTCAGCACCGGGCGCGATTCCTCGGTGGCGGCTGCGAATGCCACGTGGGTGATGGCGTCTTTCAGCACGCTAGACGAAATCTTGCCAATGACTCCCGATTCCACCGTGGGAATGGGTGGGAAGTCGTCGGCGTCTCGGCCGTTGATGTGAGCCTCGAAGCGGGCGCATTCCAGGTCAAGCCCCAGAGGTTGGGGATTCATAGCAATGTCGATCCTCTCGGCCGGCAGCGAGTTTACGAACTCGGTCAACAGGCGCGCCGGAATCGTGATGGAGCCTTCTTCCTCGACCTGAGCGCCGATCCAAGTACTGATGGCGATCTCCAGGTTCGTGGCCGCTAGTTTCAGTCGCGAGTTGTCCGTCGAGAGAAGGACGTTCTGGGTTATGGGAAGCGTGGTGCGGGTGGCGACGGCTCGCTGGACAACAGATAGCCCACGGCTCAGATTCTCCTGCAGGCATGATAGCTGCATCTTCATTACCTCTGTGTGATTGGCTGTTAGACGATGTGACGGACACCAAGGGCATCCTCGACACAGCGCCGGATCAGCCAGCAGCAGAGGCTCCCTTGGTTCAACGGATTTTCATTTCAGTATATGGTTTCCTCAGATTGAGCGTCAACGAGAATTCTACCTCATTTTGCGCTTTTACGGTTGCCCTACCCCAGCATGTTGTTGAATTGAAGAAATCAGCTTGCCTTACGGACTAATGCCTGGATGTCCAGTTCCAACCTAATTTCGCCCTCAACGCTTAGGATGAACGCGAGGCTGGGTTTGGACATTTCAAACTGATCGAACGTGATGATCGTCGAAGCGGTGGCGGTGATTGAATCGCCGGTGAACTGGGCTTCAGCGTCCAGGGTGACGGGTTTGCTCACGTCTCGAATTGTCATGTTGCCCAGAAGAGTGAACGAAACGCTTCCCTCGGAAGGCAAAGGCCAGTCTAAGCCTTCTGTTCCGTTGATGGAGAACGTCGCGTCTGGGAATCTGGAGGTCTGTATCGAACTTCTTCTGAGAAAGCCGTCTTCGCGGGACTCATCGCTGGTGAGGCCGTCCACGCCAACGGTAAGCACCGAGGCTTTCGACAGCACCGAGCCGTTCTCGTTGAATATTATCGTCCCGGTCACATCGGAGGTTTCGCCTATGGCCTCGCTGAGAATGCTTAGGCGGGCGGCCAACCGTTCGCCAACGATGTAACGCGCTGTCGTGCCATCCTGGACGACGATAGCTGTGCTTCCGGACTCCAGCACTGGAGCGATGTTTTCAGAGGAAGGTTGGGCGCTACTA
>DCAW01000060.1:3705-5864 GCA_002313895.1 Dehalococcoidia bacterium UBA1123
GGAGGCCGGGGCTTGCGCCGATTCCTCCGTTCCACTACAGGCCCGCACAACCAACAGCGCGAGCGCCCCAGCGACCACGGTCATTCGTTTGCTAATTGAATTCAACATCGACCCAGAGTCGGTCACGCGAGATAGATTTCTCATGTCCTGATGCACTTCTCAGATAATAAATAAGGCGTTCCCACCACCCGAGGGGAACGCCTTATAAGCTATAACGAATCAGGTCACCTAACGGTTATGAGTCCCTTCATCCCCAATGATAGGTGGGGGGTGCATATCAAAACGAATTCTCCCGCGGTATCGAAGGTGTGACTGAAATTGACGGTCGCGCCCCCGTCCACAGCGACGTCCATGCCGAGGTCACTGACCGTGAAGGTGTGGAACTGGGACTCAGCGACGAATGTGAAGTTGACAGTCTCGCCAACGCTGAAATTGTAGTCAGCGGGCGCGAACTCGAACGGGCCTCTGCCGCCGCCGTCGTTGAGGTTCGCAGTGACGGCGGTGGCCGCTGCAGGAGCGGCTACCGCAGGAGCGGGAGCCGTCGCTGGGGCTGGGCCGTCCTCAACTGTGATCGTTCCAACCATGGCGAGGGCCTCATGAGGTATGCAGATCAGCGTGTATGTGCCTGGCGTGTCGAATGTGAACGAGAAATCAACGGTTTTGCCACCGTCGACGGCTACATTTATTCCCAGATCGTTGACAGTGAAGCTGTGGAATTGAGACTCTGACGTGAAGCTGAAGTTCACGGCTTCGCCGCGTTTGAAAGTGAAATCAGTAGTCGAGAACACGAATGGGCCCCTGCCGCCACCGTCATCAAGGCTCACGGAGATCGCTGTGCCGCCGGCGACCGGACCAGAAGGGCCACCAGCCCCCAGATTTTCACCCGGCGATGCCGCTGCTGGAGGAGGTATGGGGGGCGATGCCCGATTCGCAGCAGTAGGTGGAGCCTCGTCATCCGCGTCGCTGCACGCCGCAAACACCATGAACATCGCGCCCATCAACAGGGCTAACGTCAGCAGTCTCTTGTACACTTCTCCCCCTTAATCCGTAAGACGTGGCCTGACATTTAGAACATGGTTTGCAGGCCGTTGGTGAATCGTTTCACATATCCTAGCACCTCCAAAAATCAGGCGTCAATCGAGTTAAGGTGTCTTTCCTCAACACAAGGAGCAAGCCAAGCGATATTAGCCTTCACCAACTCCATCATGTAGCCATTCGTTGCCATAACAAGGGCTGGAATGGTGAGCGCTCAGAAGGTTGACACAGCACATATGGTCTGATAACTTAGTCGCATAGAACATTAGTACGTGAGGAAAGGTGACATGCCGCCAAAGCTATCTCGTCGTCAGCAGGACATCTTAGAGTTTATCCAGGCGTTCATGGAAGAGCACCAGTTCCCGCCGACTGTGCGCGATATCCAAGCGGGGTGCGAGATTAGCTCCACCTCAGTCGTGGATTATAACCTGCACAAGCTTCAGCAGAACAATTTTCTCAAACGCTTGCCTGAGGTTTCAAGAGGCATCGAACTGATCGGAGAGGGCCTTCGAGGTTCCAAGCGCGACATAATCAGCATCCCGATCATGGGCAACATCGCCGCAGGCGAGCCACTCCACGTTCCAGATGCTCCCACAACGGCAGATGAAGGCTATGACGAGGTTGACCTTCCCGCTTCCATGACCGGAGGGGCGCAGAATGTCTTTGCCCTTCGGGTCAAAGGTGAATCCATGATCGACGCTCTCGTTGCCGATGGAGACCTCGTCCTGCTGGAGCCGACCACCGAGGTAAGCAATGGGGACATGGTTGCCGCATGGCTCAACGACGAGGAAGAGACGACCCTCAAGCGTTTCTACATCGAGGGCGACATGGTCAGGCTTCAACCTGCGAATTCGACTATGCAACCAATCCGGGTACCTGCCAGCAACGTCTCCGTTCGGGGCCGCGTCGTCGGTGTGTTCAGGACTCTTTAACTGCCCAGTTCTGAGTTGAGATCGCTAAGGCTGAGGCAATGGAGTTGATGGGCGAAACTCAGAAGGGCCTGGAGTTTGCGGAGCGCCATATCTGACCGGCGAACTCGCTGTGATCAGTGATGGAATGTGAACCGCTTCCAGTAGTTTTAAGGGAACCGAATGGTCATCCACCGCTGGAGAAAGATCCGAGCC
>DCAW01000111.1:0-6765 GCA_002313895.1 Dehalococcoidia bacterium UBA1123
GGCACGTTGATGGCTTTGGCAGTTATCATTTCGGCGGTGGCGGCCAACTCGTCTGCCACCGCAATGGTGGTGACGTGTAGAATGCGCCCGTTGGCGTCGTCAGTGCCTCGATAGTCCTTGAGCGGGTCCATGCCCGCGACGCCGATGGCGAAGTTCACATGACCTTCGCGCCAGGCCCTTCCGAAGGTGTCAGAGATTATGATGGGGGGGGCGACACCGGTAACGGCATTGATTTCGGCGCTAATTCTGCGGGCTGATGCGTCGGGGTCGATGGGCAGCAGGCAAACGACGTCTTCGTCAGGGATGTTTGACTGGTCGATGCCTGCGTTGGCGCAAATGAAGCCGTGCTTCGTCTCTGTTATCAGCACGCCACGGTCCTGATCCATGCGGACTATGCTCTTGCTCTCTCTCAGGACTAGCTCAATTAGGCGCGGGTCGCGATCCGCGTTCTCGGCGTATTCTCTGGCGAACTGTGAAGGGGTCACGGTGTCGAGGGACACGAGCATGCCTTCGGCTTTCGACACAATTTTCTGAGTGACGACCAGGATGTCGCCTTCGATGAGAGGCGTTCCCTGGTTCTGGGCGGCCTCGGCAATCATCCGGCCGAGGTTGTCGCCATCGTGGATTTCCGGCAATCCGGTTATCCCGACGGCGTTTATGGATGGATACGGGAGTGACTGGGGTTCGGTCATCGTCTCGCCTTTGTGACGGCTGGCTGTTGTCCGGATGGGGAGTCGCGCCTAGCCATCATACAGCAGGGCGCCTACGATGGACACAGCCGAGGCGTTCTGGTCGTCCGCCGGGCACTGGTCGTATCCGAAGGAATCGCCTTTCGCGCCCTCCAACAATCGGAGCATCAGGTAGGTTGGCGGTAGGCCGCAGATACGGCGGGAATCGGACTCTTCTCGTGAAATCTCGAAGAATTTCGCCGGGTCGCCATTGAGCATGGCTTCGATGGATTTTTTGTCGTTGACCCTGAGCTTCGCCCGCAAACCGGTGTCCAGGGGTTGAGCGTCTCCAAATGCTGGACCGACGTGGGCAAGATCGCCAGCTGAAATTACCAGTGTGCGTCGTTGGGCCATGTATTCTCTTAGCAATTCCAACGTGGCAGTGATGTTCTCGTCGTCGCTCGGGTCTCTTGATCCTGATGTGAAATGGTGAAATGAGCCGCATAGTATGGGGACGACGCTGACTTCCAAATCGCGGGTGTAGTGGTGCAGCCACACGGATGCTAACTCTATGGAGTGTTCGTTGGCGTGGTGAATCTCCTCGTCGAACGCCGCTTTCGAGCCGATGGCCGACGCAAGCTTGTCAACAATCTCGATGTCTGTGGGCAAGGTTCCATAAGGGGTCGCGTAATTCTGTCTGGTGGGCGTTATCTTTCCGAGACCGCCCATGTGGTCGGTGCCGAGGATTATGACCAACTCGATATCGCTGAGGTCAGGTTTCGCCGCTTCCCACAAAGCGGCGTAGGTCTTGTGACCTCGATCGTAATCGATGTGAGGGCAGAGCATGCCCGCCAAATCGCCGCCTGTTGCCTTCGGTTGAGGCGTCGGAACGAGGCTGACGTATTTTGTGATCGTCTCAGCCAACGCTTCCGGCTGGTCTGGATAGACAGGGCCGGCGTGAGAGGGCGGTCGAAAATCGGCGTTTCGGTAGGCGTCGATTGATCGCTTGGCGGCGGCGATGTATGAGCCGTTTTCGATCATGAGAGCCTGGTCGAGTTGTGACACGATGGTTCGTAGGTCATCTTCGGTCACGGCGACACCTGCAGCCTGTTGGAGAGCGGAACGAAGCTCCGATAGGCTGCGTTCTCCGTCCATGAACATCACTAGCGGAGCGATCTGTTGAGGCAGCAAAACCGTCAGGTCGGACATTCCGAGAGGGTCTCTAAGATACAGGAATCGCTGGCCTTCGTGGTCGACCCAGTTGGGCTCGACGGGTCGAAGCTGGGGTTTGTCGGGGATTATGGGCTGCTGCATTTGAATTGTTCGGTCCTGCGGTGGAATTTGACGACCGGTGCATGCTACCACAGACCTCGCAGTTTTACCTTGAAAGTGCGACCGAGACCCGTAAGGCGGCGAGTCAATCCTATGCTATAATTCGTGGCGCTTTCGACCTTAGAAGCAAAGCTGAGGGCGACCGCGGGGCCGGCGATTGGCGGCGTGTATGAACAGCGAAAATAGGCGTCTGTGGGCTGCGACGCTTTTTCACATGGAGGCGAACCGATGGCAACAAATCAAGACCTGAAATTATTCGCTGGCAACGCGCATCCAGAACTGTTGAAGGCCATATGCTCGTACTTGAAAGTGAGTCCGGGCGAGATCGAGGTGTTCAAATTCTCCAATGACAACACCTTCGTGAGGATATTAGAGAACATCCGGGAGCAGGACGTTTTCATTGTCCAACCGTTGGGAGCTCCGGTGAACGATAACCTGATGGAACTGCTGATCATGATTGACACCGCCAAGCGGGCGTCAGCAGGCCGGATCACTGCGGTGATTCCATATTACGCCTATGGCCGTAGTGACAAGAAAGACCAACCCAGGGTTCCCATCACCGCGCGATTGGTGGCGAATCTCATAGAAGTGGCCGGCGCGAACCGGGTTCTGACGATAGACCTCCACGCTGGGCAGATTCAGGGGTTTTTCAATATTCCTGTGGATGAACTGTCGGCCATTCCGATGTTGGCTCGGTATTACATGGAGAAGAATTTTGAAGATGTTGTGGTGACTGCCACAGATATTGGCGACGCCAAGCGGGCCGGTGACACGGCTAAGATTCTGAACGCCGATATCGCGATTATCGAGAAGCACAGGATCGGCAACAAGGAGATGGTCGAGGCTTCGAACCTGATTGGCGATGTGGAGGGCCGGACCGCAATTATCGTTGATGATGAGATGTTGACCGGCGGGACGGTCATCGCGGCGACGGAAGCGCTGATGGAGCACGGGGCGAAGGAGATCTGGTGCGGGGTGACGCATGGCGTCCTATCTGGCAAAGCGCCAGAGTTGATTGAGAACAGCGCGATCAAGGAGTTCTTGACGACTGACACACTGCCCATCCCTGACACGAAACGGATGTCCAAGACCAAAGTCTTGTCGGTGGCGTCACTGTTGGGAGAGGCGATCTACCGCATCCACAACGGGCAATCTGTAGGAGCGATGTTTGAGGACTGAAGCTACAGCGTTATTTTGTGACCGATGGATGGCAAGCTGACTGGCGACTGAATCGGGACATGCGCGGTGGTAAAACCGCCTGTGGATCAATACTTTGATCAGGGAGGCATAGCAGTTGGTATCGGTGAATTCGAAGTTACTCAGGTTTACGGACAAAGATCTCGATTTCATTGTCTCTCACGCGGCCCGGGGAAGCGCCGAGCCTGAGAGGCTCAAACGGGCGATTGTCGAGGACGACAAGCTGCGGGCCGCGATGGTGAGTGAAGACAGCCTGTTCGAGCGTGTCATGAATGACGATGAGGTGTTCCTGCGCGTCTCGCCGACGTTGTATTTTGAGATTCTTCTACGCAAGGCTCACAGCGAGCTAGAGGTGGCGACTTACACACTGGAGAGGTCGGGCCGAGAGAATATCCCAGTTTTTGACACAGACAAAGTGCTGGAGTTCATGAAAAGGCCGGGGATTGTCGAATATCTGGCGACCATGATGGCCTCGTTCATGAAGATACAAAGCTATGTGGTTCCCGTGCGGGTCCGCCGAGGCGTCAGGCGCCGGGTGCGATACAACGACATGGATGTCGACAGCCTGATCAAGTTCGCATCTGACGCCGATCCGATGGACCGGTTCAGATATTACAAGCGGATCGGCGACGTGTGTCTGTTCGTCTCTGGCGTGTTCCCCGGTCACACTCATCGGGATTACCAACAAATGGCTGGCGGCAAGCCTTCGGCGATGCCCAGGACGTGGCGAATGCGACGCAGCTTCGAGGATTATGAGCGCGAAGGAGCCATGTTCTACCGGCTGGCTCAGGAACATCCGACGGCCAGAACGGTTGAGTTGGCAGGCGTGTTTGGGGCGCTGAAGGAGAATTTCGCGGCGGCGCGCAAGCCACTAACTTACATGGCGAACCGATTCCTGCATGCCCAAAAACAACAGTTGTTCGGTTCAAGCCCGGTATGATCTAGGCCTTACCTAACTGAGTGTCCCAACGAAATTTGAGGTCGAAAGTGATTACCCGTGGGTGAGGGAGCGCTTGGCCTCGTGGGTCATCTCATACTGACGGGGCCTCTGGTTGCCCAATTCTCGGACTCCCCTTCGCTGGAGCAATGGCAGGATGTCACGCCGGAATAACTGGCCGAACGCCGGGCCGTCTGCCTTCGCGAGCGGATGGGCAGGGAATTTCGTGTGAAGGGTCATCTGACAGTCTGTGCTCTTGAATTTGCCGACCGGCATTTCCCTGATTAATTGCAGCGCGATCTGCTCGCTCAAATCCGCGCGGCTCATTGGTTCGGGCCGCTCGGCGACTGGCGCAGGCTCATCTTTTTCGTCTTCCCCGGGTTTCGAACCGTTCTGGTCGCCGGACTGTGGCTCATTTTCGGATTCTGGTTCCTCATTAAGAGGCTTGGAAAGGTCAACTACGTGGATGTAGTCGCGGGGGAAGAACTCTTCAAGCAGCATGGATTTGGTGTCCACCCTGTCTGTGAATACCCAAAGGAACGGAACCCTGCCGTTTGAATCAGGATCACGCTCCGCTTCTTCACCCAATTTGGCGAACAGCGCGATGAAGTCCGAGTCGTCGCTCACTACGGCGACATGGCTGATGGATTTGTGGAGCAGGTCCGACATGGCGTCGACTGCGATGGCCAGGTCAGCAGCGTTTTTGGTCGCAGATAGGCTGTAATGCTGGACGCCGGTCACGGAAACTGTCATTTCGTTGAACTGGTGGGTGGCCCAAACTCGCCAGAGGTGTTGGTGGTCGGCGCGGACGTAGAGGTTGAGTCTGGTGGGCTTTGGCATGTCGTCGGGCCAGCGCTTCACCAGGGTGATCAAAACGTCTCGTGAGATCTCCTGGAGGTTTTGGACATCAGCGTAAATTCCAGTGCCTAGTTCGTTGTTTGATTTTTTTGAATTTGTCATACGGCGATTTTACCAACTGCGACACCACGGCACAAGCGGCGCATTTTGCGCGTGAGACGGTATTCGAAGCATTTCAGGTGCAATTTGGCGCGAAAATATAGTAATCTTCAACCTGCATGTTAACGACCGTTTTACAACATCGGCCAAGGCGCTGAGTCAACCTAGAAGAATTCCGAGGGTAAGGATTTTTGATGCCTGGGCCGCGCACCGCGACTTCAGGTTTCTTTGGGTTGGAAATTTCTGCGCGAACAACGCTCAGTGGCTTCAACTTCTCACATTGGGCTGGCTTGTGACTCACCTGACCGAAGGTTCGTCTAATTCGGCCTTGCTGGTGGTCTCAATTGGAGGCATCAATACGCTGCCTGGCCTTCTAGTGGGGCCCTGGGGTGGGGTGCTAGGGGACCGTGTTGACCGGCGCAAATTGGTAATGTCAATTCAAGGGTTCATGGCGGTGTTCGCCTTTGGGTTCGCGCTGTTGGTTCTGGCAGATGTTGTCCGAGTGTGGCACGTATATGTGTACGCGGTCATCAGCGGAGCTTGCCTGTCGGTGACTCAACCAATGCGCCAAACGCTGATTGCCAACACCGTTGCACGGGAAGCGATCCCCAACGCATACGCCACAAACACTTTGACCATTCCCGGGACGCGCATGATCGGCCCGTTCGTGGGGGGTATCCTTGTTGCAACGTTGGGATTTTTCTGGAACTTTGCAATTGAGTCACTGTTGTACGTGGCGATGATCGCGGCGTACTGGCCTATGAAGACCCCGTTCACAACTGGAAGGCTCCCAGCGACGGGTGACGGGTTGCGAGGGGTTGTCTCCGATCTTGCAGAGGGGTTTCGATATGTCTGGTCAGGGAACAGGGCGCTTCTTTACCTGATAATGTTGACAATAGTGCCCAACACCGTGTTGCAACCGGTGATGTTCCTGTTGCCGGTGTTCACGACTGAGGTATTAGGACGCGGAGCGGACGTAGGCGGATATATGCTGGCGATCAACGGATTCGGCGGATTTGTGATGGCGTTGATGATTGCGTCTTTTGGATTTGTGTTTCGTCGAGGCATAGTCTGTCTGGCGACCGCGGTGATCAGTTCTGTGATCGCGTTGGTTTTCGCTCAGTCGGTATGGCTGCCCATGGCCCTGGTCGTGATCGCGATGTTCGCCGGGAGCCAGACAACAATTCGGACAGCGAATGGCTCGTTAGTCCAGTCGCTCGCTCCTGACGAGCTGAGGGCTAGGGTCACGAGCATTCAGCGTTACGGACAGGGTTTTGTGGTGGGGTCAAGCGTATTAGTGGGGTGGCTTGCAGGCGTGTTCGGAATTCGAATCGTGATCACGGCGTTGGGAATCGTGGGACTGGCAATCTCGGTGCCGTTCGCGATCTGGTCACGACAGATACGCGAGTTGGATTGAATTCGGGCGGTGGTGTTTGATTACAGGACTTGAATCGGCGAGTATGGGATCTGCGACCTGGGTCGTGAACGGCGTGGGGTCAGCCGATTCATGGAGGTCACCCTATCTCCTGGGCCAATCAAGGTTGTATCGCGTGCGCGTATTACTATCTCGCCTCTCGCTACTATTCCAACATCGAACCCAGCGCGACAAGCGGCCTGGTAGGCGTTGGAAGTATCTCCGGATTCCCGAATTTCTCTGCGGCTCTGACCACTAGG
>DCAW01000111.1:7158-7406 GCA_002313895.1 Dehalococcoidia bacterium UBA1123
TCCAGGATGCAGTAGACCTCACAGGCATGACTGACGTTCCCTGGGATCATCGCACGGAGTTGCTCTCGGACAACGGGCCGGGCTATATCTCTCATTCCTTCGGAGAATACCTACGGCTGGTGGGCATCCGTCACATCCTGGCATCGCCGTTCCATCCTCAGACCAACGGCAAGCTCGAGCGGTATCACCGGGCCATCAAACTTGACGTGAACAAGAACCCATATGATGTTCCAGGGAATCTGGAAGTC
>DCAW01000134.1:0-9444 GCA_002313895.1 Dehalococcoidia bacterium UBA1123
TGACTTATCTCCGCAGTCCAGTAGCGCCGGAACGATCAATCCTTCCTCAATTGCGATGGCGACGCCAATGTTGATGGCGTCGTTCGTCTTGATGCCGTTCTCCTGGTAGAAGCTGTTGAACTTTGGGTATTTCTTGAGAGTCATAACGCAGGCTTTTACGATCAGGTCGTTCACCGTGACCCGTATGCCTTCGTCGGACAGCGACTGGTTTATCTGGCCGCGCAGGGCCATCACTTGAGTCATGTCTATGTCGGTGTTGACGTAGAAGTGGGGTTTCTCTGACTTGCTTCTGACGGTCACACGAGCGATCTGCTGACGCATGCGGCTGAGGGGAATAAGTCCGTCTTCGCTCACTGACTCTGCCGCCGGAGCGGGAGGGGCAGCGGCGGCTACCGGTTCAAGAGTCGCAACTGACTCTGGCTCTGGCTCAGGTACGGCTTCGTGAACGGGCGCATCTTCTATTACCGGTGTCACTGGAGCCTCTGCCACGGCTTCAAGGGGATGGCTCGCGAAGCTTAACACGTCGTCCTTTGTGATTCTGCCTCGTGGGCCAGTTCCTTCGATCTGCTTGAGATCGATGGCCTGTTCCTCTGCGATCTTTCTGGCGGCAGGGGTGGCGAATAGCCGGCCTTGAGGCGCGGGCGGTGTCACGTCTTCAACAACCACTCCGCCGTTTGTGGACACCGGCTGAGCTGGAGGGTCCAACGGGATCGCGGTCGAGACCGGAGGCTCGGCCTCAACTGCCGGAGTGGGCTCGTCTGGAGTCGACGCAACTGGGACCTCGGACTCGGCGCCCACGATGGCGATGGTCTCGCCTACGGGGACGGTCGTGCCCTCGGCCACAAGTATCTGGAGCAGGATCCCTTCGCCGTATGACTCAAACTCGACAACCGCTTTATCGGTCTCGATTTCCGCGACAGCCTCGCCCATCTGCACCGGCGAGCCTTCGGTTTTAAGCCACCGCACCACGGTGCCTTCTTGCATGTCATAGCCCATTTGGGGCATGGTGAGTTCAGTAGCCACAGGAGCCCCCGTTATATTCCAAATTTTTCTTCAATAGTGTCTAACACTCTCTGAGCCGTCGGTATGGTGGCGGCTTCGAGCGTTCCGTTATATGGCGCTGGAACGTCCAGCCCATTGACCCGCACCACAGGGCCGTCGAGGTAATCGAAGGCTTCCTCCTGGATTGCGCTGGCGATCTCTCCAGAAAAGCCGCCGAATTTCCACGCCTCTTCGACGACGACGGCGCGGTTGGTCTTTTTGACAGACTCAATCAAGGTTTCGGTGTCGAGTGGCCGGAGGGACCTCAGGTCGATCACCTCAGCATCCACCCCTTTTTCAGCCAGCCTGTTTCCGGCCTCCTCGGCGATGTGGGCCATGCGGGAATAACCGATTATGGTGACGTCTTTGCCAGGACGCCGAACCACGGCTTTGCCTAGAGGGACTTCGAAATATTCCTCTGGCACTTCACCGCGCGTTCCGTAAAGCATGGAGTGTTCAGCGAAAACGATAGGGTTAAGGTCTTTGCGGGAAGCTCTGAGCAGTCCCAGAGCGTCGTATGGCGTCGAAGGGGTTAATACCTTGAGGCCGGGAACCGACGCGTACCAGCCCTCAAAACTCTGGGAGTGAGTGGCGGCTAACTGTCCGCCGCCTCCGGTGACCGTCCGCATCATCATGGGCACTGTGAACTGGCCGTTGGACATATACCGTAGCTTTGCGGCGTGGTTTACTATTTGGTCGATGGCCAGCAGAGTGAAGTTGATCGTCATGATTTCGACAATAGGTCGCAGGCCGGCCAGGGCGGCGCCCACAGCGGCTCCGACGATCACAGACTCGGAGATCGGCGTGTCTCGGATTCGGTCTGGGCCGTACTGTTTCAGGAAACCTCTGGTGACAGCGTATGCGCCATCGTAGGCCCCTATATCCTCGCCCAGCATGAACACTCTATCGTCTTCATCTAATGCCTCGCGGAGACCCTGGGCGATCGCTTCTCTGATGATAATTTCAGGCATTAAATAGGCGCTCCGATTCTCAGGCGTAAACGTTGTCCCAGAGCGAGTCAAGCTCGGGTTCCGGGCTATTCTTGGCAAATTCGACCACCTCTTCGATGGTCTCGATGACCTCTCGGTCGATCTGGGCGAGTTCATCTTCGGACATCAAGCCTTCGGCCAGCGAGAAAGACTTGAACCGCTCGATCGGGTCGTTGACTCGCCATTCTTCTACTTCTGACGTCTCCCTGTAAGCGACGGGGTCGGCCATTGAATGGCCTCGGAAACGGTATGTCATCGCCTCAAGAAAAACAGGCCCGTCGCCAGATCGGACCTTCTTCAACGCTTCCGCACTCGCTTCATGCACAGCCAACAGATCCATGCCGTCGATCTGCACCGCGGGAATTTTGTAATACTCGGCGGAAGCATAGATGTCGCGTCCGGCGGCGTGGGTTTTATCGACATGAGAGCCCATGCCATAGAGGTTGTTTTCAAGAAAGAATATGACCGGCAGTTTCCATAGCGAAGCGAGGTTCAGAGACTCGTGGAACTCGCCTTCGTTGACGGCGCCATCGCCGAAGAAGCACATCACTGCGCCATCGCCACCTCGCTGTTTGATGGAGAGAGCGAGGCCCGTCGCGATAGGAAGCTGGCCGCCGACGATAGCATGGCCGCCCATGAAGTGACGGTCGACATCAAAGATGTGCATCGATCCGCCTTTGCCTCCGCTGGTGCCAGTTGCTTTTCCGCACAATTCAGCCATCACGGCTTTGGGGTCGACGCCTCGGGCCAGCGCGTGACCGTGGTCTCGATAGTGGGTTATCACGTAGTCCTGAACATCCAGGACCGGGATGGCGCCAACGGCCACCGCTTCCTCGCCGATATACAAGTGCAGGAACCCACGGACCAAACCCTGCAAGTAGAGCCGTCCGGCGGCCTCCTCAAAGCGCCGGATCATCAACATTTGTCTGTAATAATCGGCCACCTGATTTTTGTCGATATCCACTGCTAATTCCATCCCGTACACCTACGTAGTCGAATCTCGGGTGTTCAATTTTGGAAGAATCCATAATGCATATTTTCGAGCAATGCACATATTGCGTTCGCAACGTGCATATTATATCAACATCGCAAGATAACACGAGCATCGCAAGATTGGAGGCGTTGGCTCAAATATGAATGGCTTCGCCCTCGGCGGCTAGCGCGGCCTCTTTCAAGGTCTCTGACATAGTGGGATGTGGATGCACCATCCATCCAAGCTCGGTTGTGGTGCCTTCCAGCAGGCGAGTCATAGACAGTTCTCCCAGCAGTTCTGTGACCTCTGGGCCTATCATGTGAGCGCCAAGAATCTCGCCGATTTCAGCGTCGATCACCAGTTTGACAAGCCCCTCGGATTCGCCCAGAGCGAGCGCTTTGCCGCTTGCGGCCAAGGGAAACTTTCCGATCTTGATGGAATGCCCTTGTTCCGATGCCTGCTCTTCAGTCAGGCCGAAGCTGCCAACCTGGGGCTTGCAGTATATGGCGCGAGGCATCAGCGAATAATCCAGCGCCGGCGGATTCAGGCCTGCGATTGTCTCCACAGCCGTCACTCCCTGCGCCGAGGCCACATGAGCCAACAGCATCTTGCCAGTCACGTCTCCGATGGCGTAAACGCCCGGAACGTTGGCGCTCATCGAATCATCTATTTTGATGTAGCTATTCTCGGTCTCGATTCCTGCGCTCTCCAGGCCGATGTTATCCACGTTGCCCTGGACGCCCACAGCCACAAGAACCTTGTCGCAGTCGATCACCGAGTTTGACTCTCCCACTGAGACAGAAACTTTGGCCTGGCCGTCGTTGACTGCGATGCCTTGGACAGCAGCGCCAGTCATGATTTGTATGCCCTGACGCTTGAACGATCTCTCCAGGATGCGGGATATATCGGCATCCTCATTTGGAATCAGACGCGGCAGAAGCTCTACGATAGTGACCTCGGCTCCGTAAGTTCGATATATGTGACCGAACTCGCAACCCGTTGCGCCGCCGCCAACAATGACAACCCGTTTCGGGACTCTTCGCAACGCCAGTGCGTCGCGGCTGGTAATCACCACCTCATTGTCTATGGGGAGAGTCGGGATTCGGCGCTGTCGGGTTCCGGTGGCAATGATGATGTTTTTCGCCGAGAGTCGGCGGCCATTGTCAGTGATCTCGACCGTGTTGGCATCCAAGAGCCGACCGTTGCCCTGAATGTGTTCGACTTTGTTTTTCTTCAGCAGCATTGCCACGCCGCGAGTCAGGCGGCCGACAACATCTCTGCTGCGGTCGATGGCCTTGCCGAAGTCGTGGGTCAGATTGTCGAAGCTGATCCCGAATTCGTCGGCGTTTTGTATAAGACTCAACACCTCGGCATTCCTGAGCAGGGCCTTGCTGGGGATGCACCCCCAATTCAGGCAAATACCGCCAAGCTCGTCTCTCTCAACGATGGCGGTCTTGAGACCTAATTGACCTGCGCGAATGGCCGCCACGTAGCCGCCAGGCCCAGAACCTAACACCACTACATTATAGTCAGGCAATCGTCACCTCAGAGGGAAATAAATGTTGGAAAAAACTTGATTGGATATGGCACTCATTCTACACCATCTTGGAAGACCGGTTAAAGCAAGATGTGGGGCATGATTATCGGTCGTGTGGCCGTGGGCTACCCTTGACACTCCTGTGTCTGGACGCCTAACATAATCGTGGAGCCGAGGTAGCTCAGTTGGTAGAGCACAGCACTGAAAATGCTGGTGTCGTCAGTTCGATTCTGACCCTCGGCACCACTAAGAGATGGTGACGGTCTGACTTCTGGGACCGTGGCAGTCGAAGCGAGCGGGAGTAGCTCAGTGGTAGAGCACTTCCTTGCCAAGGAAGATGTCGAGGGTTCAAATCCCTTCTCCCGCTCCAAGTTCATTCTGAAGATACGGGATCAGGCAGACATAGAAAAGGGTAAATAAACAGCCAGCGAATGACCAAGAACCCGCAAGGTGATACCGCGCCTCGGGTTCTTTTTTGTTTCCTCGCTCACCCCTTGGGAGACATCTGAATTATGGCACAATCGACCAATCAGAACGCTCGCACTGCTCATCTCTTGGCGCAGCTTGAGACCGAGATTCGCGATGCATTTGCCAAAGGGGTACCATTGGGAGATATTCAAGAGTTGGTTAGCACTATCGTGGTAGATGAACAACGTGACGACTCTCAACGTGAAGTCCCCATTTACGACGAAATCCCGCCTGGTCTCGTCACGTCCGAAGAGGCCGCGAAGAAGTATGGCATCAGCACGTCGACCATCCGAACTTGGGTAGACAGAGGCCATTTGGCGTTGGAAGCGTGATTGAAAGCGTCCGCTCGTGGCGGCGGGAAGTTGTTGGTTAGTGGATCCGAATTGAACGCCCAATTGGCTAGCCCACGTAACAAAAGTGGCAGGCCACGTACAACCTGAACGACCTGTTGGCGACCTGAAACACCCGCTATAAACTACCTCCTGACGAACAAGAGGCAACCCTGACGTAATGTTGATCGTTGTCGTTGGACTTTATTCCAGAACGATTGCCTTCTTAAAGGTCATAATCTCTGGCGCCTCTCATTATTGACCGATTCTAGTCTAGATTTCTAACCTCGGATTTGATCCGTGATATTTAGGGCAGCCCGATCACCTTGGTTCGGTTCTTGATCGTGTCTATCCCGCAATAGCCTCCATCTCGAAAAGTGTTGGTGTCACCCTGGCGGACAACATGTCTATATCCGCAGTATCAATATTCCTCCACCATGAACAGCGAACGTGTCCAGCGACGAGTCGAAAGTCTGTTGGACCAAGCCGAAGAGGTATTTGACCGAATGGACTTGGAATCTGTTCGGGCCATCGGATGACGATGAGAATGAGAGCGCTATGTTCAATTGCGTCAGGCGATATAGCCTTCGACGTAACCCAGATCGATTTCTTCGTCTTCGACACTCAATAGATTACGAAATATGTAGTCGTTATGCTCGCCGAGGAGCGGCGCAGGACGGACATCTAATACAGTGTCTGACATCGAGAACGGCGGCCCATCGTATGCGCTCTTGCCGGTTTCGGCGTGGACGACCTCGCGATAGTGGGCGCTGTGGGTAAGCTGGGGGTCGGACACCAACAGGTCTTTGGCGTTCTGGACGACGCCGGCGGCAACTCCGCCGGCTTGAAGTTGTAGCATCACGCCTTCTGCCGGTCGATTGGCTGTCCATGCGCTGATCACACTGTCGATTTCGTCCTCTCGTTCCTTGCGAGCTTCAAACGTGGCGAACCGCTCGTCGCCCACCAGATCAGGCCGGTCGATCACTTCACAAAGGCCCTGCCACTCCTGGTTATTCGACACCGAGATGGCGCACCATCGCTCTTCTATCCGGCCGTCGAGCGGAATAGACTCACACTGATAAACACCCTGAGGGGCCGAGTGATGCGATCGGTTGCCGTTCCTGGTTTGGACACGACCGGATGTTGTGTATTCCAGAATTGACGTTCCTGTGGTGTGAGCTATGGATTCGTACTGAGCGAGGTCGATGTACTGACCCTCGCCGGTCTTCCGGCGATGGCGTAGGGCAGCCATGATGGCTAACGCCGAATGATGTGGGTTCACCACGTAGTCGGTGAACGCCTGAGCCGGATTGATTGGGGCGGCGTCTGGATATCCGCTCAGGTGGTGCATCCCCGCCATCGCCGCAGCCATCGGCCCGTGGCCCTTGATGTGTTTCCAGGGGCCAGTGAGACCGGTTAGCGAATGGCTGACCATGATGATGTCAGGCCTGAGTTGCCTCAGCGCTTCGTAGCCAAAACCCATCCTGTTCATAGTCCCTGCGCTGAAATTTTCCACGACGATGTCGCTCAGCGGGACCAGCCTGTGCGCGAGTTCTTTGCCTCTGGGGTCGCCGAGGTTGAGACTGACCGAGAGCTTGTTTGAGTTGAAGTTGTTGAACCAGGCGCTGGCGTTGAAGCTGCCCTCTTCGGTGTCAGGGACCACAGGCGGCATCTGCCTCGCTCCGTCGTGACGCGTGGCTGACTCGATTCGGATAACCTCTGCGCCTCCCCATGCCAACATGCGGGCGCACAGAGGCGCGACGGCCCGCCATCCGAAGTCCAACACTCTAACCCCTTCCAAGGGCATTCTTGTCATGGGTTCCTCGTTTCACTTCGAGATGCGTCTAGCATATCGGGCAGGTTTCAAACAACGCCATCTTGCATCAGTAGGGACAGTTCGGCTTCATCGATTTGCAGCGCTTCCTGGAACACCTCTGAGTTGTGTTCACCGATCAAGGGGGCGCGTCTGGATAATCGCCAGGGGCTTTTTGGCAGGATGTATGGCGCGCCCGGATATTGTATCGATTCATCGAGTTCTGGGTGTTCCAACGTGACAATGAATCCTCGCGCAGCAGACTGCGGCGACTCCACGACGTCCTGGGCGGTGCCGGTAGGGACGGCAAAAACGGGCGGCGTTCGACTGAAGGACATTTCCAGCAGTTCCATTCTCGTGTGCAAAAGGAAGAACTTCTCAACCAGAACCTCGAATCGGTCTTTGTCGACGCCTTGCTGGCGGAGGAGAGTCGGATCGAGCCAGCGAGGATCGAATTCGTCGCCCAACCCGTTCTCGGTCAACAGGTCTCGGATCGCCTCCATGCTCGTGCCTGCGGCGGCTGCGATGTAAAAAACGTAACCATCCTTGCAGCGAAACACAGTCCTAACGCCTCCTCGTCCACGAGCGAATATCTCGCCACGATGTAGAACGTGCCCCTCGACATCGTAGGTCGGCATTGCGTTGCCGATGCCCAGTGTCATGGCCCGTTGCATCGAAGCGTCGATGTGCTGCCCTTCGCCGGTGAAATCCCTCGAAGTGACCGCCAGCATGGTCGCGTTGGCGGCGAAGACTGAAACCGACCAGAAACCCATTTCGGTTCCAATTAAATAGGGAGGCCTGTCAGGGAATCCGACGACCTGGATCATGCCGCCCATCGCCTGGCCGATAATGTCCGGCCCTTTGAACTGGCTGTAAGGCCCTGTCTGGCCGAAGGGAGTGATAGAGGTCAGGATAAATTCAGGGTTTAGAACGTGGATCGTTTGAAAATTCAGACCCAGTTTATCGAGATAACCAGGAGTGAAGGTTTCGATGCCGATGTCGGCCCACTGGACCAATCGCTTGAAAATCTCCAGCCCTTCTGGATTCTCAAGATCGAGCGTGATGCCCCGTTTGGAGGTGTTGAAGTGCCACCAGTAGAGGCTCTTTTCAGGTTCGGGATCGTCGTCGAAGAAAGGACCGATGTCACGCATCGGGTCGCCGCCGGGCGGCTCTATCCGCACGACATCGGCGCCCAGGTCCGCAAGCAACTTGCCGCAGTACGCTCCGATTGGCCCTGCGAGGTCCAGAACCTTGAGGTCAGTCAGAGGGCCGGGCCGCCCAGATTTTGGTGATTCTGCCATCTAGCCTCGAATCTCCTTGTGTTGATGCTTCGCCTTTTGGGAAGATATGAAGGCTGTTTCGCCCCGCACTTTTGTCGAGCATGTGCCATTTATTGGTCAATATGCGGGTTGGATCGCCTGAGTCTACAAAAAGCATCGCGGCCATTCGACAATTAATTACGGTAGCGCTCACTTGTGAAGAGGTCAACTGACCTGAGTTCACCCTCGTGTATGGTGAGGTATCAATCGTGATGAACGATCGTCGTGTCCCAGATCGGTCCGAACGATGGCGACAGACTATTTTGTCTCTGCGCCTCCGTCAGGTTATTGTGCAACGGTCAAGTTTATGTTCAGCGACCCAAGGTGCGAAAAATGCCGGTTAGGGTTCAGGGCGCAGGTAGAGGGTGACGGTTGGTCGTTCATCGTGTCCGAGGCTATCCAGCACGCAACAGACGCGGGCGCCCACGTGATCAACCTCAGTCTTGCGCCCCATGCGAATCAATGGTGGTGGAGTGGGCGGTTAACTACGCTTATGAGCGTGGCGTCGTCGTGATTGACGCCGCTGGCAATGAGAACCAGTCCACCGTCGGTTATCCTGCGGCAAACGACAGAGCCGTCGTGGTTGAGGCGGTCAACAACTCTGATGTCAGAGTGGACTTCTCGAACTACAATGCCGGCGTGACCGTTGATGAGATTATCGCCATTGTGGAAGACTCGTCGTCAAACATCGATTGATTGAATCCCTAGTATCAAGGTCTCCTGGGTGTCGGCTGAGGTGACATGCATGCGGCTCCGGTATCAGCACCAGCAAACCATTAAACAAAAAGTCAGTTCGACAGACTGCGGAAGCCAGGTTACAGCAAACCATCAGTCAAAAGCTGTGGCTACTGACTCAGACGGCGACTTCGTTGCCGTTTGGGCCAGCGATCACACAGGATCATTGGATATATGCGCTCAGTGATTCAACTGCCCTGGCCTGTCGCAAGGTCTTGAAACGCGGATTAACACAACCAT
>DCAW01000134.1:9775-27719 GCA_002313895.1 Dehalococcoidia bacterium UBA1123
TCCGTGGCGATGGGCGCCACGAACAACTATGTGGTGGTTTGGCAGGACGTGCTGAACGTTTACACACGGATTTACGATACGTCAGGCGCGGCGTTGAGCGGAGCGTTCCGGGCCAACACCGACTAAAACAAAAACCTTCTGTCGCGATGGACAGCGACGGCGATTTTGTAATAGTTTGGACCGCCGTGAATCAGGACGCTGATGGCAGCGCCGGAATATACGGACAGAGGTATGGGGTCGATGGTTCTCTTGCGGGGCTTGAATTCCAAGCCAACACGACATACGAAAGCGGTCAGTGGGACGCTGTTGTGGCATCTGATGCCAACGGTGAGTTTGTGGTGAGTTGGTCCTCTGCGGATGGAGGCGCATTCCCCCAACGCTTTGATGCGAATGGCACAACGGTGGGCGGCGATGTCCAGGTCAACACGACAGCGATAACGACAAAGGGAGCGCCATCAATGCCATGAGTGAAGAGGGGAGGTTCGTGATCGCCTGGGAAGCCTCCGGCATCGACAGCAGGGGCGACTATGGCGTCTTTGCCCAACGGTATTCAGCAAGCGGCGCTCCCCAAAACGGCGAATTTCACGTTAACACAGAGGTATCCAGTAACCTGCAATCCACTTTGGTGTCTATCGACTCCACTGGAATATTCGTCATAATTTCGAATAACGACAGTCAGGGTCACGTGAACACTTGGGGTTTTATCGGGCAACGATATAGTCCCGATGGTCTGCTAATCGGCAGTGAATTCCAGGTCAACACAGCCGCCTCAAGCGATTGGGTCAATGCCTCGGTTGCGATGGATAATCAAGGAGATTTTGTTGTCGTCTGGAGCGGCAATGGAATCGACGACAGTGACGGCATATTTGGCGGAGTGCATGATTATGTGGCCAAGGACGGTAAAAGGCGTGGGTTTTATGTTCAATAATTGTAATATTGAGTTGATTCGGGTTGTCGATTTTGTAACGAATGCTTCGTCGCAAGTAGAACCCGCTACGCTTCAAGATCATTTGGACAAGGGTTGTGACTCCTGCGCGGAGCGACTGACGCTGATGCAAGGTTTGCACAGCACCACGGAGAGCCAGGAATCTCAGATGATTACAGTGAGTCCTTTGTTCGACATCCAGGAATGGCACTACGCGGGAGTTCGCAGCGCTGCATCCCTGGCTCGACGGCGCGTTTATGAGTCCGAGAGCAAAATCTGCATAGACATTCAGCAACACGAATCCGAAGATGGCTCTCACACACTGGAAGGTCAGGTGTTGATTCCTGGCGGGATGGCAGCATTCCCTCAAAATGGCGATGCTGTCCAAGTATTCGGCCGACTTCACTGGAGGCGCCAACTACAGATTGCAGATTGGGCTTCTCAATTGACGCGCTTTATTACAGCACCCATTAGAGGCTCGAACAACTCGTTTCGGCCGCATCGTTTATAATCAGTCCGCCGACAGCGCATCACCCGTACGGAGACTGAATTTTTGAAACTTGCCATCTTCACCCATATCCCTTGGCCGGAGGGCGCAGACCCCGCAGAGATATTTTCCCGAACATCAGAACAGATCCAATATGCCGAGGAACTGGGATTTCACAGCGCGTGGTTCGCCGAACACCACTTCTCGCGATACAGTCTCGGGTCGTCTTCATTGGTCATCGCCAGCAGCATCGCCGCACGAACAACGAAGATCAGGTTAGGCACCGCCGTTCTGGTCCCGACCCTCCACAACCCGATTCGGCTGGCCGAGGACGCCGCGACGCTGGATGCTGTGAGCGGAGGCAGGCTGGATTTGGGATTTGGGCGCGGGACATTCGGGTACGAATACGGTGGATTCAACGTCGACGAATCTGAGAGTCAGGCGAGGTTCCAGGAGAGCGTCGAAATCGTCCAAGGCCTTTTCACGACGACTGAATTCTCATACGACGGAGAGTTCTTCAGCGTCAACAAACTTAACCTCGTGCCGCCAACGGTTCAGAAACCTCACCCGTCAATTTACATCGCCGCAAGCCGGACTCCCGCCACGTTAGAGTTTATGGTTTCGTCAGGACACACGCTCTGCATTGCCGTGGTTCAGGATACGGCGGCATCTCTCGCTCTCTGTCAGCGTTACCTTGATTTAGCCAAGGAACACGGACGCGATGTGTCACTTGCCGACGTTCCTTTCTTCAGGTATTTCTATGTGGCCGAAACGGAGGAACAGGCTCGGAAAGACACTGAAAGCCACATTAGCTGGATACTGGACATCATGCAGTGGAGAAACATCTTCCAAGAGGGCAGTGAGGTGCCTTACAGCATCGACGATTGGAGGCGTACTCGCACAACCTTGCCTCTCAGCTCTGACCACGTTTATGAAAATCGGGCCATAATTGGCAGCCCTGAGCAGTGCGTCACCAAGATACTGGAACTGAAAGCCCAGGGCATCGAGTACTTCGGATGCAACTTCGACATGGGGGGCATCAGCCACGATAAAGTCATGCGCTCAATGGAACTATTCTCAAAAGAGGTCATGCCTCATATTCTCTGAACACGGGCTAACTATTCAACCTGGCGAAGCTCCGTTCAACTGAAGCACTGTCCATAACTACCACAATGCGTCCTTGATCGTCGACTTCGAACGTGGTTTGCGGGTGAAATTCCTCCACGAGCGAGTCCAACACAGTTTCCGATGCGCTGCCGCCCAACACCTGCCGTATCTCGTCCGCAAGCATTTCGCGTTCGACGACCGTTTCCTGCATCTTCCTGATCGTTTGGAGATGGCCTCCACCGATGTAGCACCCGCCGAAATACATCACATCGAAATCGGTGTCATCCACTCTCTCGGCGAACTCTCTTTTGGGTTTCAGGCCATGGTCGGACAGGTATTTCCTGACGGCGGTGTCCTCTGCGTCCCGACGTTCATCGCTGAAGTACAGAAACACTGAATGCATCATCCAGTCTTTGGGTTCAACTTTTATGAACAAATTGACTGCCCTCACGGATTTGAGCCAGAATCCGACCTCCGCGAATGTGTGACGATAGGCGCCCAGTGTACAAACGTCTGATGTCGTCGTCAATAATGCTATTGATTGTAATAAACCATGAAAAATGATCTGTTGACTGTGATTAAATCATGGATTACACTCGGCATCGGTTGACTGCCCACGCAGTTTGACGAGTTGATTGAAGTAATCTTGAACGAATATATCCGAGGGGATGGCCTTATATGTGCGCTGAGCGGAAATTGGAGACTGATGTCCTGATTGTGGGTTCTGGGGCAGTGGGCGTCGCCGCTGGAATTGAGGCGCGTGAGGCAGGCGCGTCGGTGATTCTTCTGGAGAAAGAGGAGATCCTCGGCGGCGCCGCAGCGGTCTCCGGCGGCGGTTGTGCAATCGTTGACACGTTCCTTCAACGCGAAGCCGGAATCGAGGATTCCCACGATCTGGCCTTCGAAGATTGGATAATAGCAGGTCAAGGCAAAGCGGACGAAGTCTGGGCGAGGTTCTATATCGAACGAAGCAACGACGCCCTGTTCGAGTGGGCCAAAGATAGAGGCGTCGAATGGGTCGGCGCTCGACAAAATGAGGGCAACAGCGTGCCGCGATGGCACCAACCCAAGGGCGGCGGCGGAGGTCTTTGGAACGCTCTCTACCAGACCGCGCAGGACCGCGGCATCGACACCTGGCTGACCAACACTGCGGCCAAAGAGTTGATCGTCGAGGATGGCCGCATCATCGGCGTGATCGCCGAGGACACGACGTCAGGTGACACAGTTGAGGTTCTGGCGAAGGCTGTGGTCATGGGTAGCGGTGGTTTCAACTCCAATATCGACATGGTAAAGGAGGTGCGTCCAGACCTGCGCCGACACCGTATCCTCGAAGGCTCCGGTCGCGGTGATACAGGTGATGGTCACGGTATGGTCGAAGCGGTGGGCGGCACGACGACTCACATGGACGACATCTGGTTTTACGTATTCGCCATCCCTGACCACAAGGACGAGCGCGGCAGGCGCGGCCTGGTAATCAGGGGAGTGCCGGACAATATCTGGGTGAACGCTCAAGGCGTCAGATTCCACAACGAAGACCTGAGCGGCGGAGGCACCGGCTCTGTGGCCGTCTTGGCCCAGGAACCGGCGTACTGCTGGTCGGTGATGGACAGCACGATGACAGATGATGTCACTGTCAGCGATCCCCAGTATTACATTCCGGGCGCGTCGGTCAAAGACCCTGAGAAGGTGAAAGCTCTGATTGAGGAGTCTCCCCATATTAAATCTGGAGCCACCCTAGAAGCGTTGGCTTCTGAGATCGGCGTTCCGGAGGACACGTTTGTGGAGACCGTGAACCATTACAACAGCGGTATCGACCAGGGACTGACGGAAGACCCGGACTTTGGGCGTCCATTATCGAACCGAAAGATGATCCAGAGTCCCCCTTACTATGCGCTGAATTTTACGCCAACAGCGAGGAAAAACTTTGGAGGCGTGAAGACCGACCTCAAATGCAGGGCAGTCGACAAGCATTACGAGCCGATACCCGGTCTCTTCGTTGCAGGGGAACTGGCAGGAATGGCCGGAGGCCACATCAATGGCAAGCACGGTCTTGAAGGAACGATGCTTGGCCCTGCGCTGTTCAGCGGGCGAGTGGCCGGGGCATGGGCCGCCAAAGACGCCGGATTTGGAGAAGGCTTCAAGTAGGCCAATAATCGCCCACACGTCGAACCATTTGGACAATCGACGCCCTCTAGCATAAAATTCGGATATCAGACATCAATCTGGTGGCCGTTGTGCATGTTCGGCACACAAGTGGGGAGAACCGCGATGCCAATCAGAACCGGAGCGGAATACGTCCAATGCCTCCAGGAACGCCATCCAGAGGTCTACCTGCGGGGCGAACGCATTGATGACGTGACCACATATCCTTCGCTGCGCAACGGCGTTGCGACAATGGCGAAGCTCTACGACATGCAACACGACGCCGAGTTTCGGGATGATATGACCTATGTTTCGCCTTCGTCCGGCGAGAGTGTCGGAGCGTCGTTCATCATCCCAAAATCCATCGGCGATCTGGAACATCGGCATCGGATGATGGCCCACTGGGCGAAGGCCAGTTTCGGAATGATGGGCAGGACTCCCGACTTCCTGAACGTCAGCCTGATGGCAATGGCGCAGGCGGGCGATTACTTCGCTCAGAACCGTCCTGAGTTCAAAGACAATATTCAAAATTACTACGAATACGTCCGAGAAAATGACCTGGTCTTGACCCACACGCTGGTCAACCTCCAACGCACCAGATCAACAACCACGACTCCGCTGGTGGACACGACAGGAGTCGCGTTGGCGGTTACGAAAGAGACCGACGACGGCCTCATTGTCAACGGGGCAAGAGTGTTGGCGACTCTTGGGCCACTGTCCGACGAGATCGCGGTCTATCCCGCGCGCTCTCACAGACTGCCAGATGGCTCCGAGGGACGGTACTCGTTCGCCTTCGCAATACCTTCGGACACGAAAGGGTTGAGATACCTTTGCCGCGAAAGCTACGACCTGGAGCGTTCAAACTTCGACCATCCTCTGGGTTCGCGGTTCGAGGAGATGGACGCCATCGTGTTCTTCGACAACGTCCTGGTGCCGTGGGACCGCGTGTTCTTGTATGGCGACCCAGACCTTTGCAACAATATGGCAATGTCAACGAACCAGTACCTGCACTCTGGACATCAAGTAGTGACTCGAAACGTCGCCAAGTGCGAGTTCATCTTGGGACTGGCGAGCCTGATGGTGCGAACTCTGGGATCGGGTGGGAATCCCCAGGTTCAGTCCATGCTGGCCGAGATCATCGAGAATCTTCAAATGACCAAAGCCTGCCTCCGAGCTGCTGAGGCCGACGCCAAGCCAGACCGCTGGGGCGTTACATCGCCCTCTCTGCAATACATCGGCGTGGCCCGTAGCATGTTCATCAAAATGTATCCTCGGATGGCCGAGATACTCCATCTGTTGGGTTCGAGTAGCCTCATGGCTCTGCCTACTGAAGCAGACATGGACGGGCCGCTGGCATCGGACATTGAACGTTATCTTGAGACCGACACGGCGTCTGCCGCCGAGCGCGTCCGGCTGTTCAGGTTGGCCTGGGATACCTGTTGCAGCGCGTTCGGGTCTCGTCAGGTATTGTACGAACGATTCTTTCAGGGCGACTCCCAACGCAACGCGATAATCCTCAACAATGTCACCGACACAACTCCAATGACCGAGATGGTTCAGGAGTTTCTTGAGCAGGGCTAGATTGTCGCTCTAGGATCATTGAACACACAAAAGATAGGATGAGTGCCATTGAAATTCGGATTTTACCTCCCCAGTCACGGAGACACGGCTCGACGAGGGCCGTTAATTGAAATTGCCCAGACGGGTGAACGTCTGGGATACGAGTCTATGGTGGTTGGAGACCACATCATGGCCCCAAGGGTCTCGAACTCGTCGTATCCGTATTCCGTGGGCAGCGAAGTCCCGTGGGATGAAGGCGGCGAACACCTGGAGCAGTTAACCGAACTGACATTTTTGGCGGCTGTGACAGAACGCATTCGCCTGGTGCCCAGTGTGATGATCGTTCCGTACCGCAATCCGCTTTTGGCGGCTAAGATTTTGGCGACGATGGATGTGCTGTCCGAAGGTCGACTGACCATCGGCATTGGAGTCGGCTGGTTGGAGGAGGAATTCGAGGCTCTGGACTCTCCGCCATTCGCAGACCGGGGCGCGGCGACGAACGAGTACCTTGAGGCGTTCAAAGAACTATGGACGTCCGATAATCCGACCTATGACGGCAAATTCGTAAAGCTGTCCAACATCGAATTTTCACCCAAACCCGTCCAGAAACCTCATCCACCCATCTGGGTAGGAGGACAGAGCAGGCCAGCAATCAGACGGGCGGTTGAGCATGGCAACGCATGGCACCCGGTTGGAGCCACGCCCGCGACCCCGTTGGAGCCAGATAAACTTGCCTCAGATATCGAGTACATGAACAACCACGCCGTCAGAATCGGCAGGGACCCGTCCGAAGTTGAAGTCGCAATGAAAGCCCCCCTTTACGACACGGAATTGCCGTCGGGAGACGACCGACGTCGGTTTTCCGGCGAACCGGAGCAGATAGCCGAGGACATCCAAACCTACGCCGATCTGGGCGTCACAAACCTGATATTCGACGTTCGTGGCTCGGACCTGAAACGCATACTTGAACGCATGGCATGGCTGTCAGAAGAGGTTATGTCCATAACGTAACTCGACTCATCGATTCAGTGCAGTCTCTTGCCTGAATCATCGTTCAGTAGATTGACCGAGGCGGCGCCTGCTGTTAGACTCGCTCCATTGTCATAAACATCGGTTTGCAAAGCGTGGGAGCGCATCCTTGGAGCCACAGGTAAAGGCAGAAGACAGCCCCCAAAAACCACGTTTTTCAATTCCGCCGGCCCTAAAATATCCGGCATATCGGTCTTACTGGTTCGGAACACTGGCATCGGTAGTTGGGTTCCAGATGCTTCAGGCCAGCCAGTTTTGGCTTGTGCACACTCTGGAAGATTCACCTCTGTTTCTGGGATACGTCGGGTTGGCGAACGCGGCGCCTGCGATACTGCTAAACCTTTTCGGCGGGGTGTTCGCAGACCGGCTGGACAACCGCCGGCTGATTATGGTCACTCAGACCCTGCTTGCCTCTCTGATTTTCCTGCTGGCGACACTGACACTGTCCGGCATAATTGAGGTGTGGCAGGTGCTTGCCATCGCATTTGTCGCGGGCGCGGTGAACGCCTTTGACCAACCGTCACGCCAGGCTCTCTATCCCCATCTGATAGACCGAAGCGTCATGATGAGCGCGGTTGCGCTGAACTCCTCGATCTGGCAAGGCACCCGCATTGTTGCTCCCGCAATCGCCGGACTGATCATAGCCTCGGCCGGCATTGCGACATCTTTTTACGTGGCCGGTTCTGGATTCGCGATTATGGTTGTGGTGATGTTCACGCTGAAGGTTCCGCCATTTGAGCGCAGCGCATCCAAGGGCACCGGACGAGATATGCTTGAGGGCGTCAAGTTCATAAAAGACAACTCTATATTCTCGTCTCTGATCGCTTTGACGTTTTTTAACAGTTTTTTCGGGATGGCTTATGTGATCCTGATGCCGGTATTCGCCGAGGAAATCCTGGGGCGCGGCGCGACGGCCTATGGGCTGTTGTTGAGCGTTAGCGGGGCGAGCTCACTGATGACAACGGTGTACATGGGAACGCGCACCGGCATGAACGGCAAGGTATCGGTGTTGATCGGCGGGGCCATCCTGAGTGGTCTATTCATCGCGGCATTCGCTCTAACGACCGATTGGTTCAAGAGCTTCTACCTCGCCATGTCGTTGATGTTTATCATCGGAATATTCAACTCTATGTACCGAATTTCGATAATGAGTTCGCTCCAAATGCTGGTGCCTGACCAGATGCGAGGTCGAGTGATGGGTTTTTACGGCATGACGTACAGCCTGATGCCTATCGGGGGCATGCAGGCGAGTCTGGTTGCTATTGTTGTTGGAACGCCAATCGCTATTGCCATCGGCGGCTTGGCGGTGTCAAGTTTCGCGGTTGGACTCCTAGTGGCGAATCCGAAGATACGGGGTCTCGGACAGTTGCTGCGTGAATCGGAGCAACGAAACTTCAGTCGGCAGAAGGAAGCGCAGACGGCGCCTGCCACCGGGAACTAACCAAGTGCAAGATGGTGAAAACATGATAAAGACGGTTGCTCACGTAATTCACAGACGAGGCAGAAGAGTCGACGACCCGGGCATTGACATTCCAGTCGCTGACGATTTGGTGTCACAGCCTGGGTCCCGGTCCAAAAACGTTGACGTGTCATTTTATAGCCGAGTTGAGCCTTTGACGACTCCTGATCTGGAGAAGGCCGCCGATATGGACTGGGCGTGGACCATATTTCCGGACGACCTCGCCGAGTATCGCCGCGCCCACGACGAACGGAGCAAGCCGCATTTGAGAGCCGCTGAGACATCCGGAGACATCGAGCCTACCGGCATTCCAGATCCCGGCGTCGATATGACCGAAGTCATCCGCAACAAGGCGCGCGAGTTGGGTTTCGGCGAGGTCGGGTTCACCATGTACGACAACCGGTACACCTACGCCCACAGGAAGGGATGGCCAAAGTTCCAAAATGCGATTTGCCTCGCGCTGGAGCAGGACTATCAGCAGACTCAAACGATCCCCAGCCTGGAAGGCGAGTATGCTCATTTCGGCACATACGAGATCGAGGCCGAGATCGCGATTGAGCTAGCCGAGCACATCCGTTCTCTGGGATACCGCGCTCAGATGCACCTGGACAGCGCCGAAGCTGGAGCGTTTATCCCCATGTTCGTAAACGCCGGATTGGGGCAACTCGGAGCGAACGGTCAACTATTGTCTCCGCACTTTGGCTCAAGGTCGCGACTGGCGATGCTTACCACGGACGCGCCAGTCACATACGATCAGCCGGTGGATTTCGGGATTTCCAACTTCTGTCAGGAGTGTCAGGTCTGCGTCAATCGCTGTCCCGGGCGGGCGTTGATCCGAGACAAAGTCTGGTACCGAGGCGTTCAGAAAAACAAGGTGATCTATGAGCGCTGCCGACCAGTGATGGCAAACTACGATGGATGCGGAATCTGCATGAAGGTCTGCCCGATCCAAAAGTACGGCATGAAACCTGTGATGGAACACTACGTAGAGACCGGCGGTATCCTGGGCAAGGGAACTGACAACCTCGAAGGCTACACCCTTAGAGACAAGGGATATCAAGGCCCGGATAAGTTGCCTCACTTCAACACCCAGTTCTTCGACATCCCCAACTGTCGGCCAGAAGAGTTGCTGTTTAACCAATTCAAGGAAAAGGTGCAGGCAGCGACAATGCCGCCCGTCGAAGAAATGCGCGAGTTCGCTACAGAGGTTAAAAAGGCTCTGGAAAGAGGCAAACGCCAGTCGCACATGAAGGACTGATGGCAGACATAAATATCCGATGAAATAGCGCAGGGGAGTTTAGGAAATGGCTGGATTGTGGCCCGGTGACACAAAATGTGTAGTGATGCTGACCTTCGACCTGGACGGCATTTCAGCCATTCTCAGTAGGTCGCCCGATGCTATAAGACTGCCATCAGTTATATCGAGAGCAGAGTTCGGCCCGAAAGTCGGCGTTCATCGAATACTTGACCTGCTCGATAGATATGAAATCAAAGCTACCTTTTTCGTGCCAGGTCACACAGCCGAGCGGTATGAGGCCGTGGTCGCCGATATGGTCAATCGGGGTCACGAGGTCGGGCATCACGGCTACATGCACGAGCCTCCGGCCACACTCAGCGATCAAGAACAGGAAGAGGTCATAGACAAGGGAATCCGAATCCTTGAGGGGATCACGGGCCAACTGCCAGTCGGTTATCGCGCTCCATCCTTCGAGTTGACTGACAAGACTCTTGAGATACTGGCCCAGCGTGGATTCGTATATGACAGCAGTTTAATGGCGCACGACGTTCCATACTTTGTGGACACGCCCGCCGGTCGGCTGGTCGAGGCTCCCGTTGATTGGGCATTGGATGACGCCCATTACTACGCGTTCAATCGTGGCGCCGGAGCCATGAACACACCGCAGGATGTTTACAAAGCATGGGAGTGGGAGTTTGACGGCGTATATCAGTATGGCAGCGCGTTCAACCTCACAATGCACCCTCAACACACCGGACGCCTGGCGAAAATGATGGTTCTGGAGCGATTCATACAGTACGCTCGCTCTCACTCGAACGTCGAGTTCATGCGTTGCATCGACGTTGCGAAAAACTGGACTGCCGCCGGCATGAAAACCCCTGACTGACCGAAAACGCCCTTGGAGGACGACCAAATGCCCCCGTTGACGAAAGATGGACTCGCAGAATTTCTCACCAATCAGCCGCACTTGATGAAACTAGCGACTCTTACTCCGGAGGGCTGGCCCTACGTCGTGCCGGTCTGGTACGACTACAACGGCGAGTCGTTCACCGTGGCCGGACGTAGCAGGGCGCGATGGGTGGCGAACATCCGTGAGAACCACCGCGTCTCGGTGTGCATAGACACTTATGAGGCGCCGTACACTAGAGTCCTTATGCAAGCTAGCGCAGAGATCACCGACCCTGCCTGGATGCCGGTCTCTCCTGACCGCGCAATCCGATACATTGGAGAGGAGGCTGGCCGCGCCTATTTCGAGCAGACCCGCAACCAACCCAGGGCTTTGGTCCGCATCGTTCCCGAGGAAACCACAACCTGGACGGGTGGCGGCTGGCATCCTCGCTACGCGGATTGACCCAGGGTCACTGATTGATCTCGCTCATTATCTGCGGATGTTTCCGAATACAGTTGCGTAGAAACATTGATCGACGATTGTAAGTAATGCAAGTGATACACTGTTGGGAATTTTCCAATTAGGGATGTGCTCGCATGAATTGCTACTACTGCGACGAGATCAAGTCCACCGCTCCAGAATACACCGACTCACCGGCGCGATTCGATCTGGGCTCCGCTGCGCCCCGATGCTCTAAGCATTGGAGGTATGTCTGTTCGATGTGCGACACAGCTAATCATTTCATGAGCACAGCGTTCTGTCCTTCAGGCAGAAATTTCTTCTGCTCGCGATGCGCCACTGATGTGCGACAGGAGGCTGGGGAGTTCTGGGCGTGGCAGTATTTCTTCGGCTTTAGGTCGCCGTGGTCAGGTGAGTGGGTCCCAACGCTGGACCGCGCGGAGTTCAATGGCGAGCATCCAATATCGATAGATGGAGAACGCGCAGCGACACGTTTGGCGATTTCCAAAGAAGAATATATTGTGCGGTATCCAGAGAAGCGGACGTTGTGGAGACCGGAGCATGAGGTCACCGAAGCCGACGTGCAAGCTAGCTGGAATACCAATGCAGAACGTTGGGACTCCATGTACGACGACGATGGCGACCGAAATCGTCGATACCAGAGCGACGAACCTATGCTGGCGTTGTTGGGGGATGTGGAATCAATGAACGTGTTGGATGTTGGAAGCGGGAATGGCTATTTGTCGCGCAAGCTAGCGCGTTCGGGCGCCAGTATGACAGGAGTCGAAATTGCCAGCCGCATGTTGGAAATCGCGGCGGAGCGCGAGCATCAAGAGCATCTCGGCATTACTTATCATCACGCCTCGGCTTCGGAGATGGATTTTCTTGAGGATTCGACGTTTGACAAGGCCGTAAGCAATTACGTCCTGATGGACATCAAGGATTACGTTGGCGCGTTGAATCAGGTGTTCCGCATCCTGAAATCAGGAGGGCATTTTGTCGCGGTGTTCAGCCACCCATGTTTCGCAAGCGGCCCTGCAGGTTGGGTGGTGCCTGCGCCAGACACCCCTCGTAGCGAGGAACGATTCGCATATCGCGTTGACACATACTTTCAACGTGGCCCGTATTATGGCGTTTGGGGAAACTTGGACCCTGTTCTAAGCTTTCATCGCCCTCTGCGTGACTATTGGAGGGCATTTGAAGAAACTGGATTCGTGGTGGATGGATTCGACGAACCGAGTGTCGCGGAACGGGGTAGGCGCGAACTGCCGCCATGGAGAGTTCAGGAGGCGCTAAGGATACCTTACTCTTGTATTTTCCGGTTGAAGAAACCGTGATCGGGATATTTCGTGCAACGCTGCCACTATTTTAGTGTCCGAAAATCCTGATCTTCTATCAAATCCCAAAAGATAAGATCAAACTTCCTGACGGCATTTGCAACGCAATCGGCTAATGACTAACAAATGTAGAAATATTCTGGCGCTCACTATGCAAATGGGCGGGGTTTTGCCTCTTGAACCCTTTTTCGCCTGATTCGTGTTTTCGGGATTACAGGCCTTGCCAGATGTGCTCTGCCTTCTGCGCTGCAACTAAGGCCTTGCGAGCCTCGTCACGGGTTGGGGATCCACGGTGGCAGGACTTTAGCAGGTTTCCGAGATAGTTGTTGAATCCTGACTTGCCTGATGGCTTGATTGCCTTGTTAACTCTGCTGAACATCTTATCCTCGTAGCAACAGGACGTAATCGCCCAGAAACCTGATTTTCAGTCGCCACCGTGCTGATGCCGAGATGGATTAGAAGGAAGATCGGAGACTCATACTGGGGTATGATCGGTCGCTTATACTGAGCAAAAGAACAGCCCTGAGCGATCATCACTCAGGGCTGTTCTTGCTAATTTACGGAGGCCTGCTCAGGTTTTATGCAGGCTTGAATTTCACCAGAGTCACATCGTCAGTCACGTCGTCGAAAACGACCTCTACGGGCATCTCAAGCTCAACTCCGTCGATCTCGCATTCCAACAAGTTTGTGGGAATGCGGGGGCCTTCATTCAACTGCACAATGGCAAAAATGTAGGGCGTTTCTTCCTGGAACGCTCGGTTCGCTGGCTGGTAAACCACGGTGTACGAGTACACCCTGCCCTTACCTGAGACTGGAACCCACTCGGTGTTGTCAGAGTAGCAGTTGGGACACTGCTCCCTGGGATAGAAGAACATGTTGGAACAATTGAGGCATCGCGGCATCACAAGCTCGTGACGCTTGGCTGCATCCCAGAAGGGACGAGAAACCGCCTCGTTCACCAGTCTTGGCAGTGGTTTGTTGTATTCGGTGGTCATGTATTCGCCTCAATTAGAATAATGGTTTTAGGAGAGTTCTTACAGCGCGTCCTCGGAACCGAGGACCAGCGAGCACATTTCGCTCGCTGTGCCGCCTCAACCATTCACCATACATAAATCGTTGAGGGCGACCTGCCTTCCACCTCCACGCCCCATTATCTGCCTCGCTCCCTCGATCACATGGCGGAACCCGCCGGCCAGTCCGGGCTGGCCTCCTGAGAGTTGGCCGCCGTCAGTGTTGATCGGGAAACTGCCTTTGTAAGTCGTGTCTGTGGACTCGTAAAACGGGCCGATTTCGCCCTTCTCTACGAATCCGGCGTCTTCCAGTGTGACCGCCACAAGGATGGTATAGCAGTCGTAAAATTCAGCGAATTGCATATCCCCGGGGCCGTACCCTGACATTTGGAAGGCCCGGGCCGCAGAGGTTTTCACCGGTGTGGTGGTGATCCGGTCGGTTTGCCAGATGTTGGCATTCGACTGCTCCATGCCTGCTCCCAGCAGGTAGACGGGGCGATGGGGGAACGACTTGGCTCTGTCGGCGCGGGTCATGATAAGCGCCGCGGCGCCGTCGCATGGCATGACAGATTCCAGTATTCGCAATGGGTAGTTGATATACCGAGAGGAAAGCACGTCCTCTTTGGAGGCGGGTTGGCCGTGGAAAACTGCGTTCTCGTTCTCCTGTGCGTTGAAACGCTGGTTTGCGGCCACTATCGCCATCTGTTCCTGAGTTGTTCCGAACTCATACATATGTCGAGTGTAAATCTGAGCGTATCCGGTGCCCGCCCCGGCAGCGGGGCCGTAGGCCTCTTCCCACTCAGACCGGACACTGGCGCCTCCTGGCACGGCGCGGTCCAGACGGGAATTACCCATGACCACCAGCACCGTGTCTGCAAGGCCTCCGTTGATAGCCGATGCGGCCACCGTGGTTGCCGAAGCTCCGCTGGCGCCCTGCATCGACACGCCGGTGGCAAATGTCGGGCGGATGCCGATGTACTCGGCCATCGTCGCCAACGCGGCGGCGCCATCTGTCACAAGCCCGTTGATGTCCTCTTTTCTCAACCCTGCGTCGGCGATGGCTATTTTCGCGGCTTCGGCGTTGAGGCCGTACATCGTCCGGTCGGGGATTACTCTCCTCGTGGGGACTTCGCCGATGCCGACGATTGCGACCTTGCCTCGAAGAGTGTCGCTTCTCCGGCGTCTATCCATTAGCGTCATACTCGATAACCTCCCTGTGTCGATGGGCGCATTCTACTATATGAAAGAAGAAACGGAAACTTTGACGCAGGCTTTCAAATTAATGCAATATCTCACTGGCGCTTCGGTTGGCAGGCGCATCATTTTCATGTGACTTTGGAGAACCACACAATGATCATTGAAGTCGGGATAACCTATCTGGAGATGACTAACCGCTCGCAACTGAACCCCCGCCGGTCTGACGTTGATGGACTTGAGATTAAGCGCGCCGAGTTGCCACTGCCGGAGTTCAATCGATTCCTGTACACAGCCGTAGGAGGCGATTGGTACTGGGTGGACAGGTTGGGCTGGACATATCAGCAATGGAAGGAGTGGGTCGAGCGTCCAGATATGCACACGTGGATTGCCTACATCAATGGCACGCCAATCGGTTACTTTGAACTGGACAAAGAAGAAAACTACGTTGAGATTTCGAAATTCGGTTTGGTCGATTCGGCCATCGGTTCAGGCCTCGGCGCCCATCTGTTGACCGAGTGCGTCAAACGAGCTTGGGACATGGGCCCGTCCAGGGTGCAACTCGACACGTGCACGCTAGATCATCCAGGAGCGCTGCACAACTATCAGGCACGTGGTTTTAAAATATACAACACAGGAACGTACACAGCAGATGTGCCGGTGAGGCCAATCGGCCCGTGGCCGGAATCGAGACGAACCCTTAACCCGGATGCTCCGGTGGCGTCAGATTTGCGTCGATAACCTCCTCACACCAATGGGCTGCCGCTAGCAGCGTTTCATCGGCGAAGTGGGGAGCGGCCAGTTGCACCCCGAACGGCAATCCGTCTTCACTGAGTCCCGATGGGAGTGTTATGGTCGGGAACCCTCCAAACGTGAATGGCGATTGAAAGGACGGGTCGCCCGTGGTTGTCAGATCACGGGGAGCCGGCGTAGGCGTGGATGGCGTTAGCAGCACGTCAAATGATCGCAACGCATCCGCAACGTCTCTGCGGAATCGGTCCTGCACACGTTTTGCCTGGACGTAAGTGACTGCAGAAACTTGCCTGCCATTCTCAACGACCCCACGGATGTTCGGCGAGTAGTCGTCCGGGCGGGCGTTGAACCAGTCCTGGTGGACGGATGCGCCCTCAACGTTCATCAGGACCCGGTGGGCAGAGAGCATCGCGTCGAAATCTGCCGCGATGTCGACCTCTTCAACGGTGGCTCCTGCGCCAGCAAGTTTCTCCGCGATAGCGTTGGTGTGGGCCTCGGTCTCATCGTTGATCTTGCCATAGAAATACTCGGTCACTAGGCCGATGCGAGGCGGAGTTCGCTGCGTGCCGATTGCCTTTCTGTAGTCGGGCACGGGGCGAGTTGATGACGATGGGTCAAGTGGATCGTGGCCGGCCAAAACGTTGAGCATCAGCGCGGCGTCTTCGACCGTATGAGTGAATGGCCCCATCGTGTCTAAAGACATCGCGACGGGCACGACTCCATGCCTGCTGACTCGACCGAACGTGGGTTTGAGCCCGACGACGCCATTATAAGAGGCTGGCCGGAGAATCGAGCCTCCGGTCTGTGACCCCAATGCCGCTGGGAACATGCCCGCAGCCACTCCAACGGCAGAGCCAGAACTGGACCCGCCGGGCGTGTGATGGACGTTCCACGGATTCCGGGTCGGTGAAGGGTCGCCACACGCGAACTCCGTCGTGACGGTTTTGCCCATGATTATCGCCCCTGCCTGTTTGAGCTTGGCGACGGTTGTGGCGTCGAAATCGGGCACAAAATCTGCCAGAATCAGAGAACCGGCAGTGGTCAGAACTCCCTGCGTGTAGTAAATGTCCTTGATGCCGACAGGCACGCCATGAAGTGGCCCACGGGGGCCTTCGTTCAACAGCTCGCGCTCGCGCTGGCGCGCGGTTTCCAGCACGGCATCAGCGTTCAACGTCACCCACACGGTCAGTGTCGGCTCCAGTCGCGAAACTCGGTTGAGCAGGTCCTCCATCATGGCGACTGGCGATATCTCACGCCGTCGGATTTTTTTGGCGGCTTCGACAACCGTGAGTTCGTGCGAGTGAGTCATGATAGTTCCTTTCAGGACATTTCGCGTCTATGGCCCGACGAGTGTAAGTGATTGAGCATGGTCGCGACGGTTGAGATGCTATCATCTCTGAACGCCAATTATTGTACAGGAGTTGAACATGCCCGCATTGACCCGATCCCAATTGCAAGAATTTCTGACAGGCGGACGCCATCTGATGAAACTGGCGACATTGACCGACGAGGGATGGCCCGCTGTGATTCCCGTCTGGTATCAATATGCAGACGGTGTGTTCCTGGTTGCCGGGCGCCGAAAAGCCGCATGGGTGGAGAACATCCGCAACGACAGCCGCGTGTCGGCGTGTATCGACAAATCTGACCCTCCATATGTTCGCGTCATGGTTGAAGCCGATGCGGTGATCGCCGATAACGCATGGCTCGGCGATTGGGAGTCGTGGGCCATTCGATACCGAGGGCAAGAGTCAGGCCATCGATACTACGAGGAAACAAAGGACACGCCTCGCGCGTTGATTCGCGTGACGCCTCGAAAAATCACGACTTGGGGAGGCGCGGGTTGGCACCCACGATACGATGAGTGAGCGCGAGTCATCTGGCATAGACCAGATGAAAATGCCCGATGCGGTGAAACTGCTGAAGAATTGGAACTTTCACGCATACTTCATTGCCGATGTGTTTCACGGTCTGGACGTGGATGTTCGACTGGTGGCAATGGGCTGATTGGCGCTTGAGTTAACCCACCCTACGCTTTGGGTCGGCATCGTGACTGGAATAGGCGGCCTGACGATGTTCGCGTTCTCGCCTCTGGCCGGCGTTGTCGTCGACCGGTCCAATCGTCGGAATCTGTTGGGAGTGTGCGTATAGCTTTCATGAGCGTATTTCTGGTCGCTGCAGCGCTGGTGTGGACGGACATGCTATGGGACGTGGCGATGGTGAGTTTCGGATTTTCAAGGAGCTATCTGCTGTCGGTGGCCCTGTTGTTCGTGATGGGATTTGGCGGCTGGTTGCACACGGTGTTCCTTGTGACGCTGTTTCAAACCATTCCGATTGAAGAGATACGAGGTCGCGTGAT
>DCAW01000182.1:0-1559 GCA_002313895.1 Dehalococcoidia bacterium UBA1123
CAGCAAAGAACACCTCGCAAACTTAGATTCGAGCGCTGTCGCAGGGTTCGACAAAGAACATCTCGCCAACTTCGACTCAAGTGCCGTGAGTGGCTTAGCACGGGACCACATCAGGGAAATGGATGAAGGTGCCTTGGTTGGTTTCAAAGAAGAGCACGTCCGCAATCTCAACGATGATTCAAAGAAAGGACTGGGGGACAAAGTAAGCACATTTGAAAAATTCGCCATTGGAGTGAGGAAAGCGCTGGTCGACAAGAAAGCCAGAAGGTTGGGTGGTGTCGGTTCTTTCAAGGATCTGGTCGACTCAGTAGCAGGCGCTCTTGATAAACAACAGTTGCTTGGATTGGGATGGGATGAATTCCAACAGGCGGACTCACTCGAATTTGGGTCCCAGGAAGCGCTTGGTAAGTCAGGGATCGATGAGGTCTTTGATGATCGAGCCAAGTCTGCATTTTCAAGGCTCACTTTGGTAGCCGATTAGACTGAATCATGAAAGGCCGCCAACAACGCGTCAAGCCCGCCAGCCCAAGGCGCTGCGGTGGGATGATAATCGAACGCGTTGGCAAGGTTTTGTTGGATACGACGCTCGACGGCCTGGGACGGTCCAGCGCCCGAATTCTGATGACCACGGGGGAACTGCTCTATCACATCGTGGGCATGGGCCCAACCGACGAATCGGTGACCTGGAAGCAGGCCAGCCGAGTGTAGGCCGGTCGCCAGCTTGTCATAAACGCTGAAGGTTGCTGGAAAGGCAACTTAGATGTGACGGCGCCTGCCTACATTCCCAGGACTCTTTAGATGATCGACCCCGGCGCAACCGCCAGCGACGGCTCTCTTGCGGCGACCGTGAACGTCTTCCCCGGTCAACAACTCAACTCCGTGATGTCAGGCCACAAGATGGGCCTGGCGGTGCCCGATCACTACCGACTCGGTCCGGGGAAAGTATTATCGTGTTTTTCGTCTGGCATAGCGATAATTTATCTACCCTGAAGAAGGGTCGAGTATTTCTTAGATCTGCCTTGAGACCTGGTCTATACTTGCCTTCAGCTGGTCTCCTGCCGGCGCATGGTCCTGGTATTCATCGTGAACGTCCCATTCCTGGCGTTGGCAGTAATCGCAGAGCTGGAGGAGCTGCGTTTCAGGGTCCTGATTCTTATCATCTGTCGAAACGCGGGCGTAGAGGGCAACCTTCATTTAATCGTGCACCGCCCACGTCGGCCGTGCCACCGGGTACCGGTATGACTGCGTAGATATTCAGCTGGACACGTAGGCGACCCTGCTGAGGGTTCTCATCTGACTCAGGGTGAGGGAGGCGATTTTCCGACGGAACCCGGCGAAGGCGTCTCCCTGCAATTCCTCGGCGATGGCGTTCGCGTCTTCCAATGAAGCCAGTGGGTTTACCACTCGGACCACGTCAACATTGCCAAAGGCAGGAACGGAGACGAGCGGGTCCATGGTCTTGGATGCCTCACTAGCTTCGAGGACCGTTTCCAGCAATGCGGGCGCTTCTCCCCTTTTTGCAACCATCAACGTTCTCACAATGTACTTCGGCTCCGCCG
>DCAW01000182.1:1871-2333 GCA_002313895.1 Dehalococcoidia bacterium UBA1123
TCCGCCGCCAGTTTCTGGAACCTGTCGCGCATCTCGTCGCTTGAGACGAATCCGTCGTGAAAGGCCTCGATCTCAGCGAGCGATTCAAATGGCAGGGCACTGACGACCGTGCTCTTGATCGCCGGAGGGGAGGAGATGGTGAACGAGACGTTGCCGCCCCTGTTCAGGCTCTTGATCATCTCCACAGAGGCTTCGGTGACATCGAAGTTCTTGCCGGGTTTAGGGATTCTGCTCACGTTCTGAATGTATTCTGGCATTGTTTCCTCCGTGTGTTGAACCGATATTTCCCAGATGAACCCGGTGGTTTCGTAACCACTATATTTTGAGGTTGCGCCGACTATATGGCTGCCTCCCGATGCTGTCAACTGCCACCAACCGCACGAATTTCACCTCATCGTGAGAAACACCAGTCTCCGAACCACGATGAAAAGCTGTAAACGGCTCATCCAGAGTCAGAAGAGA
>DCAW01000182.1:2657-7190 GCA_002313895.1 Dehalococcoidia bacterium UBA1123
TGACACTATTTTGGCTGTTCGAATATCTGGATATATTCAGTGCCACTTCATCTACCTTTGAAGGATCAATGACAGATAATTTCATCTGGACGAAGACACACGATAAGTCGACCGGATTCCTCTTTTCTCTATTGGAACGATAGAGGGTTGCCGTGGGAAGGCATCAGGTATTTATCGAAACGACGTTTGAAACTCAAGTGTAGTACGATTAAATTCCACAGACATTGTTGGACTCGGTGGCATCGGACCGTGAATCAGCCCAATAATGCATCGTTACGGTAAAGCAATCATCATCAGATGGTCTTTGCGAAGCCGTCAAATAAGGGCTCGGAGCGCAATCACCAAGCTGGATACTGCGGGGTTCGTCGAGCGCCTCCGGTTTGAGCGGGGAATATCGGATCATCGAAATTCTAAGCCAGGACGCTACAAGCGTCGAATTGGAGGCGCGAAGGCATGTCTATCCTCGTGACGGGCTCCTCGGGTGGAATTGGCGGCAACGTGGTCAGGATGCTGCTGGAGGCTGGGGAAGAGGTTGTCGGATTTGACGTGGCGCCACCTGGGCCTGGCAGCGTCGCGGCGGATGTAGCGGACCATTTCCCGCTAGTCTTAGGGAGCGTCACCGACCTGGCCTGCCTGATGCGCGCGACCCAACACCACGGCGTTGAGGGTATCATTCATATGGCTGCGATGCTCTTCCTTGGACTCGAATGGCGGACCCACGAGATGGTGCGAGTGAACATAGAGGGCACGGTGAACGTGCTGGAGGCGACGCGCCTGCTTGGGCTACCAAAGATGGTGTTTACCAGTTCTTACTCTGCGGCAGGTCTGCATCCAGACCTTTCTCGGCCCGTGCCAGAGGACGGAGGCTCACATCTTCCTCTGCACACCATCTACGCCACGACCAAGCTCGCCGCGGAGGGCATCTGTCACCGGTACCGCGAAGACCTCGGTATGGACGTCAGGATCGTGCGGCCCGCCAGTGTCTACGGCCCCGGATTGTACCGACCCGATTTTGGCCGTCCAGTGGACTCAATATTGAATGAATTGCTGGAGGGCAGGGACGTGCAGGTAGCTCACGGGAGCGACACTCTCCTGGACTACACGTACGTGATGGACGAGGCGCGAGGGATTATCCAAGCCTACGAGGCGGAATCTACCCAATCCTGGATTTTCAACATCAGTTTCGGCCAACATCGCACGTTGGGCCAGATTGTCGAGGTGATGCGTCGTGAGTTCCCCGATCGGACCATCGACGTAGGTCTTGGCTCCTGGAACGGCCTGGACGGCAAAGGCTCCGCGTCACTGCTTCGCCCTCCCTCTGACTCCTCTCTCGCACGCGAAGAGCTGGGATACGATCCTCAGTACGACATCGACCGAGCCATTCCAGCCTATGTGCGCTGGCTCCGGAACAGGGAGTACGTCTAGGTAGTGGCTGGCGCTGGCGGCATCGCCAGTCAACTCACCATCGCTATTTGCCCATGTTGTTGTTTGGCCCTTCGCCCATCCTAACCCGATCAGGAATCGACGCCCACGATCTTGTCCCAGTCTGTCGATTGTTGGTAAGAGTAGGCGGCCCTCATAAGGAGCGGGTCGTCGAAGAACCGCCCGACGAGCTGCATGCTGACCGGGAGACCAGCTGACGACTTGCCCACGGGAAGAGCGAGCGCCGGGTGGCCAGTGTAATTGAAGGGCTGGGTGTTGCGGGAGCCGCTCGAGCTCGCCCCAGCGAGGTTATCTTCGACGGACTCGAGGTAGCTACCCGGGGTATGGTTTTTGGGCGCGGTCATGATGCATGTGGGCATCACTAGCACATCGACGTTAGCCAATTCAGCATCATAGGCCTTGATGTAGGTGGCACGCACATTCTGGGCTTTGGCATACACGCGGCCGTGGTAGTTGCGTCGACTCATCTCAGCGGCGATAAGTGACAACTTGCTGCGTGGCGTGAGCACGTCGGCCTGGGAGGCCCACAACTTGTTAATGGCAGCGATGAGGGACGCAGGGTAGTAGGTCCTGGTGAAGGCGCCAAAGAAGCCAGTTTTGAATATGGCAAGGGCGCCTTCGCCCGTAAGCGCGGCCTGAGCTGCACCCACTGTGCGATGCTCGGGGATGGACACAGTGGATACGTCGGCGCCTGCCTCTGCGAGAACGTTGACCGCCGCCATCACTAGATCGCGCACGTCATCCTCAGCATCGTCGAAACCCTCGTCGAGCACGCCGATGCGCAGCCCTGAAACGCCGTCGTCTATCTGGCCGAGTACGTCAATGCTGGTGGGGACGTCTCGCGTCGGGCGAGGGTCGTAAACATCGTAACCAGCGGTGGCTTGGAGCGCAGTCGCCGCATCCTCCACAGTGCGGGTCATCGGACCCGTGTAGTCGATGCTCTGGTCCGAGCCGAACCCGATGCCGAAGTGCGACAATAATCCGAACGTGGGCTTGTGTCCGACAATGCCGGAGAAAGCCGCAGGGATACGAATGGAACCACCCTGGTCGCCGCCGAAGGAGATGTCCACCTCTCTGGCGGCCACGGCTGCGGCGGAACCGGCGGACGATCCGCCAGTCACGTGATCGTGGTTGTGGGGGTTTAAGGTCCGTCCGTAGTCGCCGATACCGCCGCCGGTGCCGAAGCCGCCACTCAGTCCGTTCATGACGTTCTTACCGACGATGGTGCCCCCCTCTTCGAGCACCCGGGTGACGACGGTTGCGTCGAAGTCGGGGATGAACCCTTCGAGGGCGAAGGAGCCGAAGCTCATGGGGATGCTTGCCACAGCGATGTGGTCTTTGTAACTGACAGTCTTTCCGGAGAGTAGGCCTTCGGCCGCCCCCTCAATCCTACATTTCCACATCCAAGCGTTGAGCGGGTCTTCTTCTGTGCTCGGCCGGTACCCGGGCTTGCGGGCGGACGAGACCATCGGAGGCTTGGGTTCATCCAACCGGGCCTGCACGAAGGTGTCCAACTGTTCCATCTGTTCCATCAAGTACTTCCGGTACATGACGGCCTCATCGGGACCCAGGTGGATCCCTAGTTCTTTTGCCACGGCCACTACTTCATCGACATCAGGCAATGCGTACATGATTCTCCTCTGCTGTAACGGGATAATTCATACATGGAATCAAGTGCGTCCAATAACACGACATCCTCGGATAGCATCGACTATATGACCGCGTTCCGAAGCTGTCAACCGACTGCAGCGACCTGGTATCGAAGTGTCGTCCTGGTGGGATGGTTCGAACTCGAGACCTCGATTGCGATGTGTTTCCAGGTCGTCGCTTGCCATCTGTTGCACTGTATGCGATGCAAAGTATGCGGCTTACGCCGGTCACCTCACCATCACTATTCGTTGATAGCGTTCAACCTCCTGGGTCGGCTTTTCAGCTACCCAGTTGTCGTCAACTCAGTGTAGTCGAGGTATTCAATCCAAATACCCACGAACATTCCGTCCCAGTTACGGGCGATTAAGTGGTTTCGACTAACACGAACCGTAAGAGTCCGGACTCATTAAAACGGTGGAGGACGCTAAGCTACTTTGGGAACTGCAAACAAGCTAGCTAGGGTTCCTCCCATACCGGTAAGGTGTTCGAGAATATCTTCAGTGATCTCAACTAACGATCTGGCCGGCCCGACGTCCATGCTGGGGCCTTACGGGAGATAGCTAATGTGCGTTCCATTGGTCACGGCGAGCCTCCAATCGGCATCGGCTGCGTAGAGGGCTGCGCCGTTGCGGCCACGGTAATTGCGGACGGCAACAATGAGTCGAGGCACGCGCGGATCCACCAGGGAGTCGAGTACCCCACTTACGTCAAGACAAACTTGTATGTGCACCGCCCGAGTTGGGAGGTGCTTGAGTTATCCTCTTGCTACAGGCCTGGAAGCAAGATCGTCTCCAGTTCGGGTACGCTTCCACTGTGTCTCCAAACCTCGTTCCCGCCCTTATCGAAAACAATGAACGTCGGAACCACACCTCCTTGATACTTTTGGCGCACATACTTGCCTACATCCGAGAGGACGTCGAGCCTGATGACGAGGAAGTGGTCTGTTAGTTCGACCTCTAGCCTGTCCACGTCAGGCTTAGCCCTCAGGCAAGCGATTCAGAAATTGGAGTACAGTTCAACAAGCACAGGTTTCCCAGATGTCAGCGCATTGTTGAAATCTTCTGGACTAGAAACTGTATTGGCTTTCGTGCTTGCCATCAACTGGAAGGCAACCAGGGATGCGAACGTGACTGCAACGGTAGCCGTGGCCCATGTCGGGCTGAAGAGTCGCCAAGTTAACAACGCCATGATTAGAAGAATTAGCAATCCAATAGCGACAAAAGAATAACTGTTAATTAACAGTGTCATCCCAATTTCATCTTCCTTATGCGAGCGCTATCCCACTATTTACAGCCCGACCCTCATGAGCCTGCCTCTGAGGGCAGTATAGCTTAGGGGTCAAGGAGAGGGGACTACTGGGCTAGCAGGTGAATCGTAAGGACGCTATTAAGGCTTTTAAGACTGTTGCGAGGTAGCCTTCAGTGGATTTGGGCCTGGTGG
>DCAW01000131.1:0-36680 GCA_002313895.1 Dehalococcoidia bacterium UBA1123
GTAGTCTTGCATACACAACGAGTCTGGATTGGGGGGATTCGCGCATCGAAATCTGTAACTGGATCAAAGCATCAAAAAGGGTATGAAAACAGCAATGAGCGTTCTCAAAATATTCATCGTCACGGGATGCCGGGGCTGCCAGCAAACTCTGGCGCTTGCAGATTGGCTGAGGTAAGAGGCCCCTCGTCTCGTCGTAGAGGTTGTCGACTTGGCGCTGGACCCTGACGCCAGTAGTGGAAAGGTTTTCGCAGTGCCGACTTACGTGGACGACAACCGACAGATATTTATTGGCAACCCCAGCAAAGAGGAACTTGGCAACTGGGGTGTCAAGCTTGGCCTGGAGGTGCAATAGAGATGCGCTTGTCTCTTATCAATAGTTTCAATAGCTTGAAAAAATCTGGGTCTGCGAGCGACGGCGTCGCGACAGAAGGCCATCCACAGGAGGCCCACAAGCTGGAACTCTTAAGCTCTATGGACATCTTTCAAGACCTGCCTGACCAAGAAGTCGTTGAGCTGATGGACGAACGCCAATGCTGACCGCCTCAAAAGGAACGATCTCTTATGGCGAGGAGGAAGGTCCCGAAGTGCTGTTTCTACTCAGGTCAGGCAAAGTGAAGCTGGAACGAGTCTCGCCGGCCGGACAGAAGCTTACGCTGGCTATTGTGGAACGCGTGTCGTTCTTCGGTGAGATGTCCCTGTTGGGACAAAGCCTGGTCGGGACCCAGGCAGTCGCCATCGAGGACGCCGTTATTTGCGCTATGAGCTGCCACGACCTGCCAATCATTGATGCTTGAGAACCCGGAGGGGCTCTGCGTCTCATCGACGTCCTCGCCCGAAGGCTTCGGTATGCCAGGGACGGCCTTGAAGAGATGGTGTTCAACGACGTAACGGGCAGGATTGCGGCGCTGCTGATCCGACAGTCCGACGACGAAACAGCAGTTGTGGAGGGAGGACCTGGCTGTGATGGTCGGATGTCTGCGAGAGAGTTTCACTGCGGTTCTCGACGGGTTCGGCAAAACGTCCGCTGTCGAAATCGGACGCAAACGGCATCGTGATCTCCGACAGGGCGCAGTTGGAGCAAGCCATCAATCAGCGGACAGGTTCCGTCTCCTGACGGCAAGGTCGATCCATGGGCAGCAACTCAGCAACCGTTGCCATCATTTGACCGAGATCAAAGGGCTTGGTCAAATGCCGCTCGACTTGACACTCACGGAGTTGCGAACGCGTCATTCTGTCGGATGTGGCAACTATCACCGCCATTTTTGTGTCACGGCGGTCGACCCTCATACTGTCAAGCACGCTCCATCCGAGACCATCAGACAGGTTGATGTCCAAGATCATCAACTCGAGCTGGCGTTCCCTCACTAGCTTGATCGCGTCAGGCCCCGGCGCAAGAGGCGGCCATCGCTTTGCACAGAAACGACACGCTCCCTGAAATGCGGCTCGACAGTGGGGCGGGACATAGAAGAATCACAACAAGTCGCTATTTGACCGGTTATGTGGAAGTCAACAAACGAAAGCGCACGGTCTCGCTCGCTTGGTGCGCCGGTCTCGATGTTCATTCGTCGTTGGCATTCGACCATTTAATGTCCGGGGAGGGCATGGACGAATTCAGCACAGAATAGACGGAAGATTAGTTATTGTCGGGCGTCACCAGAACACCGGGCGAATCTTTTATGATCGATATCGACACGAAGGTTTCTGTCCGTCGGACGCCTTCGACATGGCTGATCCTGCTGGCAAGTAGCTCACTGAGGTCTCCGATCGAAGGCAGAACCGTCCAGGCGAATACGTCCACTGAGCCGGTGGAGATGATGACCCAGGTGATTACGTCGATCTTAGCCAACTCTTCAGCCACTGAATCCAATTTATTCGCATCGACTTGGAGCGCGATCATCGCCTGAACCTCGAAACCCAGCTTATGGGCATTCGGAACTCCGACAATCTTCATATATCCGTCGCGGATTAGGCGGCCACGGCGTCGCCGAATTGTTTCTTCACTGACCCCAGTGTGCTTGGCGATTTCAGCGTTGGTCGCTGTGCCACCCTTCTGGAGCAGTGAAATTATGTTTATGTCAAGTTGGTCCATATATTGTTACCTAGCCTTCTTCGCGCAAAAACGTCGATTATTGTTGGTTATCCTATCCATCCGCCGATGCACAATATAGCATAACATCTCTTTGGATGTCATACTTGTGTTCTGTCCACACCAGAGGTTAATCTACAGGTTATTCGCTAAGACTGCAATCGAGCATACTACGGTTACGACACATTGAATGCTCACAGTCCGTTAAGCGTAGGCATAAGAGAATCGTAGTATTTAATTGCATTTGGTGCACTAATTGGGAAAAATTAGTTGCCTGGACGATCGAATCTGATCAATATGATGCTTTTGATATTCTGACGATTCTCGAATCACAAAATATGCACGGAGCTGGATGTCGCCCGCCCAGCTTGTTTCAAATTCGTAGAGTTATAATAGTGGCAGTTGATGACACAACCAAGGCTTAGGCCCTCAAATCTTGCCAAGAAAAGTTAGTTGGTCCTCTGAATGTGAGCGACTCGTTCCCCAGTGACCAAAAACCTGAGCATCTCATTCGTAGGGGCGACAAGTTTGCCGAAAGATGGACAAACCGCCCAAAGACCTCAGTTCCTGGGGCGCGTGGGAGCGCCGTCAGAGGGCTATCGAGGACAGGATGCCGGAATTGGGGTTGGTGGCCCAGTTTCTCAATATATCGTACACGCTTGCGACCTATCCGATTAAAGCTCTGATCCGTGTGCGACACCAGATGAAAAGCACCAGGCAAGTGCGTGACATGCTCTACGGCCCCACTAGTGACGACGAAAGTTCCCGCGGTGAGGGTTAACCGATCACTTATCTGTTCGTTTCCACAGCGGCAGAGTGACACCTTCGTTGGGATGGTCCTCGAACACGACCTCCACAGGCATCCCGATGTGGATGTCCTCGTAGGCGCATTCCACCAGATTTCCGATCATTCGGATGCCCGGAGCGTCCGATAGTTCCACCAACACCACGTTGAACGGCACCCGATCTCGCAGCGCTGGATGCACGGGATGAACCACGTTCATATGGCTGTACACGGTCGCTTTCCCGCTCACCTTGTGCCAGTCGTACTTAAACGAGTAGCATTCGTGGCATATAAGTTCGGGCGTGTGTCTCAAGACACCGCAGTCTGAACAGCGTTGCACTACAAGCTCATGGCGGTTGCAAGCCTCCCAGAATCCAACGTCCGGGGAATCGGGATCAGGTTGAGGTAGAGGCATCCCTGCGGGCATGAACGATTCGGTCACCGAGTTACCTCCGGAGTATGAGCGAACTGAGCGGAGCCACGCCGGGGCCGGAAGCCACAAGGCCTAATTCAGCGCCCTCCACCTGGCAAGTGGATTTGCCTCGAAGCTGGCGGACAGTCTCGTTGATGATCTCGAACCCGTGAGTGTACGCTTCCGCCAGGTTTCCGCCGCTGGTGTTGATGGGCAAGTTACCGTTCGGCCACTCGATATTTCCGTCTTCGACAAACGCGCCGCCTTCGCCCCGATCGCAGAATCCGTACTCTTCGATGGACATTAGCACCAACGGGGTGAAATTTTCGTAGAACTGGGCGACATCGATGTCCTTCGGCCCGATTTCGGCCATCTCCCAAAGGTTGGATGCTATGGCGTCATGGTTAGTCGCCATGAGGTCAGGCCGGTTCATGGCTCCTGCTCCGTAGCGATAACCGCTTCCCTGAGCCGCCGCCATGACATGGATAGGTGTTTGATTCAAGTCCCGCGCTCTCTCAGGGGTGGTTATGATGACCGCCGCCGCGCCATCGGTTTCCTGGCAGCAGTCGAAAAGGTGCAGAGGCTCGACGATCCAACGAGAGTTGTGGTAGTCCTGCAACGTCAGCGGACGACCGTACATGACGGCCCTCGGATTGTACTGGGCGTGTTTGTAAGAAGCCAACGCGATAGCTCCGAAGTGGTCCTGAGTGGTTCCGAACTCGTGCATGTGACGTTGAGCCTGCATCGCGGCAAGGTTCTGGGCGGGGGACATGACGCCGAACGGCACGCTGTATGCAGCAACGGCGGAGACCCGGTTCGCGGCTCCAGACTGCCCGAATCGTCCGAACTGGCCCTGGGCGAGGCTGCGATATGCAACTACGTAGTTAGCGTATCCGGCGACGACTGCGGCGCAGGCGTTCGCCACTGCTCCTGAGCCGCCTCCACCTCCGCCTCCCCAGAACATGTTGCTGAATCCGATTTGAGGAATCCCAAGCGCAGCGGACAGCCTTATCGGATCGTTGCGGTCGTTGGAGTAGGAAGCGAAACCGTCAATTTGCTTCGGGTCCAACCCCGAATCCTCGCACGCCGCCAGAATGGCCTGGAGCGCCAACTGGAACTCGGGATACGGACTCTGCCCTCGCTTGTAATAGGCGCTCTCGCCAATCCCGACGATGCTCACCTTGTCTTTTATCGTGTTCGTTGAATTGGACATTTGGCGCTCCTGAATCATTCGTTAATCGGTAAGTTCACTCGGACCGTGCGGGCAGAGAGACCAGCGCAAACGACGGCGTGGTCACGCCTTCCCGTTCGTTCTCGGCCCACAACTCGCACTCCACAAGATGCTCGCCGTCCTCGATAAATTTCTTGGAGACTTTACCCTGGAAGGTCATCGTGTCGCCGGGGATATTCATGCGGCGCATCTCCATGCGGAACTTTTTCAGCCAGCCATCGTCTCCGATCCATCCGCAGATTAATCGATTGAAGCACCCCTGCATGAATCCGGTGTTTACGAATATGTCAGGATGCCCGCCTGCCTTGGCAAAATCCAAGTCGTGATGGACCGGGTAGAAATCCTGAGAGCCGCTTACCTGGAGCGCGATGCGGGTGGGGTCAATCTTCAACGAGTATCCCGGTATCTTGTGGCCGACATCAACGTCGTCCCAAAAAACCTGCTTTGTCATTGCGTTCTCCTCGAATCCTACGCCAAGGTGGTTTGTTGTTCCTGGGTGCGGTGCCGAACAAGGAGGTTGGTGGACATCGCGACCAGAGTTTCGTCCTGATTGTAAACAAGCATCTCGGTCTTAACCCAGAAGGCTTTGGAGTCCAGGCGAATGCCTTTGATGAACACGTCGGCGACTCGACGTTTGTACGAGAGCCGGTCGCCGATTTTGACTGGTTCGTAAAATTCCCACTCGGTGGTCAGGTTGATGAGCCTGTCTCCTGGGCTGGGGATCGCCGGAAGCGAAGGCTCCGAGCCGTCGGCTGGGGGCCAGGGGCCGTTGCCTGTGAAGTATCCGATGAGTAGAGGCGGAGAGATCACCGAACCGTATCTGGAGGATTCGGCGTATTCTGTGTCCAGAAACAGAGGATTGGTGTCGTCGGTCATGTGGCAGTATCGACGGATGGGGTCGTGCTCCACGGGATACCGGCCTCGGACTACTTCAGTCTCTGAGCCGATTAGCTTGCGAGCCTTTTCTAATAGCTCTTCAGGTTTTAGGAGCATGCTCTACCTCTTCTGGCGCAATAGTGGCAACGGTGTATGGGCCGCATTATATGCACGGCGCTATTGGAGTTCAACGTTTGATTGACCGTCCATCGCGCCGTTGTTAAACTTGAACTAGGCTATTCCCCATTAAATGAGGGTGTAAATCATGACACAAAAGACCATCAACAAGCGGGACAGTGTGACCGAGACGCTTCGGCAGTTGGGCAATTGCCTTGAGCTAGTCTCGATGGACCCTCACTTCCATAACGTATCAGTGGGCTTGTACGTCAAGGATGGCCTCTGCACCGTCCATACTTTCAGCAGGGTCGAAGGTGTTGCCGACCGGCTGAAGGAGATACGCGATCAGATGGCCGCCCTTGGCGGAGTGTCTCCTGTCGAAGGGTCGGATAACCAGTTTGTGTTCCCTTGCGGTCAGATACACGAAAGACCGGTGCGTTTTCTGCTTGCCCAAGCCGTAGGGAAAAGTCCTGAGTACGCCCACCCCACCGGAGACATGCGCGTCAAAGATTCGCGTTCAGACTTGGTCCTGTACGCTAACGGCCACGAGAGTGACGAACAGTACGTCTATCAGATATCCGCGCAGGGCGAGCACAAGAACCCGGCCCTCCGGCTGCGGATGGTGGTCGCCGGATTCCTGCGTTACGGCGATATGGACAAGGTTGCAGACACTGAGGTCGCGTTCCCGTGCGGCCAGCGGCACGACGCTCTGATGCGTCTGGTGCTGCCTTACTCTCGAAACATCAGCGCCGTGGAAACCATGATGGACGCCGAAGCCCTGCGAGGCCAGATGACCACCGGAACCCTGGGCTTCACGCCAGCGGTGTAAGGAGACTTTATCCAATGACACTTACAGAAACCATGACATCCCGAGAGCGGGTTCTTGCGGCCCTCAACGGTCAGCCGGTCGACCGCACTCCCGTGGCAAATCCAACCAACGTTGCAAGCGTCGATCTTATGGACTTGGTGGACGCGCCATTCCCTGACGCCTGCAGAGACCCGGAGCTTGCGGCTCGGCTGGCCGCGACCGGCTACACTGAGTTGGGTTTCGATTCCGTGATGCCGTACTTCACGATCATTCAAGAGTCGTCGGCCCTGGGATGCGACATGCAGTGGGAGGACAAGGACAACTGGCCCACTGTCCGCATGCAGCAACCCATCTGGAAGGACTCTAGGGACGTTCGCATCCCTTCGGGATTTTTGGAGCATCGCGACAACATCACGATCACCAAGTCAATAGAAATTCTTCGGCAGGAACTTGGCAACGACGTTGCAATCATCGGCAAGACGATGGGGCCGTGGACGCTGGCCTATCACGTCTTCGGAGTCGAGAATTTCCTCCTGATGACCGTCGATGACCCCGCCGAGGTGATGCGAATACTGCACAAGCTCAAGGAGATTTCAGTGCTGTTCGGCGAGGCGCAGATAGCCGCAGGCGTCGACGCGTTGACCTTTCCAGACCACGCAACTGGAGACTTGGTGAGCGGCGAGTATTACAGGCGATTCTTGCAGGATATTCACACCGAGATGGTCGAAGCCCTGCCGGTCCCGCTAATCCTACATATCTGTGGCGCCACTCTCGACAGGATGCCTTACATCGCGGAGACAGGCATGGCATCCTTCCATTTCGACTCCAAGAACGACCCTCAGAAGGCGATGGACGCTGTGGACGGCAAGATCGGCCTGGTGGGCAATATTAACAACCCGACGACCCTGTACGCTCGCGGCCCCGCTGAAGTTCGAGAGGAAGTGTTCAAGTGTCTGGACGCCGGAGTCCAGATGATAGCTCCCGAGTGCGCGATCCCTCTGGCTACCAAGTTAGAGAATCTCATCGCAATACCGGATGCGGTCAAAGAGTGGCACGAAACGCACGCCAACTGAGTCTTCGATTTCAATAAAATTTCACGACTTAAATCAACAAAACCCAAACAGAGGTAATCAAATATGCCAGTCGTCAACGAAGGTCTCGAACAAGAATTGGCCTACGTTACGAAACCCACCGAACACAAGCACATCCGCGAGCAGTGGGATGACGCTGAACCCATCCTCCAGGACATTTCCTATAACTTAATCGTCGGCGCCAACACAGAGGTCGACCGTCTAACGAAACAAGCGTTGGATGAAGGGTTCGAGGCGAACACAATTCTAGACTTCGGACTCGTCGCCGGCATGGCCATTGTGGGTGTGAAGTTTCGGGATAACCTGATTTTCGTGCCCGAAGTGCTGGTGGCCGCGCGGGCCATGAAGGCGGGAATGGCTTACATCGAGCCGATTCTGTCAGCGTCGGGCATCCAACCCATCGGCACCATAATTATGGGGACAGTGAAGGGCGACCTCCATGACATTGGCAAGAACCTGTGCATAATGATGCTTCGTGGCGCGGGGTTCACCGTTCATGATCTGGGCGTCGACACAAAACCCGATGATTTCCTTGATGGCGTGATGGAGCATGAGGCCGATGTTTTGGGAATGTCCGCTTTGCTCACCACCACGATGCCCAACATGGGCCGCACCATAGACGCATTCGAAGAGGCGGGCCTGCGCGATGTGGTGAAGATCATGGTCGGCGGCGCGCCGCTATCTCAGGAGTTCGCTGACGATTTCGGAGCCGACGGCTATGGCAGGGACGCAATCGACTGCGTGGACATCGCCAAACGTTTCCTGGGTCTTGGCGAACCTGAAGAAGAGCCATTGGCGGTTCCCGGCTCGTAATCTGGCGCAAGGAACACAGAATGCCTGACCAAAAGCCAATGGATAAGGAACACTACCAGGCAAGCATAGCGCGTCTGGGTGACATTTTTCGTTCGATAAACGACACGGCCAAAGAGGTCTCGACTTGGCGATGCCCTTACAAGAACGTAAAGGATCGGTGCACCGCCAAGTTCGGTTGTCGCAACCAGGACCACTCGGTTCCTGACGGAGAATTGTTCATCTGCACGGGCAGTGACGATCTGGACTACCGCTCCGCGTGGGAAGTCTGAGGCCTTACCCTTCGCCCTCTATCCCTAGCTCTACGATTCCAGCGTCTCCGTCCACCGTAATTACCTGACCTTCGCGGATTCGAGATGTGCCGACCCGCGTCTGGAAAACTGCTGGAATGCGGTACTCACGAGCCACCAGCGCTGGGTGCTGAAAGATGTCGCCACTGTCCAAGACGATGCCGGCCAGCAGGGGGAAGAATAGCGTCCAGTCCGGTCCCACGTTAGTTGTCACCAGGATGTCTCCTTCGTGCAATCTCGGAGGCGCGGCATCGGCTCGTAACACTCTAGCCTTGCCCGTGGCCCGTCCTCTGGAGGCTGTTTTGCCTCGCAGCGTTGGAACCGTGGGATCAAGGTCGAGGACATTGGAATCCACCGTGGAGGGCGCCGTCGGTTTCCCTAGCGTCGAAGGAGGCGTTAGCTTCAAGAGTCGTGTTCGATTTGCTTTGCGTTCCTGTGTCAGCGAACGCAGGTTTTCCGGGCCGTTACCTTCTGCCACTCGCTTCAGTTCGTCCAGAGAGATATGCAGCGCGTCCGTTGCGTCATCCAACAGCCCTGCTTTGACCAGGGATTCGCCCATCTGGTGCATCGCCTCTCGCATCTGACCCACGGTGCATTGCTCCATCAGGTAGTTGTGATCCTCCATGCGGGCCACGTCCGACTGCGCGCGCTTTCGAGTGAACTCGAACTTTTTGAGTCGGTCTGGCATGTTCGCCAGTTTGCGCCGGATGCGCCGAGTTGCCAGTTGGCGTTGCCGCAGCGCGCGAGTCTCAAGGGCATCCAACTTGTCGACGTCCTGGTCCGCGTATGAAGCGATAAGCTCCAGCGGTTTGGCGGGGTCCATGTTCCAAGTGAAAGTCTCGAATCTCACGCCGGAGCCGTAACCCCATCCGGTTCGAAACCCATATTCTTTCATCATCGCCTTAAACTGCGCGTTGAAGGTTTTTGTGATAGGGCGGTCACTGTAGTCGGGAGATTTCAGCGCCGAGAAATTACCTTCAGCGAAGGCAGAGGCTAGCGCCGGGTCTTGTTGGACCAATCTTGCAAGTCTGCGTAATCGGGCCACTAGGCGGGTGGTGCGATTGGGGATGGCCTGAAGGAAAAGATCGGAGTCCTCAGCGGGTTCGCCGGTGATCTCGTGGAACTCCGAGGCCCAGTCCAAGCGGTTAGTTCTATCTATCATGCACCAGTGCAGGTGGCCCATGACCAAACCTGCGGCGTCGATGCACGCTTCTAGATAATTCACCCGCACCTGAATCGACGATCCAGCGTTCCTCAACCTGCGAAGGTCCGCATGGATCTGCCGGATTCGAGGGACCATATCTACAAGGTAATTGGTTGTGCCTTGATCGATGTAAATCTTGCACTTGGCCGCGTGGCGTGCATGACGCTGTTCGATGGCGTCAGGGTCCTCGTCGGGCGCTCGCATGTAAAAATAGTCGTTCACGACATGGGTGATGTGTCTGTGCGAAAAATCGGAAGCGGTTTCCTCGTAGCACTGGCGCAATCCGTTCGCGTAGGCGAGGCCAGAGTCCAGCTGAAGCCGGAAGACCGGCCCTATCGTGGTCGTCATTTCGCTCAGCGTCCAGTTGTATTTTTCATCCAGGCCATGGTCCCAACCTGCGTCATCGGAGGGGTCGAGCGTGGTGATTGGTCTGGACTGAAGGATATGAACCGCATCCTCAACAACCGCAAATTCAATATCCTGAGACCCGCCGAACAGGACTTCCAAAGTTCGCGCCATCGCGGACAGCTCCATGATGTGTGCCGCTGAAAGGGCTGGGTTTGTTTGCGCGGGTTGCGGGACTTCCCTTCGTTCGACTCCACCGGAGGGGGCAGATACTACTTTGACGTCCTTGGAAACGATCTGGGATGAGATGGTTGAACCAGTGTCTGGGTCAACCACAAACTGGTCTGCCGGGGCATCCCCAGCGACGACGCCTTCTCCCAATCCCAGCGACGCGCTGACAACGAACCGATTTGCTCCTGTCACCGGGTCGCGAGTGAACAGGACGCCGGAGGCGTCCGGTTGAAGCTGTTTCTGAACTACGACGGCCATTCGGACCGATTCGTGGTCTATGCCCGCCTGAAGTCGATACGCGATAGCGCGAGTCGAATACAGGGATGCCCATACGTCGCGGACCCGTAGGACAACACCGTCAAAACTCAGAACGTTCAGGAAAGATTCGTACTGTCCGGCGAAGCTGGCATCCGCCAAGTCCTCCGCAGTCGCCGATGATCGGACGGAGACAGAGTCGCTTTGCAACCGCTGATGAGCGGCCTTGATTGCTTCCAGCAGGGCCGCATCCAGATGCACGCCCTGAATCGCATCTCTGACGAGCGTGGACACTTGCGAAATGGCATCGACATCTGTGACTGGAACGCCCTCAAGCTGGGCCAAGAGCTTCTGCAATTCTGGAGGATTGATCGCCTGCAGGGCTTGGGTGGTCACCACAAAACCATCGGGCGCAGGCAATCCAGCACCGACCATCCTTGCCAGCGCTGACCCTTTGCTGCCAGCGACAGTTGGGTCTTGGGCCAAGCGGTCGGTTAAGAATGTCACAAGTGTCGTCATGAGATCGTCCCTCAGAGCTTGTTGTCGATGATTCTGAGCCGCCGGGTCGAAACTCTCCCCATCGGACCAATTGTGTAACCGAGACATATTATATCAGTGGCAAAAACTCGTCGGGGCATATTCCACGAATGAGGATGTCCCGCTTGGTTATGCTGATCATGGCGACCGTGCCATCGAACTGTCGGCGCTGACTGCTGGAAGGCTGACAGCTGTCAGCCTTCCAGATGCCCGATCTCAGGGCCATCCAGAGATAGCTCCATTATCACCAGGTCTTGAAGACTGCCGAACCTGTCAACTACACGATCTTTAAGCACCGCGGTCTCCTCGAAGCCCGCCTGAGTCGCGGTATGGATGGCGCTCTGCTCTCGGAGGTTCACAAGCTCGAACACCAGCCTTCGAAGCTCGAGAGAGCGGCCAAGCTCGATGAGTTCGTGAGTCAACCTTGACCCCAGACCCTTGCCTCGAAAATCGGGGTCAACAACAATCCGAAGCTCGCCAATATGCCGACGCCCCGTCCTTCGAGAACGATGGAGGGTCGAGTCAGCAATGATGCGCCCGTCGTGTTCCGCCACCAGAGGCACCACTCGCTCCATGTTGATTCCGTCGGTAAATTCCCGGATAACCTCTGGAGCGGTGACGTTGTTGTTCAGGTAGTATCTGTCCTCCTCTGGCACCCGGAGGAAAAAGTTGCGAAGCTCCGCCTTGTCATCAGTCGCCAGGGGTCGAATCACGACCATCGACTCATCATTCAGTGTTGCTCGAAGAGGAAAGCGCCTTAGCACAGTGTCGAGGTTCATGACTTCACACTCCTTCGTGGCTTTTCACGGACACATAGAAAGTGGGTGAGTAGGGAACTCATCTGCCGCCGCAATTTTCAGATATTGTATGGCATGGGGTATCAAGGCAATATGGAAAAGCGCCTTCACAGCTGAGATTTTCGTGAGCCGTTGTCTGCCCGGGTCAGTCTATGAATCGGTCGGGTTTGAAACGTTCCATCTCTGAGTCCAAACTGCCGCTAGTAATGAGGCCAGCGACGGCTTCGCCCATTCCCGGACTCAGCAAGATGCCCTTCTTGCCGGCGCCGGTGGCCAGGTATGCGTTGTCCCAGCCGGGAGCCAGACCGACGATAGGAAGCCAGTCAGGCGTAACCGGACGCAAGCATGCGGTGTGCAGGACTAATTTAGCGTCGGCCAGCGCCGGCATCAGCTTCAACGCGCCGCCCATGAGGACGTCGCGAGCCTCGGCGCTGGGGGTGTCGTCGAAACCTTTACGCATTTCCGTGGCTCCGATCCACACCTGGCCTTCCTCTCGATGGTTGAGCGTGACCCCGAATCCCTGGTAATCGCGGTCCAAGCGGGGCTGGTCGCCCAGGGACATCCTCAGCATTTCGCCCTTTAGAGGCTCGACAGGAATTTTGACATTCAGCCAGGATTCCACCTGATCTGACCACGGGCCAGTGGCAAAAACGACGCTCTCGCACGCGATCTCGCCACGCTCCAGAACGACGGAGGTTACGCGGCTCCCATCGGTTTTGACCCCGATCACATTGCTCGATTTCACAGTCGCGCCCATCTTCTCGACGGTCTTGACTAGCGCCAGTACATAGCGATAGCTGCTCAGTGTGGCGTTGCCGTAGGCGCTCAGGCCTCGGATCGCGCCAGATGATAGGCGAGGCTCCATCTCTCGAATTTGGTCAGCATCTAGCCATGTGGACTTGAAGTCGTCGTCCGCCTCCGAGAAGATTCTGTGAGTCTCCTCCATCGAGGCGACCTGGCTCTCTTTGTATGCGACCGCGACGACGGAAATGGTCTCAGGCTCGAAATCGACGCCTGACTCCAAAAGCTCCGGCCAAATCTCCTGGTGCATCCTGAACGATTTGATGGCAAGAGGTCCCAGCGGCCCCGGAATCACCGCGCCTTGAAGCGGGTTAAGCCCTCCCGCCGAGAAACCCGACGCCTTGGACGCGATGCCCTCCCGCTCGATAATCGTAGCCCTGACGCCCCGCTTCGCCAGATAATATGCCACAGCGCATCCGGCGGCCCCGCCTCCAACGATAACTACGTCGCTGGTGTCTGCCATGTCATGAACTCCTGAGTGTGTAGGTCGGTGTGATTATACGCGAAGTTGAGTTGAGGCGATTTGCTGCCAATCTCAATAATGTGATGTCGGTGAGTCAATTGTTTTATGTCGAAATTGGGCGCAGGTAGAGTATTCAGTTCGAGGGTGTAAAGCCATGTTAGTCTTCCGCAATGCTCTTTTCGGCGACCGATATCCGAGGCAATCCGGGAGGCCGCAAGGCGTAAAACAAGCCGATCGCGACAACATAAGACACCAAGCTGAATATCCAGATGACGGTGTAGGCGCCTGTGACGGTGAACAGCGTCGCCCCCAGTATCGGCCCTAACCCCAAGGCTCCAAACTGGAATGGCCCCATGAGCCCTGTGATAGCTCCGAAGGACTCTCGACCAAAGTACCGTGCCAGCAGGACGCTGCCCAGTATATTAAGTCCACCCGACGCTATGCCCCATAAGATAGCGACTATGACGCCCGGAATACCGCCGTCGATAATCAGGAAGAATGTGGTGATGAACAAGGTCGTCGACAGAGAGATCAGGGCGAGCCTCCGAGGTGGATATCGGTCCGCGGATACCCCCCAGACCGGATTCACCAACGCGCCCAGAAGCGAGCTCAGGCTCAGGGCGGTCACGGCGATCGGCTGTGACATCCCTCCATCCACCAGGAAGGGCACGATTTGGAACCCTACGGTTGCCGAGGTCAGTATCGTCAGCATTTCTGCAACCAGGATGAACCAGAATGCCGTGGTCAACGCTGCTTGGCCTGCCGTCCATACATGCTCCGAGGCGTCGTCAGCCCCAGAATTTGAGTCAGTCTCGGCATCGGTTGTGGTCGGGCCGCCGACTGTTGGAGCAGGGTCGCCATCGGGCAACAGTCCGATGTCTTCGGGTCTTCGACGCATCATGATGAAAAGCGGCGCGATTAATACCAGGGAAAATACGCCCAGGTAACGGTAGGCTGCCCGCCAGCTGTATGCAGCGGCGACAATCGAAATTATCTGGATGTTGATGGCTCCGCCGATTGGACGAAACGTGGAGGTCAACCCCAGGGCCAGCCCTCTCTGGCGCTGGAAGAAGTTGATCGCGGCGGTCCGAGGGACAACTCCCACCAGAGTTGGGTTCCCGACGGCGCGGGCAATGATGTACCCGACGTAGAACTGCCACAGTTGCGATGAACCGGCAATAATGAAAAAGCACACTCCGGTTATCAAAACGGCCGGCGGCATCAGAATCCGAGGCCCGTATCTGTCGGACAGCCTGCCCATGAACGGCGTTATCACCGCGCCGGACCATGTTCCCGCGCTGACGGCAAGGGCCAGCGACCGGCGGTCCCAGCCCGTGTCGTCAGTTATGAGGCTCTGGACCCCTCCCAGCGTGACCTGTGCGACTCCGGTGGCAACGTAGGTGCCCAGCGCCCCGACGCCAAGGATTATCCATCCGTAGAATATGGGAGTGCGAGGCGTCCACGCCAAGAATGCTTTGATTTTTGACAACAGCGACCTTTCCGATGCCTTCCGTTGCGCCAGGGCATATATCGGGCCGCCACAACGAACTCCGGCTGGCAAAGGATAATCACTCTGAGCGCAGGCTTCAACTGCTGGCTCTGCTATTCGCTGGTCGGCCGTGTCCCAAGTGCGGCTTCTGCTTGTAATCCGCTGCGATTTTTTGACGGTTGTCAACGTGTCCGTTTTTGACCGACAATGGTTTATGTGGTAGTTTTCGTTAGTTCGGCCTTGAGAAGGACGTATATGGCGCAAGCGGCACAATTGAGTCATACGATCCCTGCGAAAACACTCGATGGTATCGATACTTTCAGGAAAAGCGTTGTGGATTCGCTAAGCGACCAGGTAGTTTCGATGATCATCTGAGGCGGTGTGACGAGGGATGAATACTACCCGGGAGAATTGGATGTGAATATGTTGGTGGTTCTCAGAGATGTAGGCGTAGATATATTGGACAAATTGGTCAAGCCATATCAAAAAGGGTTCAAAGACATAATTCTAGATGTGATAGTCCGCACCGAAGAGCAACTTCGTAGCTTGATGGATATTTTTCCTGTCCGATTTAAAGAGATGCAACAGAGCCACCTGTTAATTTGGGGCCAAGATGTGCTGGCGGGTCTGGAAATATCCGATCATTACCCGAAACTCCGGGCAGTCCAGGAGATCAAGAACCTCCAATTGGGGCTCCATATGATCTACGTATATATTTAAGACGAACGACGACGAGAAAGCGTTGAGGGCGCTAGAATATCGTGTCATGGAGAGCAACTACGATTTCATTTCCCATCTGACGGGATTCTGCCGCGTGCTGAGGGAACACGGCCTGCTCATCGGACCGCTGGAGACATCGGACGCCATTCGGGCGGTGAGCATGGTGGACCTGATGACCGAGGGCCGAATCTACTGGACTCTGCGGAGCCTGTTGGTTTCGAGACATGAGCAGTTGGCGACCTTTGATGTGCTGTTTGCCAGGTTCTGGAACTTTCAGCCTCTGCCCAGAGTTAAGCCCCCCCCAAATCCGTCAAACAAGTTCGGAGAGACCCGCACCACGGGGCGGGTCCCTCGGGCATTGGCGTTGCCAGAAGAAGACCATGAGTCCAAGGACACGTTGATTCAACTGGTTCGGACAGGGGCCAGCGGACGCCACGTCACCTCTGAAACCGACCTGAGCGTCCTGGATACCCAGGATATGTCCGAGCTTTCTAGAATCGCATCCAGAATCGTTCGGGCGTTGGCATCCAAACCCGGGCGTCGGCGCAAGCGGCATCGTCGCAAGGGGACTCCAGACCTGCGGGGCGCCATGCGTATGAGCCTGACAACAGGTGGAGACCCTGTGCGTCTGCCTCGGATGAGACGAGTCCCTAAAGTTCCCAGGTTATTGGTTGCGCTGGATGTCAGTGGCTCGATGGATCGTTACGCTCGCCTGTTTTTGCAGTTGATGTTCGCGGTGGGCCAACACACAAAGCGTGTTGAGGCGTTCGTCTTCAGCACCACGGTCACGAGGGTGACACGAGAACTGTCCTCACCCTCATTCTCGGAGGCGTTGACGCGAATAGGCGGGGCAGTCACTCACTGGTCTGGAGGGACGAGGATAGGCGAGTCGCTGGCCGATCTCAACACCAATTATGACTATCTGTTGAATCGCCACACGACGGTGTTCCTGCTTAGCGACGGCTGGGAGACCGGCGAACCGGATGATCTAGCGCAAGCGTTGCGAAGGATCCAGCGTCGAGTGCGTAGCGTCGTGTGGTTGAATCCGCTGTTGGGCACTCGTGATTTCCAGCCTCTGGCGCGGGGCCTTCAAGCGGCGGCGCCTTATGTGGACCACTTTGTGCCCGCTGCCGATGTGGAACATCTGAAGCGGCTTCCAGCGCTGTTGCGTTCGTGATCGAGCGTCGATATGCGGGTCATGATGCCTGCCTAGCCGTCTATCGTGTGCCTCACTTTGTTTGAAAGCTCAGTCAGCGAAACGGGTTTTTGCAAAAAATTACCATCAGGTGCAAAAATCTCTCTCGCCGCGACTAGGTCATCTGAATATCCAGACAAGTAGATGATTTTCCTTCAGGGAACGATGCTCTGTAGATTCCTGCAAGCTCTCTGCCACCCATGATGGGCATGACTACATCAGTTAGCAGCAGGTCGATGTTCTCGGACCTGCAACTTTCTATGACCTTGATGGCCTCTAGTTCGTTAGAGGCTTCCAGAACTTTGTAACCATGAATTTCGAAAGCTTCTAAGGTGATTTCTCGGACAGCCTCTTCATCCTCGACAGGCGCATCAGGCTGATCGGCGCTCTTGGGAACATATAGAACAAAAGTGGACCCTTCGCCCGATCGACTCTCCAGCGTTATGTGACCGTGATTTTGTTTGAGAATACCGTAGCAGGTGGAAAGTCCGAGACCTGTGCCCTCGCCCACGCCCTTCGTGTTGAAGAACGGCTCGAAAGCCCGCGCGGCCACATCTGAGGTCATGCCGAACCCGTCGTCGCTGACAGTGATTTTCACATACCCTCCGGGCGAAAGTTCCGGGTCCAGATTCATGCTTTCTGCGCCCAGAGTCACACTTTCGGTCTGGATCGTCAGCCTGCCTCTAGCAGGCATGGCATCGCGGGCATTCACCACGAGGTTTATCAAAACCTAGTCCATCTGACCGGGATCAAAAAACACGATACCCGGGTCTTCAGATAGTTCCAGATTCAGGTCCACATGTTCGCCTATCAGCCTGCCCAGCATCTTATCCAGGTTTTCGTCTGCTCGTTAGTTGACAGCACAGTTGGCGCCGTGATCTGGCGCCGAGAGAAGGCCAATAGTTGTCGAACGAGACCTGCGCTACGTTCTGCGGCTGTTGTTATCTGCTTGATGTAGTTTCCGTTGACCCTCTCATCTAAGACCAATTGGTTGTCTGCCAGTTGAGCGAAGCCGAGTTTGGCAGACAGAAGGTTATTGAAATCATGAGCGACGCCGCAGCCGAGTTTTCCTGCCAACGGCATTTTTGATCCACTAAGGTGGTGGGATATGCGGTCCCCTGCAACATATCTGGTCGTGAATGTGTGATCATTCTGGTCGATGAGATTGACGGACAACATCGAAAACGGCACCAACGAACCGACACGGCTGGCGAATATCTCGTAAATATCGCTGACGTCAGGAGCAGAGCTCGCGATCCTGCCCAACTCTCCAACCGCAGCGCGTTCATCAGCCATCTTTCGGACATTGTTGTCAGTGTGCACGAGAGATTCGTTGGCCGATTCCAGGTCACGCTGGTGACGTTGGCTATTCCTGCATCCGCTCCACACAATGGCGACTAGAGCAAGGTATAGAATGCCGAATCCGGCGCTGACTGCAAAGACATCTATCGACCTGTGCTCTCGGAGATTTGCCGCCATGTTGACTATGGGGTAAGGCGCCTCCGGCGGAACTGCTTCTCCATTTTTCATCGCTTCGGTGTGCTGCTAAATAAACTGAAATACTCGGCGTCCCCTTCAGCCCGGATCAACGTAATCACTGTCGCGAAAATGGCGATCGCCCCGAAGCTCAGCAACGCAAACCGAAAGAAGGAATTGTGACTGGGATGACTTAACAAAAATTCTATTCTCACGTGCTCTGTGGACGAAAAGCGATCGCTCGTTTGGAATTCCGGGATCGTCGCTGTTGCTGATGATCTAATGCCCCTACTCATCCACACAATGAGCCTCCGCTGGCGCGATTCGCCACGGGCGCATGGCTAACGCGCAACCCTCTTTCGTAAATCCGAAAAGAGTTCCTAACTAATGTACACTTTTGCACTACGGCTTAAACGAATAATCAGCAACCACTGTTTTGAGCTATGAACCTTTCTGTTCTGAAACCTCGATACGACAGGAATATCCTGTTGCTGAATTCGTCAGGCCACGGCTCCAAAATACGAAAGTCTGACAGATCATGCCCGCTCGACACCGGTGTGGTTATAATGGTGGCGGCGAGTCTCAAGGAAAACAATTCGGAGCCAACGATGATTAAGCACTTTTCAGTTCTCTATGTCGGCCAGATCGACCTGGAGAACGTGGGGGCGAACGGAACCCCAGCCAACGAGCGCATATACTCGAACGATCGCCTGATCCAGGGGTTTGAGACGGCAGAATTGGCCGCCAAACTGATGGACGATCTGGGGTTCTACGCCCTCTGGATGGCGGAACATCACTTCCAGCGAGAGGGTTACGAGGTCATTCCAAACCTGATTTTGCTGGGCACTCACCTCGCGGGTCTGACCAAGCAGTTGAAGTTCGGATGTGGATTCAACGTCGTTCCCATGTGGCACCCGCTACGTCTGGCAGAGGACTACGCTACCGCAGACATACTGACGGGCGGCAGAATCATTTTCGGCGTTGGCCGTGGCTACCACAGCCGCGAAGTGGAGACTTTCGGGTCGCCAGTTATAGACAATGACGCAAACAGAGAACTGTTCGAGGAACAGATGGAAGTGATCACTAAGGCCTTCACAGAAGAATCGTTCTCTCACAACGGCAAGCACTACACCATCCCGCCCGAAGTCCCGTACAGAGGATACGACCTCAAGGAAATAACGCTGGTCCCGCGCCCTGTCAACCAGCCGGTGGAAATCTGGCAGCCAATCGTAAGTGGCCGCACAGTAGATTACATCGCCAAGAGAGGGATCAAGGGAATGATCGACCTGACAGGCGAGTCGCTGGTCGAGGAGATGTTCGCTATTTATCGAGATGCCGCTGCGACTGTGGGGCGTGACTTGGCTCCCGGAGAAGACCTTGCTCTGGGAACAGGGTTCTATCTCGCAGCCAATCAGGCTGAGGCCATCGAAAAGCTGAGGCCGTACCACGACGAACGCTACAAGTGGTTTGCGCCCTTCGGATTCGTGCGGTACACGGATGAAGAAGGCCGCCCCTGGGGCACTCCTGGCGCTCCGGCCCGCGAACCGCACATTGAGGACGGTGTTGACCAGAAAGCGTGGATTTGCGGATCGCCGGAGGATTTTGTGAGTTTCCTCAAAGACATCGAAACCAAGTACCCTGGGCTTGAGCACTTCGTTTTGCACTGGGCGGAAGGAATGCCCAGGGATGAGTTTTTCGATCAACTTCGAATATTCGCTCAAGAGGTAATGCCGCACTTTGGATCCGACAGATAATGTCGGAGAGTGTCACTAGAGATTGAGGGCGATACGTTCAACTGGGTTGGGTTAGTAATCTCGGTGGTTCTGTTCGGATTGTGCGTCGGATGCGCTGCCAACGAAGCGACGGTTGTGTCGTTGGCTAAAGCTGTCGAGATTTCGGTTACTCCGATTCAGCTTGTCCCAACATCAGTTGCGACTCCTGAGGTCGCGGTTCCCACGCCTGCACCTGTGCCATCAGCAACTCCGGAACCTGAGCCAACGGCCACAGCTACCATGTTGCCCACGGCGACGCCCGTCCCATCTACTCCGACTCCGGGTCCGACGCCGGTAACGATCAGATCGGCGAGCGATATTCCTATGGCGCATGATTTCGATCTGGCGTTATTCAGCGGCGGAACATTGACAATGTCTGACCTGCGCGGGCAGATTGTAGTGTTGAATTTTTGGGCCTCGTGGTGCCCACCGTGCCGGTGGGAGATGGCCTCATTCGAGACCATATACCAGGAATACCGCGATCAGGGCGTGATATTTGTGGGTGTGGCGGTGTCTGATTTCGAGGAAGACGCTCGCGAATTTGCTGAGATGATCGGAGTGACATATCCTATGGGGCGCGACCTGAGCGGCATCGCTCGCGATTATCGTGTTCTTGGTCTTCCTACCACCGTTTTCATAGACCCAGAGGGACAGGTCACAAGGTTCCTCAAGAACGCCGCCAACGAGGCGGTGTTGCGGCTGTTCATTGAAGGGCAGATCAATGCGCGCGGAGGTTAGCCGTCGATTGACATGATGCTGGTGTTCGGTGTTGTTGCGGTCATTCTGCTCGTAACCGCGCTGGCGTCGGGAATCGTAGAACGTTTTCCGTTGTCGTTCCCTCTCATGTTTCTGGGGCTGAAACTTGTTCTCGGAAAGCAAGGATTTGGCGCAAACGAGTTGGGGCCGCACGATCAGATTCTTGAGGTGACTGCCACCCTGACCCTCGCCCCGGTGCTATTCCTAGACGCCGCTCAACTTCAGATCAAGGAACTCGGACGCCGTTGGCTCGTCCCGTCCCTCATTTTGGGCTCTGGAACCGCATTGGTAATCAGCCTGGGAGCAGTGCCGTTGGCGTTGCTGATCGGATTCGGCTGGGTCATAGCGTTCATAAGCGGTGCCATTCTGGCGTCGACCGATCCGGTTGTTCTTCGCGAAATTCTGAGAGACCACCGAATTCCCCGCTCCGTGCGCCAGGTTCTGAGGATCGAGGCAGGGATGAACGACATTGTGGCGCTCCCCGTGATTCTCGTGCTAATCGCCGTCGCAACCGGCGATGTGGGAGGCGGAGGGCAGTGGGTGTCGTTTCTCCTGAAACTGCTGGTGCTAGGCCCGGCAATCGGGTTTGCTATTGGCGGTGTTGGCGCATGGTTCATGCGCCAACTACGAAACCGATGGCGGCCCACATCGGTAAGAAGCGAGTCGTAGCGACCTTCGTTGACCTCTTCATCGTCCGCCCGAAACCGACCGTGACGCATGAAGGTGATGTAAAAGAATTGTCCATAATGACCATCCTCCAGCGTCCAATTGTGCCGTATTACACCGCGTACCGGACTACAGCCTCTGGGTTTAACTCAAGACCCAGGCCGGGCCTATCCCGGAAAGGCGACCACATGCCGTCCTGTTGTTGTGGGAACTCCTTGTACCAGACACGATCTCCCTGAAGGGAGACGTTCATGTACTCCACAACCTTGAGGTTTGGCGTCGCGCATGCCAGATGCAGATGCACCAACTGGACGGCGTGAGGCGCCACAGGCAGGTTGAAGGCGTGGGCCATGTGGGCGACCTTCATCCACTCGGTGACGCCCCCGACTCGGCTCACGTCTGGCTGAACGATGTCCACCCCGTGCCTGCCGATCAGGTCACGGAAACCGTACTTCGTGTACTCGTGTTCTCCCGTGGCGACGGGGATGTTGATGGCGTCGCAAATCTGGGCCAACCCTTCAATGTCATCTGCTAGCACCGGCTCTTCGAACCAACCCACTTGATATTGCTCGAATTCCTTAGCCATGTAGATGGCCTGCTTAGGATAGTATCCATTGTTGGCGTCGATGTAGATGGCCACGTCGTCACCCACGGCCCGCCTCACAGCGGACAGACGTTGCAGGTCTTCGCGCTCCGATTTGCCGAAATCCTTGGCCACTTTCATCTTCACGCGAGATATGCCCTGCTCGACGTGGCCGGTCATCTCTTCGATAAGTTCTTGCTCGGTGAAGTTGGTCCAGCCGCCTGAGCCGTAGATGGGAACCGAATCTGTGTAGGCGCCCAACAGCTTGTAGAGCGGCAGGCGCAGCGCCTTGGCTTTCAGATCCCATAAACTTATATCCACGGCAGACAGAGCGCAGAATGCCAGCCCTTTACGACCGTAACCACGAACCCTCCAGAACATATCGTTCCACAGCTTTTCGATGTCGAAAGGGTCCTGTCCGATGAGAAGGTCTTTGAGTCCGTTCTCCACAACCTCTCGCACTCCTGGCGATGCCTGGCCTATCCCCAAACCTTCATAGGCTTCGTCGGTCTCAATGTGGACGAAAAGTTGGCTCCTGCCTACTGCGCCGTCAGGTGGAGTCGGGATCGTGGCGTCCTGAATCGCGCGGCCTTCCGGGTAGTGCAGGACGGTTGTCGAGACGTTGGTGATCTTCAAGTTTGTGTCCTTAACGATGGTTTCTTGAGGATGTTAGACGATCGTCCGGGCTCGCTGCGTGCCTAAATGTCTCGGAAGTTCAGTTCTTTTTCCTCTGTTACCTTGTCTTCGTCGATGGCGAGACCAAGACCCGGTCCTTGCGGCACTTTGATGATACCGTTTTCTGGAATCAATTGGTCTTTCAGGAAGAACTGGTGAACTGAGTTCCACTTGATGAGAAACTCTTGGATCGGGCAGGTCACAGGGGACTGTGACGCAATCAGGTGGGCCGTGGCGTGGGAACTGTGGCCGTGGGGAATCACCGGCAGGTCGAAGGCAGATGCCATCGCGCAGATCTTCAGCATTTCGCTGATGCCTCCGCACCAGTAGATATCAGGCTGCAAAACGTCCATCGCCTTGTTCTCGACGATGGGACGGAATCCCCAGCGGGTGTACTCGTGCTCTCCGCCAGAAATAGGGATCGCAGACGATCGTTGAATCTCGATATAAGAGTCCAGCTTGTCGGCCAGCACCGGTTCCTCCAGCCAACGGATGTCGTACTCGGCCAGCCGCTGGCTCATCTTTATGGAGTAAGGGACGTCCCATGAACTCCAGGCGTCCAGCATGATGTCCACATCGGGGCCGACGGCGTTGCGCAGGGTTTCGGCAAGTTCAAGATTGCGGCGGACGCCGTCCTTGCCGTCGGTGGGGCCGTCTCGGAAGAACCACTTCGAGGCGGTGTACCCTTGCTCAACAAATTCCTTAGCTCGTCGGGCGGCGGCTTCGGGCTCGATAGAGAAACCCAGAGCGCTGGCGTAAGCCGGAATCTCGGTTCGCGTCGGGCCTCCCAGGAGGCGGTGGACCGGTTGCCCGAACGCCTTGCCCTTCAAATCCCACAGTCCGCAGTCCACGACGCTGATCGCCATCATCGTCTCGCCCTTGCGTCCGTGGATTGCGTTTCGGTACATTTGGTCCCATAGCATCTCGCTAGCAAGCGGGTCAGAACCTACGAGGGTTCCTCTCAATTGAGTGTCGATGATAAACGCCTCGTGACGGCTGAAGGGGCCGGTGAGTCCGCTCACGCCATCGTCGGTATGGATTTCGAGGAACGCAGAGCGCATCGCGTATCGTCCATCGCCAAGACTGCTAGAGTAGTTCGCGCCTTCTGTGCGGAAATCAGGGTAGATGTCCACGGGCCGCACTAAGCGTTCTTCCCAGAAGGGATCGGGATGCTCCATGATGCCGTTGAGTTCGCGAATCTTCAGGTCAGTGATCTTCATTGGCAACGCTCCGGAGGAAAATTGGTGTTCACGTCCGAGATTTAAGCAGTTTCATGCGCCGGATATGATACTTCAACCGAGCGTCGTGCGCCACCAATTCTAGGCGCTTCCAGTAGGAAATGGAAGCAATCGAAACGGGCTTTAAAGACGCGCAGGTTGCGGCCGTGGTGTCACCGCATCCGCGTCAGTCTCAATATCGACGACACTTGGCGCGCCGCCATCTGGAACAGATATTGATGACTAAAGTAAAAAAGCTCGGTGCTTGCCACCGGGCCGAGTTTTTTCACTATTGGTCCGCATACCCAGGTTTCGATCTGGTGTGGCCATGCCGCCGAACTGAGTGTTCGAAACATCACGGCCAAGCAGTTTAGGTTACGCGAGCCGCAAGTTTTTCGCTTCCCCTACTGGCTATATCGTCAATCCTTGCGTTGCGTCTTCGCAGACAGCGGGGGTTACGGAAGGAAACTTCCACACGTGGTTAACAACGCATGCGCGCATGAACTTCCACGACCTTTTGGCTTTCGCCTGTATTGCGGCCAGATATGGGTTATACTTGATATTCTATGAGAATCAACGAGCTGTTGTGGTGTCAAGCGTTTCGAGGCGTGTTAGAGTGAAGAATCCGTAAAAACAAATCGCAGCTTGCTCCCCATAGTCATGCGTAATTACAATCACATTAGATGCACATAGGCCACGACGGAATCGCGATAGCTAGGAATCCCAACAATGCCAATCGACACACTGATATTTGACCAGGGCGGCGTGCTGGTCTGGACCAGATGGGACAACGTCACCACAGCATGGGCGGAACTCAGACACACGACCCCTCAGGAAATAATGGACCGCATGCTGAAAGGCGATGCCTACGCGCCCTTCATGAGAGGCGAGATAGAGCGAGCGGAGTTTCGGGAGCGTATGTGTGCCCACCTCGATATCCAGCAGACGATTGACGAGTTTGATGAGTTGTGGCGATCGGCCATCGAACCCAATCCAGACATTGTGCCGTTGGTCGAGAGTCTGTCGTCACGTTATCGAATGGTCATCGGCTCCAACACTGACGAACTGCATCAGCAGCGCGTAGAAAGCGTCCAGCCGATAATCGCCACCTTCGACGACTTTCTGCTGTCTTACGAATTAGGTGTCTTGAAACCCGATCCTGAGTTCTATGAAAAGGGCTTGGCGAAACTTGGACTCACCCCCGACCAGTGTTTCTTCACCGACGACCGCCAGAACAACGTGGACTCGGCCATCAGCGTCGGAATCCAGTCCGTGCGCTTCGAGTCTGTGCCTCAGTTGGAGACGGCATTAGAGGCACTGGGCGTGTCATGTTCAGGTGTGTAGATCAGGTCGCAATGGACATTCGGATGCGTCAACATTGCGCCATGATATCAAGAGCTTCGGCGAAATGTGAAATTGCAGGCGTTGAATTTGCTGAATTTTTGAAGCCCTGGTGAATATCAGAGCTTCTTCATTTCATCAAATTTTCATAAGATGACGCCCAAGTCCTGAAGCCCAGTGATGTCATCCCAGGTGTAGCCCAGGGTTAACAACACTTCCTCAGTGTGTTGGCCCAATTCGGGCGCGACGCGAATTATTCGGTTGGGCGTCTCGCTGTACCGGATAGGGTGGTCTGCCAATTTGACTGGGCCGAGATCGGGATGCTCCACTTCGGCCATGTACCCGTTGGCAATTACCTGGGGGTCGTCAGCCAACTCTTGCAGGCTCTGTACCGGAGAGAAGATGAAGTCTCCCGACGCGTTCAGAATCTTCGCCCATCGGTTGTAGGTCTTTTGGGCGAATGTGTCATCCAAAATTTGGATCAGTTCCCTTCGATTCTCTCCTCTGGCAGGAGTGTCGTGGAATCGAGGGTCGTCCACAAGGTCTTCCAAGCCCAGCGCCTGGGTGAAGGACACCCAGTAGCGGTCTGCCTGGAAATTCGCCAGCATGATCCAACGTCCGTCGCCGCATTTGTAATGGTTCGCCAGTGGATTGTAGGCGTTGTCGCGGGGCGGATTCGAGCTGAGGTTGATCTCCGAGTTGGGTTTGTCGCGAGTCAGCGACCCCATGCTGACGGCCAGGCCTTGGAGCCACATGGAACTGGACAGATGAGAGACATCCACCCGCTGTCCGACGCCGTGGATGTTTCGGGCCACCAGCGCGGCTAGAATTCCCCAGGCCAGCGTGATTCCGCCGATCTGATCTCCGATGACACCCTGGACCGGATACGGCTCGGCGCCGTCAGGGCCTGTAGCGAACATCAGGCCACTCCTGGCCTGGGCCGCCGAGTCCAGAGCAGGTTCCCCTGAGTCCGGTCCCAACGGGCCGTAACCGGAACCGGAGGCGTATATCAGCTTGGGATTGAGTTTCTTCAAGTCGTTATAGCCGAGGCCCAGACGTTCAGCAACGCCCTGTCGGAAATTCTGGATGAACACATCGGCGTCCTCCACCAGCTTGCGGACGATCTCGATTCCTTCAGGTTTTTTGAGGTCCAGCGCCACGGATCGTTTGTTTCTGTGATTGGCTTCGAAGTAAGCGTTGCGTCCGGCGGGCAGGCTGCGGTCCACGCCTCCCGCGGCGAACACGGCTCGCCCGGGGTCGCCGTCCAGGGACTCGATCTTGACGACGTCTGCTCCCAGGTCACCCATCATTGTGGCGGCAACCGGGCCGAACTGCCAGATTGTCCAATCCACCACTTTGATGCCCTGCAACGCGCCTGGTTTGTAGTTCCTGTTGGCTCCGTCAGAATCGTATTCATCAGGAATTGAGGCGGATGGCCATTGCGTTGGTTTCCCAGGCACAACGATAGGGACTTCGTTCACAGATCCCATCGAGTCGGTCCTGCCGTGGTGGTGAAGCCAGGCGGTGTAAGCGGCGAATAGCGCGTCGACGTGGTCGTGGTCCAGCTTGCCATCGTATGCTTTCAAGCCTGGAATCATGCCTTCCAGTCGCTTCGAAAGGAAATTATGGCCCTCACGGGTGGTCTTTTTGGGCAAGGGCTTGCCTAGCAGCCTGACCTTTGCCGCGAAAGGATATACTTCGATTACCTGAAACCCCAATACCTCGAATCGTTTCGCTAACTCAATGGCTCGGTATATCATCGGCTTGATGATGGACCGCTTGGTAGTCACGTAGAGGCCAATGCCTTCGGCGATCAGTTGTCGCTCTCCAACACGACCTTTGAAGGAGTGGATGGATTGACAATCGTGATCCTCCTCCAGGCAGTCCATGCCTTCGGGAAATCCCAGCGGAGAGTCGATAGCGATTATTGGCGGACTATGAGCTTCGGCAAGCGCCACCATATCGTCGTCGGTGGACAGCTTGGTGACGCTGACCAACCCGCCGTGTTCGTCGAGAATGGCGCAGGCAGTTGGCTTTTGCTCTTTCGTTGTAAGATCAATCCCCAGGAACATCTTTTGTGTTGGTCCTTTGTTGGATTCCAAATGTGTGCGCTGCGCGTGGGGCTAGGTAGTCGTCTTCGTCGCTGCTCTCGGGAATGGTCATTTCCAGGTTGTTAGCCAGATTTCCATCTCGGACAGACTGAAGCGCGGCGGTGTAGGGGTCCAGATCGCCGGACTCGACCCTGCTTAGAATTTCGGATAGCGGGCTGTTGGAATTCATAAGCTTTGACAGTGTCGCTGTCAGCGTCTCGGTCACGGCTTGGGTAAATTCCTGGCGTCTCCGTTGGCGGCGACGATCCTCAAGAATGTCTTCGTCTTGCTGGATTTTCTGATGATCTCCGAACGCTTCGTACAATTCCTTGATGCCCTCGCTCAAGTGAGCTTGGGTGAACAGGATCGGAGGCTGCCAGTTTGATTCGCCAGGCGGGTTCAGACTGAGCATGCCTCGAATTGCGGTCGCAAGCTGGATCGCGCCATCGCGGTCGGCCTTGTTGACCACGTAGATGTCGGCAATCTCCATAAGTCCAGCCTTCATAGCCTGCACAGCGTCTCCGGCTTCGGGAACCATCGTCACCACAACAGTATCGGCTACGCCCATGATGTCGAGTTCAGTTTGGCCGACGCCTACCGTCTCGACGAAAACCAGGTCTTTGCCTGCGGCGTCCAGAAGACGGACCGCGGCGTTGCAAACGTGAGAGAGGCCGCCGTGGACTCCCCTTGTCGCGAGACTTCGGATAAAAACGTTGCGGTCAAGGTAATGGGTCTGCATGCGGATGCGGTCGCCCAGCACCGCGCCTCCGCTGAACGGGCTCGTCGGGTCCACAGCCAGGACTCCGACACTCAACCCTTTGCTCCGCGCCACCGTGACCAGCGCGTCCACCAACGTGCTTTTGCCCGCGCCGGGAGGGCCGGTGATTCCGACGCAATAAGCGTTTCCGGTGTGGGGATGAACCTGACGCATGACATCGCGGAGGTCGTGGTCGCTGCGCTCGATGCGGGTGAAGAGGCGGGCTAGAGAACGGCGGTCGCCGGCCAGAGATTTCTCCACAAGCTGGTCCAATCTTGCGTCCACGGCGTTGAGTGTCAGGCGGTGTCGAGGGCGCGGATAAGGTTCGCCATCTCGACGGCTCCGACTCCGGCGTGGTAGCCGTTGTTGCCCGATTTGCCGCCGGCGCGATTAATGGCCTGCTCCAAAGTGTCGGTGGTCAGCACGCCGAATATGACAGGCACGCCAGTGGACACCGAGACGTTGGCGATGCCCTTCGCCGCTTCGCCTGCAACGTGCTCGTAGTGGCCGGTCTCGCCGCGAATGACTGCGCCGAGGCAGATCACGGCGTCGTAGCGTTCCGACTCGGCCATTTTCTTGGCAACCAGCGGAATCTCGAATGAACCTGGGACCGATGCCACGGTGATGTCGTCGTCCCGCACTCCGTGCGCCGAGAGGGCCGACTTCGCGCCTTCGAGAAGCCGAGAAGTTATGAAATCGTTGAAAGTTGCCACGACGATTCCGACTCTCAGGCCGGAGCCATCTAGACTGCCGTGGAGTTCACGGGTCATTCCGCCACCTCTGTGGAGCTATCCATCCGAATCGGGTCCAGCAGGTGGCCCATGCGAGTTCTCTTGGTCTCAAGATAGCGCTTGTTCTCTTCGGTGACCGAGGCGATTATTGGAACTTGCTCGACGATCTCCAGTCCAAAGGCCTCTAGCCCAACTCGCTTTTGAGGGTTGTTGGTCAGCAGGCGCATCTTCTTGACGCCCAGGTCAATGAGAATCTGCGCCCCGACGCCGTACTGTCGGGGGTCTGGAGCGAACCCCAGGGCAATGTTAGCCTCTACGGTGTCCAACCCATCATCTTGCAACGCATACGCTTTGAGCTTGTTGTGCAGCCCGATCCCGCGTCCTTCTTGTCGCATGTACAGGAACACGCCTTTGGGGTGCCTCTGAATCTCCTGGAGGGCCAGAGCCATCTGATCGCCGCAATCACACCGAATGCTGCTAAACACGTCTCCGGTCAAACATTCGGAGTGCACCCGGACTATGGTTGGCTCGTCCGCTTTGATTGTGCCTTTCACAAGCGCGATATGCTCGTTGGCGTCGACTATGCTTCTGTAAGATACGGCCATAAACTCGCCGTATTCAGTTGGGACTCGCGCTTCAGCGGCGCGCTCGATTAGGCGTTCATGCTCACGGCGGTAAGTGATGATGTCCGCGACGGTGACTACTTTGATATTGTGCTGGTGGGAGAAATCTTCCAATGTTTCCATACGCGCCATTGTGCCATCGTCGGCCATGACTTCGCAGATGACAGCGGCGGGGTATTGACCGGCTAACCGCGCAAGGTCAACGGATGCCTCTGTCTGGCCCGCGCGTTTGAGGACTCCACCTTCCATGTAGCGAAGCGGGAAGATGTGACCGGGTTTGCCGAGGTCTTCTGGGAGAGTTTCAGGGTCAATCAACGCTTTGATAGTCGCAGATCTGTCAGCGGCTGATATACCTGTTGACGCGCCCTTTAGCACATCGACGGATACGGTAAATGCAGTGCTGAGGCGCGCAGTGTTGTCCTGAGTCATCATGGGAAGGCGGAGCTGTTCCAGTCGAGGGCCGAGCATAGGGACACAAATGAGCCCTCGCCCGTAAGTTGCCATGAAGTTGATGGCCGCGGGAGTGATCTTCTCGGCGGACATCGCCAGATCGCCCTCGTTTTCGCGGTCCTCATCGTCGACGATGATGACCATCTTCCCTGCTCGGATATCTTCTATCGCATCCTCTATTTTGGATACAGGCATAGGTTTGCGCCTCCGTGCGGCCTCAAAGCTCATCAGCCAAATCCACCGGCAAATGTGGCCCTGTTGCTAATCGCTCGACATACTTTGCGATCACGTCAGCTTCCAGATTGACGGTGTCTCCGACCTTCCGCGCTTTGAAAACCGTGTGTTCCCAAGTGAACGGGATGATCGTCACGCTGAATGTGCGACTATCACAGTTTACTACCGTCAGGCTTGCGCCGTCCACAGTCACAAAACCCTTTTCAACCACGTATCGCATTACCGGAGATTCCGCGGAGAAGCGCACCATCATCGCTTCGCCATCTGGCTCGATGCTTTCGACGATGCCGGTCCCGTCCACGTGACCCTGAACGATGTGGCCTCCGAACCGCCCATCGGCCTTCATCGGACGTTCAAGATTTGTGAAATCTCCAGCGGATAGCTGCCCGAGATTTGTGCGTCTGAGAGTTTCCGGCACCGTGTCCACGGAGAAGCTTTTTGAGTCCATTTTGGTTACTGTCAGGCAGGTTCCGTTGACGTTGATACTATCGGAGACCTTGAGGTCGTCCATTACAGTCGAGGCGTCGATAGTAAGGTGTCCGGGTGTTATCTCCTGTACAGTTCCCACCTCTTCCACGATCCCTGTGAACATTTTCAATTCTCCGCTCAGGTTTGCCTGATTCGCGACGACATCTCGTCGGTTCGGACTGCGTCTTCTTAGATTGTGGACTGAATAATACCATGCGGCGCAAATGAATAGGACAGAGCCGTGTAGCCCTGTCCCGATAATTCGATCTGAAGCCCCTCGACCTCAAGTGTCTAATCTGAGGCTTCGGGCAAACCTGTGTTCTCGGAAATACCGAGCATTAGATTCAGGTTTTGAATCGCCGCTCCGCTGGCGCCCTTGCCCAGGTTATCCAGCAAAGCGACTAACAGCAGGTGCCCCGAAGGGTGGGGGACGACGTGAAGTTCGATCAGGTTGGTGTCGTTGCAGGACTGCGGGTCGAAGCTCCATTCGTCTACGGCCCCTGGTTCAGCCATCGGGGCCACTTTGACGAACGTTTCGTTCTCATAGAGCTTGTGGAACGTTTCCCAGACTTTCGCGCCGTCAGCGCGCTGAAAGAGAAGAGACGCATGGATCGGAACCTCAACCCGCATCCCACAGCGGAACGGGCCGACTGCCGGCACGAACTGTGGTTCAGTGGTCAGGCTGGCGTACTTCACCATCTCTGGGATGTGTTTGTGCATTTTGTCGAGAGAGTAGGGGACCTCGTGGGGAAGCGACTCTAATCCAATATCCGGACTCTCCCATTTTTCGATCATCGAACGACCGCCACCGGAGTAGCCGGAAAGGGCGTGTATCGAAAACGGTGCGTCTTCAGACACCAACCCGGCGTCGATGAGCGGACGCGTCAGAAGGACAAATGCAGATGGATAGCAGCCGGGGTTAGAGACGTTCTTCGCCTGGATGATCGATTCACGCTGCCCCGAGTGAAGCTCAGGAAGGCCGTACACCCAATCGTCGGCGACGCGGTGGGCGGTGCTAGCGTCTATGAGTCGGGTGTCGGAATCTTCTGTCCAGCTTGCCACCTCGCGTGCGGCATCGTCGGGTAGACAAAGGACCGCTATATCTGACTCCAAGATCGTGCTTCTACGTGCATCGGCGTCCTTTCTCAGGTCATCCGGCAGAGTCACCAACTCAACGTCTGTGCGGTCCGCCATCCAGTCACGGATACGCAGCCCTGTGGTGCCAACATGGCCGTCGATGTATACCTTGGGAAGCATGTTCCTGATCACCTGGTCCTTTCGAGGCGTCTTGCGATGATGAATAAGACTATACCACCGCACCGAGTCGAATTGGAATTTCTTGTCAGGTTATCGTGAAATTACAGGCCGCAATACCCGATGATCGCCACATCATCTCCGAATTCTCGCAACTTTACGCGGTTGAGGCGAAGGGCATCGGCCATGCGCTCTGAACCCAAGCCTCCAACAGGTGACAGAGCTGATCGGCCTCCGATGATGACCGGAGCGACGAACGCGACAACCTTATCGACCAAGTGAAGGTCGAACAGTGAGCCTATCAATGTCCCTCCCCCTTCGACGAAAACGCTGGTGATTTCTCGGCGTCCGAGTTCTTGGATCAAGGCAGGCAGGTTAACCTTCCCGTCAGAGTCGAGTATATATACTACCTCGGCGCCGCGAATTTGAAGACCTGATTCGGCGACAGCCACCAGCGTGTCCCCAGGCTCTGACAGCAGACGGGCGTCGTGGGGAATCCGGCCTCGGCTATCGACGATGACTCTCAATGGCTGGCGGGGCAGGGCGGAGCCTTCGTGATTCCGAGCCGTGAGTTGGGGGTCATCGGCCAGCACAGTCCCTATGCCTACCATGATCGCATCGGATGCTGCCCGAAGTTGGTGGACGTAGGCACGCGATTCTTCGCCCGTGATCCACTTTGAGTCGCCAGTTCGGGTTGAGATCTTTCCATCGAGGCTGGCGGCGAATTTCACGGTCACAAGAGGCAAGCCAGTTGTGATGTGCTTGGCGTGAGGCTCGATCAGTTCTCTGGCCTCGTCCTCGCGTTCTCCAACGTGGGTTGGAATGCCTGCCTCGCGCAGGATTACAACGCCGCGCCCTGAGACTAGCGGATTCGGGTCGAGTATCGCCGCATGCACTTCCACGATTCCGGCGTCGATGATCTGCTGCGTGCATGGAGGCGTTCGCCCGTGGTAGCTGTGAGGTTCCAGGGTCACATAAAGAATCGCTCCTCTGGCTCGGTCACCAGCGTTCTGGAGCGCAACGACCTCGGCGTGGGCCTGCCCTGGAGGCTGGGTCCAGCCTTCGCCCACGACCTCGCAATCTCGTACCACCACCGCCCCCACCGGAGGGTTGGGGCTGGAGGTGCCCACGGCTCGGCGAGCCATTTCTAATGCGTGTTGCATGGGGGGCGCCGGATCAGCGCTCTTCATTGCACTGGAGTCACTTTTCCCGGTCGGAGCCGTTCAGCGGAAGCTGATAGTCCATGTAGTACCGGGAAGTTGCCGGGCCGTCCTGTCCCTGGTACTTGCTTCGAAGGTTTTTGGAGCCATAGGGGTTGTCGGCAGGCGTGGACAGGGTATTGAACGAGATGTGCCCGATCTTCATTCCGTAGTAAAGCGTGATTCCAAGAATACCCACGTTGGAGAACTCTAGCGTCAATTGACCGCTCCAGCCAGGGTCCACGAATCCGGCAGTGGAGTGTATAAGCAAGCCGTAGCGGGCAAGAGAGCTTTTGCCCTCGATCCTTGCCACAATGTCATCTGGGATTGTCACGGTCTCCAGAGTGCTGCCCAGAGCGAATTGGCCGGGGTGGAGCATGAACGGCACGCCGTCTTCGATTATCACTCTCTCCACCACGTCGTCGGCGGGTTGCGTCACGTCGATGTGAGTGCGCTGGTTGTTGCGGAATATGAGAATTTCGCGGTCGAGTCGAATGTCCACACTGGCGGGTTGGATCGCATTCTCGTCCATCGGGTCTATGATTATGCGGCCCTGTGCCAGTTCTTCGTGTATTGAACGGTCGCTAAGAATCATGCCCTGCCCTCGCCGATTTTTTTGCAAATATTGGAGGCGCGGCAATGCTCACGCCACCCATAATACTATCTATTCTGACCACCTTAATGCAAAGGGCGAACTGTGCCCTTTTTGGCGCCTTTCGGAATCAAATAAGGGCGGACCCGTAGGCCCGCCCCTGAAAGTGGGGGGTGACTATTGATGCGAATTACTGGATTTCGAAGACCGCCTGCACGCTCATGGTGATCTCAAGCTCGCCGCCGCTGATGCTGGTGGACGGTGCGAAACTCGACACAGCCATCGCGAAGTCGGCCTCCGGGAACGCCCGGACCTGAGGAGCGTTTCCGCCGGTCTCAGAGATGAACACCAGCCTGCCCAGATCCACGCCGGTGAGGTTCGCGAACTGGTTGGCTTTTGCAATCGCGTCGGCCACGGCGTCTGCTCGCAGCGAAACCTTCAGCGGGGAAGTGTCCTCCACTGTGAAGCTAATTCCGTTGATGCGGGCCGCGTCTCCGCCAGCTTCGGACACTTCGTCGATGATTGGGCCTACGTTTTCCATGTCACGAATCTTGATCGCTGCATTGTTGGTGACCCGGTAACCAGTCAAGACTTGTTTGCTAGTGCGAATGCCGTTCTCCAGAACCTCTGTCCACTGGTACTGCGGGGAGATGTTGAAGAACTGTGTCTGGATGTCGATGGCTGCAATGCCGTTGCTCTTAAGGGATGTGACCATCGCGTCCATCGCTGTTGCGGCCTCGGCTCTGGCGGCCGCCACGGTTTTGCCGGTGGTTTCGACTCCCAGATTCAGCATCGCGAGATCGGGTTCCAACGTGACGCTGCCTTCTCCCAATACCCAGATGCCGGAGTTTCCGCTGGTGGATTGAAGCGTGGGAGCGCCGCTGAGGCTGGCCGAGCTTGCTACTGAACTTACCGCCTGAGCCGCCGCGACCGGGCCGGTCTTGGCGGGGACAGCGGGTGCGGCCACAGGAATCGACGTCTGATTGAACGGAGCCGTTACCACAGGAGCCGATTGTTGTGGTAGCGGAGTTTCGCCCGTTGTGGACGACTCTCCGCTGCTACATGCGACCGCAAACAGCGCGACCGCCGTTATGCCGATGGTAACTGGCAGAGTTTTCTTTATGTTCATCGTTGATTCTCCTTGTCAATTCGGACGATTGTTGATGTCTTTTTGATTTCCAGACCTTCTGGATTTTCCCGGTTCTTATATACAGACGAAACTCGAATCCAAAAATTTCCATCGAATCTTGTGAAATTCCGGGATCGTCTGAATTCGGTGAAATGGACTTGGGTAGGACAGATTTCGAGTGCGATGTTGGCATGGGTTTTACGCTCGTATGGCCACCGGGCTCTGAGAAACCTAGACGATTGGCCGTCGCGACACGCGCACCCATAATGTGACAATCGCCAACAGCAACACGAGCGATCCGACGGCCAATTCCAGTTGTCGCAACGGCAGCGATAGGCCGTTGTCGTCAGCGTCCAGCTCGATTGACGGCGCGATCGTGGGCAACGGAACCGGCGTACGCTCAGGAACGAGCGGCGCAGGGGTCGGTCGCGGCGGCGCGGTTGGTTCCTCAATTATTGGCTGAGGTCGGGCTGCTGAGGCCGCAATTTCGCCACCGATACCAGTGGACAACGTGGCAATAGTCGGTGTAGGTGATTCTTGAGACGATGACAGCGACGTAGTTTCTTTTTCAGTCGCTGCGTCTTGCGCTGATTGGACTGACTCTGTTTGCGACATAACAGCCTCTGCCTCTCGAGTTCGCGCCTCAGTCAAGCCTGCGGAAGAACCTGACGCAGGAGCCGGCGTCGCCCCCAGAATCTGGGTGAGGGCTGGCTGGGTTAAATCTTGAGATTCTGCCTGTGCTCGCGCTTCTGCTGCCATTGCCGCTGCTGGGGTTGGCGCGACTGCGGGCGCTGCTGCCGACATTGGAGCCGGAGCTGGAGCCGGCCGCGGAGCCGATGGTGGGACAGGGACGAACGCTGGCGCAGGCGCCGCTGGAGCCGCGAAACTCGAAGCCTCGGTTGAGGGTCGTGATAAAGATTGAGCTTGTTGTTCTAACTGATGAGTCTGGGTCAACAGGCCAGTTATGTCTCCCAACAACAGAGCCACCAGAAGCATTGCGGCCAACGATGTCGCTAATCCTGTTGCCCACCCAGCGGATCGCCGAACCGGAACTGCCTCCGGCGCTGCAGATAGGGTGAAGTCTCGCAGGGATTTAATCTGCGGCAGGTCGTTCAACAGTTCCACGGTGAACCGCATTGATTCAAGGCCCAGCCGGCAAGATTCGCACGAGGCCAGGTGTTCTTCGACCTCGCGACGCTCGGAAGCGGTTACCTGGTCGTCAATAAAGGACGACACGAGCTCGCGCAGTCGAGCGTGTTTTCTATTTGCCAGGAACCCAATCAATTTTTCTTTCCCTTGAACTCGTTATGCTGATCAAAATATTTTTATTCGTATTACGTTGTGTGGATGTCGAATCGAAAGCACGCAAACCAATTTTGTCACTATTACTGACGAAATCTATCCGGTAAAAGTTCCCTTCGCTCCATCAAGATGTCGCGAACCCGTCTACGGGCGCGATTCAGTCGCGACTTGACGGTGCCTATTGACGCGCCAACAGATTCGGTGGTCTCCTCGTAGCTGAATCCTTGAACGTCGATCAACACCAGCACGGCGCGCTGATCGTCGGAAAGCGCCAGTATCGCCTTTTGAAGCTCTGCGTTCAACTCACTGCGCTCGGCGTGTTCCTCCGGGGAGGGTTCAGCGGAAACGGGCTGGAACGACGGGCTTTCGAGAGACTCATCCAACGACTGCTCCGGTCGTCGTCGAGACCCGCGAAGGGAATCTCGGCTGGCATTGGCGGCAATTCGCATAAGCCAGGCACGCAGACTGCCGCCTCGGAACCGACCAATGGCCTGGTAAGCCGAGATGAAGGTTTCCTGCGTCACGTCCTCAGCGCGACCTCTGTCTCCTATAATTCTGGCAGACAGGTTCAGCACCTGAGACTGGTATCGCTGGACTATGAAATTGAAGGCATGCAGATCGCCGTCCTTGCTGCGGACGACCAGTTCTGAGTCTTCAGCGTCCATCAAAACCTCGGGTTGCTGCCCGTTCTGCGGACATTCTATAGTCGATCGAGTTGCATCAGGCTTTGATTCATGGAAAAGCTCACCCGGACAGAACCAACCAATAATAGCGCTTCATGTGTGACAGGCCAAAGCTATGGTGTATGTTATTATTTAAGTTG